>JAUSAX010000020.1 GCA_030652315.1 Afipia sp. | reverse complement strand
TGAGGACGGGGGAGCTAATCGACCCCTGATCCGGCCGGCTTTCGCCGCCTTCATCCACACCGCGTCCAGCCGCGAACGGCAGAGCCACGTAGTTGGCCCGGACGGTGACCCCAGCCTCCCGGACACACGGGTGCGAACCGTACGCGCAGGCGCCGCATCCTGCTCCGCCTTCAGACGCCTCTAGAAAGCGCCCCTCGCGAACAGGATGTCCCGAACATAAGACCGGTCCAGAGCGCGGGGATTGGTATCCCCATCACGAAATGTTGCAGGCGGCTGTCCGAAATCTCTCAGGGTCGTCCCCGCGAAAGCGAGGACCCATACTCCCTGAGTCATCGACTTGGGAACGATGCTGGAGCAGTCGTCTAGCTATCACTACGGCGCTCAGTGGTTATGGGTCCCCGCCTGCGCGGGGACGACATCGAGAGTGTTGATGCACGCCGTCATTCCGGGGCGCGCGTCTTCGCGCGAACCCGGAATCCACGGCCACTAATTGGATTTCCGGCAGCATGGATTCCGGGCCTGCGCCAAGCGGCGCATCCCGGAATGACGGGGTGGGACAATGCGGCGCTTCATCCGGGCTGCGCTTGCTCCATCCGGTCTACGCTTGCTGGTCCGTGCGCATTGTCTCTTCTTGTGGAAGACCTCTTTAACCAAGGGCGTCCTCGCGCTCATGCATTGGCGCTCTGCGGCCCATGCCGGTTTCAAAAGTTGACACCGGCCGGCAACAGGCGAATTCTGACCGATGTCACGAGGATGCGCTGAAGGCGGCTCCTGCGTTCGAACATGCCGATGCCATCGGTCGCTCCTGAGACGGTTGGAAACAACGGGACGATTTGTCTGCAACGTCAACGAACGGAGAGACCCAATGTCCGACGCTTCGGCCCAAACGCGGGCGACCTTACCCGGTTCATTTGCGTTGCGTGACGCTCTCGCTCAAAGCTGGTGGCTGGTACTGTTACGCGGCATCGCGGCCATTCTCTTCGGCATACTGGCGTTTATCTGGCCGGGGCTGACGCTGCTGACTCTCACGTTGTTCTGGGGCGCATTCGCTCTCGCTGACGGGGTGTTGTCGCTATGGGCCGCGATATCAGGCAGAGGTGGCGCTATTGCACCGCGCTGGTGGCTCGCTCTGGTCGGCATCGCCGGCATTGTCGCGGGCTTGCTGGCGTTTTTCTGGCCCGGCACGACCGCCCTGGTGCTGCTGATGTTCATCGCCGTCTGGTCGATCGTGATCGGCGTGCTGGAGATCTGGGGCGCGATTCAATTGCGCAAGGAAATTGAAGGCGAGTGGTGGCTGATCCTCGGCGGCCTGGTTTCGATCGCCTTCGGTGTTCTCCTCCTGGTCCGGCCCGGTTCCGGTGCATTGGCGCTGGTCTGGATGATCGCCTGGTTCTCGATGCTCATGGGCATCATTTTCATCGGACTGTCGTTCCGGCTGAGGAAGCTCAAGGCTCCGGCCTGAATCGACAGCGGATGAGGCCGTAGCCCGGATGGAGCGCAGCGAAATCCGGGACGAATACGAGTCCGCATGACCCCGGATTGCGCTCTGCTCCATCCGGGCTACAGGTTTGCTGTCATAGGGAGTAATGGGTCCCCGCTTTCGCGGGGACGACATCGAATGTTTGGCGAGTACGTCGCTTTCTTAAAAGTCCAGCTTGTCGCTGATCGCGGCGATGCCGGCCTTGGCGCAGGCCTCGTCCGCGTCGCCGCCCGGTGCGCCGGAAACACCGATCGCGCCGAGCAATGAGCCGCCGGCTTCGATCATCACGCCGCCGCCGATGACCACGACGTTGGGCAGATTGCGCAGGCCCTGCATCGCAGGGGCCTGCGTTGCCGTGTTGAGCTCGGTTGTGCTGCTGCGGAAGCTGACCGCGGTCCAGGCCTTGCCGGTCGCGGTCGGCGGTGTATGCGCACCCGCGAAGCGATCGCGCAGCATCACCTGCGGCGTGCCGAAACGATCGACCACAGCGACGGCGACCTGATAGCCGCGCTTGCGGCAATCGGCGAACGCGGCCTTCGCCGCGTCCAGCGCCAGCTCGGGGCTGAGCGATTTGTAAGCGACGGTCGCGTCCTGCGCGCGCGCCGGAAACGAGGCGAGGGTGCAAACAGCCGCCATCGCCAGCAGATATCGCACCTTCATCTCGTTGTCTCCGCTTTGCGCTAGTGTCCGATTCTAGTTCGCCGGTTACTTGTTGACCGGCGATTCCGGATCGAACAGCAATGCGACGAGATCCTTGATCTGCTGCTCGTTGAGCACCTTGTTCGCGCCGAAGCGCGGCATGTTGGAACATGCGAACACAGCCTGCGAGTCGTAGATCTTGGTGTAGGCGTTCTTGATCTCGTCGGCGGCGTATTTGCGGTCCTTGCCGTAGTTGGTCAGGCTCGGCCCAAGCGTGCCGAATGAGACCTCGGCCTTTTCCAACTGGTGGCAGGCGTAGCAGTTGCCGCCTGCGACCGTGCCCGGTGCGTCGGAGAACTGTCCGCCGCGGCCGTTGTTGGCGACCTTCCGGCCTTCCTTCCAGTCGCCGAGGAATTTCCCGTCGGCGGGATAGACGGCTTTTTCCAGTTCGCGTTTCACGATCTTGTCGGCTTCCGCCGACGGCACGTTGTTGTGATAGGCGTTGCAGGCCTTCAGCGTCTCGTCAGGAACGATGCGATCCTGCCATTCCTGCGGCGCCTTGCCGAAGGTGGATTTCACATAGGCATCGACAATCGCCGGGTCCGCGGACTTCGGTGCGGTCTGCGCCGACGCCGCGAAGGGAAGGGCGGTGAAGATGCCAGCAGTGAGAGCCAGCGCTGCGATTTTCAAAGATGATGTCATGATGCGCTCCTCTCTCAACGCTTGATCGACGGGACGTTGAGTTCGCCGCCTGCGGCCTGCTTTTGCAGGAATACAGTCAGCGCAGTGAGCGCGTCGGAAGCATATTCAGGCACCGGCCAGCGCTGCTGCCGGTAACAATCCCACAGGCGATGCTGCATGGTGCGCAGCGCGCCCTGCGACACGCGATAGGTCGGCCATCCGCCCATGGTTTCCTGCGGGAGTTTGCCGGGCTTCGACAGGTCCGGCAGGCCCTGGAGCCGGATGCGCTTGCCTTCCTCGGCGTGGCAGGTGGCGCACGAAAAATCCATCACGCCGCCGCGCCGATAGAACAGCGTTTCGCCGACCGCAGCCATTTCCTGCTCTTTCGGATGGCTGAGCGGAACGTCGATCTTCATGCCGCTCGACTTGTTGGCGATGAAGGCGACGAGGTCTTCCATGTCGGACGCGCGGCCGGGGCCGGAGAACCGGCGGGCGATCACGTCCTTGGTGTCGAGACCCTGAATGTTCGTCATGCACCACAGCAGGCGCTGCTCGGTGTCCATGACCTTGTCGGTATCCTTGAAATAGCGCGGCAGCTTGGCGAAAGCGCCTTCCAGCTTGCCAGGGCCCTGGCCGAGATCGCAGGTTTCAAGGGAAACATCCTTGGTGCCGCGCTTCTGGCTCCACAGGACTTCGCCGCGATCGACCGCGAGAAAGCCGGGATTCGACATTGGATCGGAGATCATCGCGCGATAGCGCTCGATTTCCTTTTCACTCGCGTCCTGTGCAGAAGCGGGCGCGCCCGAAGCGCACACCAGAATGGCGAAAGCTATCGCCGACCGAATCGTGGTCCGTCTCATTCTTTATCCTCCCTCCGTCAGGCCGTCTGTGCGACCCTTTCGGTTCCCCGGATTAGCCTGGTGTCCTGAATCCGAAGCTGGCTTCATTTGCCGATTCGGACTTGCGAACCGTCACCTTAGAACATCTTTACATTCAAGAAAAACAATATAATGATGTGAGCGGATCATGATAGATCAGACTTGGCATCGTCAAGCGATACTATCGTCAAGGGACGCAAAAGACTCCCGCAGGAGGACTCAACCGATGAACTTGAAGACCGTTGAAACAACCCGTCGCGAAACGCTGACGCTTGCGGCCATCGCGGGGCTCGCGGCATTCCTCGCGCCGAAGATGTCGTTCGCCGACGAGAACGCTGTCGCCGCCGAGATCAAGAAGCTGTACGGCGACAAGAAACCCGGCAGCGGCAAGATCAAGCTCGATGTGCCCGAGATCGCCGAGAACGGCCTCGTGGTGCCGGTCAACGTCGAAGTCGAAAGCCCGATGACCGACAAGGATTACGTGAAGGCGGTTCATATCTTCGCCGACGGCAATCCGCTTCCCGGCGTCGTCACCTACAAATTCACGCCTGCCTGCGGCAAGGCCTCCGCCTCGACCCGCATGCGCCTCGCGCAGACGCAGAACATCGTCTGCGTCGCTGAAATGTCGGACGGCAACCTCTACATGGCGAAAGCAAACGTGAAGGTCACCATCGGCGGCTGCGGCGGCTGATCGAGCGGCGTTCACTTAAGAAGAAATATTCAGGCGAGGAATTTTCCCATGGCCAATGCACCCACACCGCGCGTTCGTGTTCCTGCCACCGCGAAGGCCGGCGAGATGATCGAAATCAAGACTCTCATTTCGCACGAAATGGAATCGGGTCAGCGCAAGGATTCGTCCGGCAAGGTTGTGCCGCGCAAGATCATCAACAAGTTCTCGGCGACGTTCAACGGCAAACCGGTGTTCGAAGCGGACTGGAATCCGGCGATCTCGGCGAATCCGTATCAGTCGTTTTTCTACAAGGCCGCCGAAACCGGCGAGTTCACCTTCACCTGGAAGGATGACGACGGTTCGGAATACACGGCCAAGAACAAGCTGACCGTCGGCTGATTTTTTCGCGCGGGTTTTCAATCCCGCGCGCGTGCCAAGCTTTCTGAAAATCGTTTCCCTCATCCGAGGGGACAAAGGTGGTTCGATGATATCGAGGCGGGAATTCCTGCAGGCGACCGCGGCTGCGTCTGCGCTGACGATCGGGAGCGGACTTGGTTCGCTCGGACGCGTGGCCGCGCAGCAGCGCCTGACGCAGGCCGACATCACGCGCTTCGATCCGCTGGGCACGGTGACGCTGCTCTATGTTGCCGACATCCATGCGCAGTTGATGCCGCTGTATTTCCGCGAGCCATCGGTCAATCTCGGCGTCGGCGCGGATCGCGGACTTCCCCCGCATCTCACCGATGCCGAGTTCCGGAAATATTTCAATGTCGCTGCCGGATCGGCGGATGCCTACGCGCTGACGGCGGACGACTTCGTCTCGCTGGCGCGCAACTACGGCCGCATGGGCGGCATGGACCGCATCGCGACGCTGATCAATGCGGTGCGCGCGGAGCGCGGTGAGGACAAAGTGCTGCTGCTCGATGGCGGCGACACCTGGCAGGGAAGCTGGTCCTCGCTGCAGACCAAGGCGCAGGACATGGTCGATGTCATGTCGGCACTGAAACTCGACGCCATGGTCGGGCATTGGGAATTCACTTACGGCGCGGATCGCGTCAAGGAAATCGTAGACAAGGCGCCGTTCGCATTCCTTGCGCAGAATGTTCGCGACAACGAATGGCAGGAGCCGGTGTTCGAGCCGCGCAAGATGTTCGAGCGCGGCGGCGCGAAGATCGCCGTGATCGGACAGGCATTGCCGCGCACGGCGGTGGCCAATCCGCGCTGGATGTTCCCGAAATGGGAATTCGGCATCCGCGAAGAGGACATGCAGAAGCAGGTCGACGAGGCGCGTGCCGAGGGTGCGCAGATCGTCGTGCTGCTGTCGCATGACGGCTTCGATGTTGACCGCAAGCTGGCCGGCCGGGTCAAGGGCCTCGACGTGATCCTGACCGCGCATACGCACGATGCGATGCCGGGCCTCGTGCGTGTCGGCGACACCGTGCTGGTTGCGACCGGATCGCACGGCAAGTTCGTGTCGCGTCTCGATATCGAGGTGAAGGACAAGAAGGTCGCCGGTGTCCGCTTCAAGCTGATGCCGGTATTCACCGACGCCATCAAGCCGGATGCGTCGATGACTGCGCTGGTGGAGAAGGTGAGGGCGCCGTTCGCCAAGGATCTGGCGCGCGTCATCGGCAAGACGGATTCGCTGCTGTATCGCCGCGGCAATTTCAACGGCACCTTCGACGATCTGATCTGCGATGCGATGCTGTCGGAGCGCGACGTCGAAATTGCGCTGTCGCCGGGCTTCCGCTGGGGCGGCACGCTGCTTCCGGACAGCCCGATCACATGGGAAGACGTGACCAACGCCACCGCGATCACCTATCCGAACTGCTATCGCAACCAGATGACCGGCGCGCAGCTCAAGGAAATCCTCGAGGACGTCGCCGACAACATCTTCCATCCCGATCCGTACTTCCAGGGCGGCGGCGACATGGTGCGTATCGGCGGCATGGGTTATTCGATCGACGTCTCGAAGCCGATGGGCTCGCGCATTTCCGAGCTGACGCATCTGAAATCCGGCAAGCCGATCGATGCCGCGAAAAGCTACACCGTCGCGGGCTGGGCCAGCGTCAACGAAAACACCCAAGGTCCGCCGATCTGGGACGTTGTGTCGGCGCATGTCGGCAAGCGCGGCACTGTGAAGGTCGAACCGAACACCGCCGTCAAAGTCTCAGGCGTGTGATGGAGACACTTATGTGCACCGTCACGCTCAACATATTCACGTATCGAGATAAATAGAAAGGATGCCGCATGAGTGACAAATCATCTGCGGATATTCTCAACCGCCGCAAGTTTCTCGGCGCAGCAGGTCTCGCCGGTGCAGGCGCTGCACTCGGCGCGATGCCTGCGATGGCGCAAGAGGCGAAGCCCGATCCGCTGATCACAGAGGTGCAGGACTGGAATCGTTATCTTGGCGACGGCGTCGACAAGAAGCCTTACGGCGTGCCGTCGAAGTTCGAGAAGAACGTGATCCGGCGCGACGTATCGTGGCTCACGGCATCGCCGGAATCCTCCGTCAACTTCACGCCGCTGCACGAACTGGACGGCATCATCACGCCATCGGGGCTGTGCTTCGAGCGGCACCACTCCGGCGTCGCGGACATCAATCCCGCCGAACACCGCCTGATGATCAACGGCCTCGTGGACAAGCCGCTGGTGTTCACGATGGACGACATCAAGCGCATGCCGCGCATGAACAAGGTCTATTTCCTCGAATGTGCGGCGAATTCCGGCATGGAATGGCGCGGCGCGCAGCTCAACGGCTGCCAGTTCACCCACGGCATGGTGCACAACGTGATGTACACCGGCGTGTCGCTGAAGACGCTGCTGGATGAAGCGGGTCTGAAGCCGAATGCGAAGTGGCTGATGCTGGAAGGCGCGGACGCTGCCGCCATGAACCGCTCGCTCCCGATCGAGAAGGCGCTGAACGATTGCATGCTCGCATTCGCGATGAATGGCGAGGCGCTGCGGCCAGAGCAGGGCTATCCGCTGCGCGCGGTGATCCCCGGCTGGGAAGGCAATCTCTGGGTGAAATGGATTCGCCGCATCGAGGTTGGCGACCAGCCATGGCAGACCCGCGAGGAAACATCGAAGTACACCGACCTGCTGGCCGACGGCCGTTCGCGCAAGCACACCTTCGTCATGGACGCGAAGTCGGTGGTGACCAATCCGTCGCCACAGGCACCGCTGAAATACAAGGGCCGCAATGTGCTGAGCGGCTTCGCATGGTCCGGCCGCGGCACCGTCAAGCGTGTCGATGTGTCGATGGACGGCGGCCGCAACTGGCAGACCGCCCGCATCGACGGGCCGGTGTTCGACAAGTCGCTGGTGCGCTTCTATGTCGACTTCGACTGGAACGGGCAGGAGCTGATGATCCAGTCCCGCGCGATGGATTCGACCGGCTATGTGCAGCCGACCAAGGACGAACTGCGCAAGGTGCGCGGCGTCAACTCGATCTACCACAACAACGGCATTCAGACCTGGCTGGTGCGTTCAGGCGGGGAGACTGAAAATGTCGAGATCGGTTAAGCTCGCCGCGGTCGCCCTGTTGTGTGGCGTGGCGCTCGCAGTTGCGAACTCGCGGATCGAAGCGCAGCAAATTGCCGCACAGGCGGCCGTGAAGACCTCGTCTAAGCTCGGGCTTGGACGTCCCGCGCTGCCGGATGAAATCAAGGCGTGGGACACGGCTGTGCGGGCGGACGGCAAGGGCCTTCCGGTTGGCAAGGGCACGGTGAAGCAGGGGGACGTGATTTTTCAGGCGCAATGCGCGTCCTGTCACGGCGAATTCGGTGAGGGTGCTGGCCGCTGGCCGGTGCTGGCCGGGGGCGCCGGAACGCTGAAGGCGGACCGTCCCGACAAGACCATCGGTTCTTTCTGGCCGGATCTGTCCACCGCGTTCGACTACATCAAGCGTGCGATGCCTTACGGAAATGCGCGGTCGCTGTCCGATGATGATGTTTATGCTCTGACGGCCTACCTGCTCAGCATGAATGATATCGTCAAAGACGAAAATTTCGAATTGAATGACAGGAACTTTACGTCCATCAAGATGCCGAACGCGGCGGCGTTTTACGACGACGACCGCGAGACCGCTGAAAAACAGTTCTGGAAGAAGGACCCGTGCATGAAGGATTGCCGCAGCGCTCCGAAGGTGACCGGCCGGGCGATCTCGGTGGACGTGACGCCCGACAGCAAATCCGGGCCGAAGGTCGATTGATGAGGCAGCCGTTGGCGAGGGCGATGCTTTTCGTTCTGACGGCGGGCCTTGCGCTGGAAAATGCTGCTGCGGGAGACCGAGAACTTGGACAATATCTGTCGTCGGAATGCGTGACCTGTCACCGCGTTTCGGGTCAGAATGTGCAGGGCATTCCGAAAATCGCCGGATGGCCGGAAGACCAGTTCATCGCGGTGATGAATGCCTACAAGGACAAGCAGCGCGACAACCCGGTGATGCAAACCATCGCGGGACGGCTCGAAGCGGGTGACATCGCGGCTCTGGCGGCTTATTTCAGGACGCAGAAATAGCGGTTCCAACATCGGAGGTTGTCATGACAGACCACAAGGGTTCGACAACACGTCGCAGCGTCATCATAGGAGCCGCCGGTGGTCTGGTCGCGGCAACGGCGCACGCCGCGCCGCCGGCGCTGTCGATGGCGGACCTGAAGAAGGAAGGCGATGTCGCTTGCCTCTATCACTGCGACTACGGTGACAACGCGCGCTTCGCCCAGACGCTGAACAACATTTCCAACCATTATTCGGCCTACGGCGCCGATCCGTTCGGATTGCAACTGGTGATCGTCGCGCACAGCGCTGCGGTGAAGTATTTCCTGACCACGCTGGAAGGAACACCCTGGAAGGATGAGACCATAGATCCGGGTCTGTTCGAGCGCGTGGTCACGCTCGCCAAGAATGGGCTCAAGGTCCATCTGTGCGAGATCACCTTCCAGCGGCTGAAGCTCGACAAGGGCAAGGTGCAGAATGCGCCATTCATCAGTTTCGTTCCGTCCGGTGTCGCGACGGTCGCGGCGCTGCAATCCAAGGGCTTTGCTTATCTGAAGGTCGGCTGACCGGCCCGCGCGGCCGGCCTGCTGAATCCATTTTTTTTCAATCAAGAATACTGGAGGGATACCATGAGCATCAGTCGTCGGCAGTTGATTTCGGGATCGGCATCGTTCGCGAGCGTCATGATGTTTGGCGCACCGGCGGTACTCGGGCAGGGCAAGCCGCGCGTTGTGGTGATCGGCGGCGGTGCGGGCGGCGCGACGGCCGCGAAATACATCGCCAAGGAGAGCGCGGGCGCGATCTCCGTCACGCTGGTCGAGCCGAACGCCAAGTATCAGACCTGCTTCCACAGCAATCTTTATCTCGGTGGCGTGCGGGACTATGCGTCGATCACCCACGGCTACGGCGCCATGAAAAAGCATGGGGTCACAGTGGTCGCTGATCGTGCGGCGAAGATCGACCGCGACAAGAAGGAAGTCATTCTCGCCAGCGGCAAGAAGCTGCCCTACGACCGTCTCGTGGTCTCGCCGGGCATCGACCTGAAATACGATTCCGTTCCGGGCTGGTCGCAGGCCGCGGAAGAAAAGATGCCGCATGCCTGGAAGCCGGGCGCGCAGACGCTGCTGTTGAAGAAGCGGCTCGACGCCGTGCCGAACGGCGGCGTTATCGTCATGATCGCTCCGCCAAATCCCTATCGCTGCCCGCCCGGACCCTATGAGCGCGTCTCGATGATGGCGCATGCGCTGAAGAAGGCGCGCAAGGACCGCTGCAAGATTTTCATCATCGATCCGAAGGAGACCTTCTCGAAGCAGGGGCTGTTTCAGGAAGGCTGGGAAAACCGTTACAAGGGCATGGTCGAATGGCTCGGCCCGAAGGTGCATGACGGATTGAAGTCGGTCGACCCGAAGACCAACACCGTCGTCACGGGTTTCGAGACCTACAAAAACACGGCGCTGGTCAACGTCATCCCCGCGCAGATGGCCGGCGCGATCGCGCGTGATGCCGGCCTTGCCAATGCCAGCGGCTATTGCGCCATCGATGCGACGAACATGAAGTCGGCCATCGATTCCAACATCTACGTTCTCGGCGATGCCTGCATCGCCGGCGAGATGCCGAAATCGGCGTTCTCCGCCAACAGCCAGGCCAAGGTCGCCGCCATGATGATCCGGGGTGAACTGGTTTCGGCGCGCACGTTCCCGGCGCGTTACACCAACACCTGCTGGAGCATGATCGACACCGACGATTGCGTGAAGGTCGGCGGTGCTTACGAGCCCAAGGACGGCAAGATCGGCGCGTCATCCACCTTTGTCTCAAAGACCGGCGAGAGCGCCGAACTGCGCAAGCAAACACAGGCGGAAAACATGGGCTGGTATAGCGGGATCACGGCCGATATGTTTGCCTGATGGACTGATCATCGACGAAATCCGCCGCGGGGCGCGGCGGATTTTGATATGTCCTCACGCCCCGCATCGTCTCACTCACCCTTCCACCCACCTGCCAGCCTTTCTGCCCGCTTCAAAGGTCAAACCACATGATTGCTCGTTCGCTCGTCGCCGCCCTCGCTCTTGCCGCTGTCAGCTTTGCCACTTCCGCCACCGCTCAGGACGTTGCCGCGGGTGAGAAGTCCTACAACAAGTGCCGCGCCTGCCATCAGGTCGGTGAAACCGCCAAGAACAGCGTGGGCCCTGAGTTGAACGGATTGTTCGGCCGCAAGTCCGGAAGTGTCGCGGGTTACAATTACACCGACGCCAACAAAAACTCCGGCATCACCTGGGACGACGCGGTGTTCGCCGACTACATCAAGGACCCGAAGGCCAAGATCCCCGGCACCAAGATGGCTTTCGCCGGCATCAAAAAGGAAGACGAGATCAAGGATCTCACGGCATTCCTCAAGCAGTTCGGCGCCGACGGGAAGAAGAAGTAAACCCTGTTCAAGGCAGAGTTCAATCTTCGTTATGGCCGGGCTTGTCCCGGCCATCCACGTCTTCACCTTAAGATCGCAAGCAAGACGTGGATCACCGGGACAAGCCCGGTGATGACAATCGAGTGCGTTGGAAATAAGCGGTCTCATGGTCCGAAAAGTGCAAGGTCAAGCCCGGCCATGACGACCTGTGAATAAGCGGTCTATTACGCCCCACGCGCCTGCCGTGCGGCCTCGACCATATTGGTCAGCGCGGATTTGACCTCGGGCCAGCCGCGGGTCTTGAGGCCGCAATCCGGATTGATCCAGATCTGCTCCGGCGACAGGTTGCGGCGCGCCTTGCCGATCAGCTCCATCATTTCCGGGACCTCCGGCACGCGCGGTGAATGGATGTCGTAGACGCCGGGTCCGATTTCGTTCGGATACTTGTAGCTCACGAAGGCGTCGAGCAGTTCCATCTTCGAGCGCGAGGTTTCGATGGAAATGACGTCGGCATCCATCGCGCCGATGGCATCGATGATGTCGTTAAATTCGGCGTAGCACATGTGGGTGTGAATCTGGGTTTCATCCTTCACGCCGGCCTGTGAGACCTTGAAGCAGTCCACCGCCCAGTCGAGATACGCCTTCCAGTCGCCCTTGCGCAGGGGAAGACCCTCGCGCAACGCCGGCTCGTCGATCTGGATCACGCCGATACCGGCCTTCTCGAGATCGGTCACCTCGTCGCGCAGTGCGAACGCAATCTGGCGGCAGACCTGATCGCGCGAGAGGTCGTCGCGTACGAACGACCACTGCAACATGGTGACCGGGCCGGTCAGCATGCCCTTCATCGGCAGCGTGGTGAGCGACTGCGCGTAGGACGACCAGCCGACGGTCATCGGTTTCGGGCGCGAGACGTCGCCGAAGATGATTGGCGGGCGGACGTAGCGCGAGCCGTAGCTCTGCACCCAGCCGTGCTTGGTGAAGGCGTAGCCCGACAGCTGTTCGCCGAAATACTGCACCATGTCGTTGCGCTCGAATTCTCCATGCACCAGCACGTCGATGCCGATATCCTCCTGCCAGCGCACGGCGGTCTCGGTTTCCTTGCGCAGGAACGCGTCGTATTCAGCGTCGCTGAGTTGGCCCTTGGCATGGGCGGCGCGCGCCTTACGCACCTCTTCGGTCTGCGGGAACGAGCCGATGGTCGTGGTCGGGAACGAAGGCAGGCCGAGCACCTTGCTCTGGAGCTTCTGCCGCGCACCGAACGGACTCTTGCGCTGCGACAGCTTGGGGGAGGTGTCGGCAGCGCGGGACGTCACCGCCGGATTGTGAATCTTCGAGGACGACGCGCGCTTCCTTGCAGCATCATCGGAGACTGCGAACACATCCTTGACGGACTCGCGTCCCGACGACAGCGCGCGGCTCAGCGCGGCCAGTTCGCCCATCTTCTGCACCGAGAAGGCGAGCCAGGTCTTCAGGTCGGCGTCGAGATCGGTTTCCTGATCGAGATCAATCGGCACATGCAGCATCGAACACGAGGGGGCGATCTGAATGCGATCCGCGCCGCCGCGTTTTGCGACAACGCCTTCCAGCGTGCCGAGAATCTTTGACAGGTCACTGCGCCAGATGTTGCGGCCGTCGATCACGCCAAGCGAAATCACGCGATCCGCCGGCATCTTGCTCAGGACTGAATTGATCTGGCCTTTGCCGCGCACCAGATCGAGATGCACGCCGGCGACCGGCAGCCTGGTGACGAGATCGGTATTGTCGCCGAGTTCGCCGAAGTAGGTGGCCAGCATGATCTTGATGCCGGGCACCTTCAGCGCGAGTTCGCTGTAGGCCGTCTTCAGCGCAGCCTTTTCGTCCGCGTCGAGATCGAGCACGAGGCACGGCTCGTCGATCTGCACCCAGTCCGCGCCTTCATCGGCGAGCTTGTTGAGCACCTCGATATAGACCGGCAGCAGTTTCGGCAGCAGCGACAGCCGGTTCTCACCCTTGCCGAGCTTGAGGAATGTGACGGGACCGACCAGCACCGGCCGCGTCTGAATTCCGAGCGCCTTGGCTTCGCGGTATTCATCGATCGCCTTGGTGGAGGAGAGGGCGAAGGTCTGATCCTTCGCGAATTCCGGCACCATGTAATGGTAGTTGGTGTCGAACCACTTGGTCATTTCCTGCGCCGGAACGCCGTGACCGTGGCTATGGCCATGGGCGCAGCTGTCGTGGACGCCCGAGTCCTTGTGAGACAAGTCTTTCTGGCTGCCGCGCGCCATCGCGAAATATATTTCGAACGAGACCGGCCCGCCGGTCCAGCCGTAGATCTTCGGAATCGCACCGACCATCGCGCTGGTATCGAGCACCTGATCGTAGAGCGAGAAATCGTTGGACGGGATCACGGTGACGCCGAGATCGCGCTGGCGCTTCCAGTTGTCGGCGCGAATTTTCGCGGCGACCTCGCGCAACGTGGCCTCATTGATCTTGCCGGACCAGAATTTCTCCAGCGCGATTTTCAGTTCGCGGCGAGGGCCGATGCGCGGCACGCCGAGCGTGGCGACAGGAATGGACATAGGTGACTTAGAATTCGACATCGGAAACCCCGTGATGTTGGGGCAGGGCCGGACATGCGCGAACGACAGGGACGGCAGTACCGTCCTCCGCAAGCGACACACCGGGGCACCCCGCCCGTGGACGTACTGTAATCGCGGCAGGTCTCCTGGCTCACGGGTCGATGCCTTAAGTCCGGCCTTCCCGCGGCTTGCGCCGCAGTGGCATTGATGGACGAGGCTCGCCGCCTACAGTTGCGGGGGCAGCTTCGGACTTGCGCGTTCCTTTCGGGCCGCGCGCACCGTATTCCCTCTTGGCTCCAGACCACCGATCCGCAGAACCGCGATGCTGACGTTATGGGAAGCGCGATCCGGCGGGTCAAAGGGAAAGCTTCCCACCGCGATGGTGCCGGACGCGCGCGCAGGGTGAGTGGGCAGGCGCGGAATGAGATTCGCTTGCGGCGATTCGCCGGGAGCCATCCGATGCACCGGGCGCTGCGCTCTCATTGCTCGTCGCACCAGAAAAAAATCTCTCGCGATTTGCTGAGCATTTCGTGCGTTTGTCACTTTGGTCCCGTTATTCACATCCACCGGTGCTTGACAGCGTCACCTGAACGCTACCAGATGTAGACGTCGAGGTTCCGCAAAGCCGCAAGGCCTAGCGGTGAAAATGGGAAGCCGGTGAGCCGCACTTAGATGCAGCAAATCCGGCGCTGCCCCCGCAACTGTAAGCAGTGAGTTGAATCCAACCGATGTCACTGGTGCGTTTTCGCATCGGGAAGACCGGATTCAACGCCGACCTGCGAGCCAGGAGACCTGCCGCGACACCAAAAGAACGTCCACGGGCGGGGTGTCCGGAGGTCGCTTGCAGCATTGCCGGCGCACGCCGGTCGTCATGCAGCGTTCTCTCGGCCCAAGCCCCCCAAAAATTGCAACATGCACGGGGTCTGCCGATGTCTCTCTCTCTCGAACGCGAAGCCGCCAAATCCGCTCCTCTCATTCAGTTGCGTTCCGAGTCGCTGGCCGTCCCTGCCGCCACACCGCCGTTGCAGGTCATCCGCCGCAACGGCACCGTGTCGCCGTTCGACGCCGGCAAGATCTCGATTGCGATGACCAAGGCGTTCCTCGCGGTGGAGGGACACACCGCGGCGGCGTCGCGCCGCATTCACGAGGTGATCGAGCAACTGACGAATGAGGTGGTGAGCGCGCTGACCCGCCGGATCGGGGAGGGGCGCACCTTCCATATCGAGGATGTGCAGGATCAGGTTGAACTGGCGCTGATGCGCAGCGAACATCACAAGGTCGCCCGCGCCTATGTGCTGTATCGCGACGAACGTCAGCGTCAGCGCGCCGAGGCGGAGGCGGCAAAGCCCGCCAAGGTATCTGCCGAACCGCAGCTGCATGTGACGATGGGCAATGGCGCGCGCGTGCCGCTCGACGTCGATCGCCTGACGCTGATTATTCAGGAAGCCTGCGCCGATCTCGACGGCGTCGATTTTGCCCCCGTTCTCGCCGAGACCCGGCGCAATCTCTATGACGGCATCAGCCAGGACGAGCTTGCGCTCGCCGGCATCATGGCCGCGCGCACGCTGGTGGAGCAGGAACCGAATTACGCCTATGTCAGCGCGCGGCTGCTGCTCGACAAGCTGCGCACTGAGGTTCTCTCGTTCGTCCACTCGGCGCAGATCAACGCCACGCAGTCGGATATGACGGCGCGTTACGCGGAGTATTTCCCGGCCTATGTCAAAAACGGAATCGAGGCCGAACTGCTCGATCCTGAACTGGCGCGCTATGACCTGAAGCGGATCGCGGCGGCGCTGAAACCGGAGCGCGACCTGTCGTTCCAGTTCCTCGGCCTGCAGACGCTGTACGACCGTTACTTCCTGCACGACGACGGTAACCGCATCGAGCTGCCGCAGGCGTTCTTCATGCGTGTCGCCATGGGCCTTGCAATCCGCGAGATCGACCGCGAGGCGCGTGCCATCGAATTCTACAACTTGCTCTCTTCGTTTGACTTCATGGCTTCGACGCCAACGCTGTTCAACTCCGGCACGCTGCGGCCGCAGCTGTCGTCCTGCTTCCTCACCACGGTGGCGGACGATCTCGACGGCATCTTCAAGGCGGTGAAGGACAATGCGCTGCTGGCGAAATATTCCGGCGGCCTCGGCAACGACTGGACCCGCGTGCGCGGCCTCGGCGCGCACATCAAGGGCACCAACGGCGAAAGCCAGGGCGTGGTGCCGTTCCTGAAAGTCGCCAACGATACGGCGATCGCGGTCAATCAGGGCGGCAAGCGCAAGGGCGCGGTCTGCGCTTATCTCGAAACGTGGCATGTCGACATCGAGGAGTTCCTCGATTTGCGCAAGAACACCGGCGACGACCGCCGCCGCACCCACGACATGAACACCGCCAACTGGGTGCCGGACCTGTTCATGCAGCGCGTCGAGGCTGACGGCGAGTGGACGCTGTTCTCGCCGGACGAGGCGCCGGACCTGCACGATCTTTACGGCAAGGCGTTTGCTGAGCGATATGCCTTCTATGAGGAGAAGGCGGCGCGCGGCGAAATGCGCGTGTTCAAGAAGCTGCGCGCCACGGATCTGTGGCGGCGCATGCTGACCATGCTGTTCGAAACCGGACATCCGTGGATCACCTTCAAGGACCCATGCAACCTGCGCTCGCCGCAGCAGCATGTCGGTGTCATTCACTCGTCGAATCTCTGCACCGAGATCACGCTGAACACGTCGGACGACGAGGTTGCGGTGTGCAATCTCGGTTCGGTCAACCTGCTCAACCATGTGGGCGAGGGCGGCATCGATCACACGCGGCTGAAGCGGACGATTTCGACTGCGATGCGGATGCTCGACAACGTCATCGACATCAATTTCTACACCATTCCGGAAGCGCGCCGCTCGAACCTGCAGCATCGTCCGGTCGGCCTCGGTCTGATGGGCTTTCAGGATGCGTTGCATGCGCTGCGGATTCCGATGGCGTCGGACGCGGCCGTCACGTTCGCCGACACCAGCATGGAAGCGATTTCGTTTCACGCCATCACGGCGTCGGTCGATCTCGCCGCTGAACGCGGACAGTATCCGTCGTTCAAGGGATCGCTGTGGAGCAGGGGCATTCTGCCGATCGACTCGATTGAGATTCTCGCCGATGCGCGCGGTGGTCTTGATGTCGACTGGTCGGTGACGCTGGATTGGACGTCGCTGCGCGCGCGGGTGCAATCGGTCGGCATGCGCAACTCCAACGTGATGGCGATTGCGCCGACGGCGACCATCTCCAACATCTGCGGCGTGGCGCAGTCGATCGAGCCCGCCTACCAGAACCTCTATGTCAAATCGAACATGTCGGGCGACTTCACCGAGGTGAACGAGTTCCTCGTTCGCGATCTGAAGACGCGCGGTCTGTGGGACGAGGTAATGGTCTCCGACCTGAAGTACTTCGACGGCAGCGTCGGCTCCATCGACCGGGTGCCGGACGACCTCAAGCTGCTCTATGCAACAGCGTTCGAGATCGACAGCGCGTGGCTGATCGAGGCGGCCGCGCGGCGGCAGAAGTGGATCGATCAGGCGCAGTCGCTCAACCTCTATATCGCCAATCCGTCGGGCAAGAAGCTGGATCAGCTCTATCGGTTGGCGTGGGCGCGCGGTCTGAAGACGACCTATTACCTGCGTTCGCGCAGCGCCACGCATGTGGAGAAATCGACGCTCAAGGGCACCGACGGCAAGCTCAACGCGGTGTCGTCGTCGTCGTCGCTCGCTTCCATGCCGGTGAACAGGCCCATCGTGGTGGCGCAGGCTTCAACCGCACCAGACCTTTCTGACGCGGTGGCGTGCTCGATCGACAACCCCGATTGCGAGGCGTGCCAGTGAGTTCTTACCTCTCCCCGCGCTCGCAGGGAGAGGTCGACGCGCCATAAGCGCGTTTACGCGCGTCTTCGACGCACTATGGCGCGGCGGGTGAGGGGCACTACATCGCCCATTCGCCCCTCACCCCAACCCTCTCCCCGTAAGAACGGGGAGAGGGAGCGCGGCCCCCACATCAAAATGAACATCAGGAATATTCCCATGCTCGACTGGTCCGAAACCTCACCCAAAGCCGCCAACGCGCTGCCGCCGATCCTGACCGGCCAATCCGCCGCTATCGATCAGACCGGGCTTGATTCAACAGGACTTGATCCAACAGGGCTTGGCACCATCGACCGCAAGGGCGGCCGCGTCTCCGTGGACGACAAGGCGATGATCAACTGCCGCGCCGACGTCAATCAGCTGCTGCCGCTGAAATACAAATGGGCGTGGGAGAAATATCTCGCCGGCTGCAACAACCACTGGATGCCGACCGAAGTCTCGATGCAGGCCGACATCGCGCTGTGGAAGTCGCGCGATGGCCTCACTGACGACGAGCGCCGCGCCATCAAGCGCAACCTTGGTTTCTTCGCGGCCTCCGAGAGTCTCGTCGCCAACAACATCGTGTTGGCGATCTATCGTCATCTGACCAATCCCGAATGCCGCCAGTACCTGCTGCGTCAGGCCTTCGAGGAGGCCGTCCACACCCATACATTCCAGTACATTGTCGAAAGTCTCGGCCTCGACGAGGGCGAGCTGTTCAACATGTACCGCGAGGTGCCGTCGATTACCGACAAGGCGGCGTGGGCGCTGAAGCATACCCAGAATCTCGAGAACCCGGACTTCAAGACCGGCACACCGGACTCGGATCAGGCGTTCCTGCGCGATCTGGTCGCGTTCTATGTGATCTTCGAGGGCATGTGGTTCTACACGGGTTTCGCGCAGATCCTGTCGCTCGGTCGCCGCAACAAGATGGTCGGCATCGCCGAGCAGTATCAGTACATTCTGCGCGATGAATCGATCCACTTGAACTTCGGCATCGACGTCATCAACCAGATCAAGATGGAGAACCCACACCTGTGGACGCGCGAATTCCAGGACGAGATACGCGGCATGATCCGCGAGGCGGCTGAGCTGGAAGCCGCCTACAGCCGCGACACCATGCCGAGGGGATTTCTGGGGCTGAACGCTGCGCTGTGCGAGCAGTACATGCATTTCATCGCCAACCGCCGCTGCGCCCAGCTCGGACTGACGCGCGTGTTCGACGAGACCGACAATCCGTTCCCGTGGATGTCGGAGGCGATGGACCTGAAGAAGGAGAAGAACTTCTTCGAGACTCGCGTCATCGAGTATCAGAACGGCGGCGCGCTGAGCTGGGAATGAATTGTTAATCTTTCGGCGCCGGCGGTGCCGGGATATGGCTCAGCCTGCTGTCGTTGCACGCATCGTCAGCAAGAAACGCCCGCCTGGCGGGCGTTTCTGCTGCGCGCGGTAGTAATTTACGGGGTGTTATTCAATTTTGTTTACTTTGAGGCACTTTACGCCGGCTAGCTGGCCGGCCGATTGAGCGTGCAAAAAATTTTTTGGGGGTTGGGAATGGGCTGGTTCAAGGGTACTCCGGCAAAGCAGAAAGCAAACGTCAGCTTCCTTTCAAATCTTAGATTCCGAACCAAGATCATGCTCGGTTTCGTGACCGTGCTGGGCATCTCCGCCATCAATATGGGCGTCGCCTATTTCGGCTTCGACCGCATCGCCAGTGGCGTTCAGTCCTATCAGGGCATCGTCGCCGAGAGTGACAGTGCGCGCGAGATCGATCGCGAGCTTGTGGCCTATCAGCTTCTCGCCCGCCAGTACGTGACGACCGGCCTTCCGGCGGACGAAGAAGCTGCGCGTGCTGCCGAGAAGGGCCTCGGCGATGCAATCGAGCGCGCCGCGCGTGTCGCCACCGCCGACAACAAGAAGAGCGTGCTCAGTCTTTCCGCCAGCTACGGCGAATTCGCCGCGCTGTTCGCGGATGTCATCAAGCTCAAGACCGAGAACGCAGCGATTGCGTCGAACCAGCTGCTCCGCATGGGCAACGTGATCCGCTACAAGTTTGACGATCTGGCGGATACTGCGATCCTCGCCGGGCTGTCTTCGATTCAGCAGAATGCGAAGGAGCTGGCGACCCACTCGGCGGCCATCACTTCCAACATCAGCAACTACATCCTGCGGCCGGACAACGCGATTGCAAACAGCGTCAACGCACGCATGCAGCTCCTGAGGAACAGCCTCGGATCGCTGACCTCGGACGACGCAAAGCTCTCGTCCAAGATCGCGGAAATTACCCAGGAACTCGAAGCCTATAAAACGAACTTCACGAAGTTCGTCGAGAACACCGGGAAGATCACAGCGCTGTCGGCGAAGATGAACGAGGCTGCGTCATCGGTGACGCAGGAGGCAAAGACCATCAAGGATGGTCTGGTGGTCCGGCAGACGCGCCTCGCCAAGGAATCCGCGACGGCGGCACATTCGACCAGCCAGTTCGTGACGGCGCTCGGTGGTGCGGGCATCGTGTTCGGCGCGTTCCTTGCCTGGATGCTGGGCCGCGGAATTTCCCGGCCGATGATCGCCATGTGTAACGCGATGCGGCAACTTGCCGGCGGCAATTTCGATGTCGTGCTGCCCGGGCTCGGCCAGAAGGATGAAATCGGCGAGATGGCGGGCGCCGTCGAAGAGTTCAAGATGCGCGCCGTCGCCAAGGCGCAGAGCGAGGCGGCGGAGCGCGAAGCGCAGGGTAAATCCGCCAGCGCGGCCCGCAGCGCAGAGCTTCACCGCTTCGCGGACGATTTTGAGACCGCGGTCGGCGGGATCGTGTCGAGCGTCTCGTCCTCGGCGAGCCAGCTTGAGTCGTCCGCAACGACCCTGACCCGGACCGTCGAAACCGCGCAGGAGCTGTCCGGCAAGGTCGCGGGCGCGTCGGAAGAAGCGTCGGCGAATGTGCAGTCCGTCGCCGCCGCCACGGAAGAACTGTCAGCCTCGGTCAACGAGATCGGCCGGCAGGTCAAGGAGTCGAGCCGGATCGCCGCTGCGGCGGTGTCGCAGGCCGAGGCCACCGACGCGCGCATCGCCAAGCTGTCTCGCGCGGCGCAGGAGATCGGCGACGTGGTCAAGCTGATCACGGCGATCGCCGAGCAGACCAACCTGCTGGCGCTCAACGCCACCATCGAGGCCGCGCGCGCAGGCGAGGCGGGACGCGGCTTTGCCGTCGTCGCGTCGGAAGTGAAATCTCTGGCGAGCCAGACCGCGAAGGCGACCGACGAGATTTCGTCGCACATCGCCGGCATGCAGGAAGCCACGCAGGAATCCGTCTTCGCCATCAAGGAAATCGGCGAGACCATCGGCCAGATTTCCAAGATCGCCGGCAACATTGCTGCCGCGATCGCGCAGCAGACCACCGCGACGACGGAAATCGCCCGCAACGTCCAGAGCGCCGCCAGCGGCACGTTGGAAATCGCGGAAGGCATTTCCGAGGTCAACCGTGGCGCGAGCGAAACCGGCACGGCCTCGGGTGAAGTGTTGAACTCCGCGCAGACGCTGGCCGTCGAAAGCACGCGGCTGCGTCAGGAGCTGGATCGCTTCATGGAGAATATCCGCGCAGCGTGATCACATCTTCTGGATGGTGCATGCCGCTTGCGGCATTCGCAGGTCGTCGTGGCCGGGCTTGACCCGGCCATCCACGACTTATCTTCTTGCAAGCAAGACGTGGATCACCGGGACAAGCCCGGTGATGACAGATCATCTGTATTGATCCTAATACGCATCTTTCTTGGCGCGTGCGTCCTTCACGGTCTGAACAAGATCGAGCTGGCGCTCGATCTTGCCGAGCGCGTTGGCGAAATCCTTGCGCTCCGCCGCCGTCAGACATGACAGGATGTCCTGCTCCTTGTGGAGCAGGCGGGGAATCAGTTCCTCGTAAAGCGCGCGTCCCTTGCCGGTGAGCTGCAGCGCCAGCTCGCGCCGGTCATCCTTGTTTTCCACGCGCTCGATCAGTTGCTGTTCCAGCAGGTGGGCGACGGCGCGGCTGATGGTCGATTTATGCGTGCGCGTGCAGTCGGCGATGTATTGCGCCGTGCAGGCGTCGTCGCGAAAACCCAGCGTCGCCAGCACCCGCCATTCCGGAATATCCAGGCCGTAGCGCTCGCGATACTCGCTGGCGAGCTCGGCGCTGACTTCCGCCGCCAGCCGGTTCAGCCGGAACGGCATGAACTTGAAGAGATCGAGCTTGCTCAAGGAATACGTCCGGTTGAGGCCAAGGGCAGGGCTGGGTCTATTTGGTTGCAGTTGCAACGATCATAGCCTTGGTCTATCCTGATGGCCAGAGCTTCGTTCAAGAAGCCCGCAAGCAGTAGACTAGCCAAGCAGGGTTGAGACGTGCCGGAACCTCGGGTCATTCAGTTCGGCTATCGCCGCCATTCCGATCAGGACAGGACGGCGGCGGATGCCGCGCGCCATCCGGTGGTGGTGGTCGGGGCAGGCCCGGTCGGGCTGACGCTGGCGATCGATCTGGCGCAACGCGGCCACGGCGTGGTTTTGCTGGACGACGCCGACAGGATCGGCGACGGCTCGCGCGCGATCTGTTTTTCGAAACGCTCGCTGGAATTGTGGGACCGCCTCGGCGTCGGCGAGCGCATGGTGGAGAAGGGCGTGGTCTGGAAGGTCGGCAAGATCTTCCTGAACGACGACATGCTCTACCGCTTCGACCTGCTGCCGGAAGACGGCCACAAGATGCCCGCATTCATCAATCTCCAGCAATATTACGCCGAGGCGTTTCTGGTCGACCGGGTTCAGGAACTGCCGCAGATCGATCTGCGCTGGCGCAACAAGGTGGTCGGGCTGGACCAGCGCAACGATCATGTTGTGCTGGCCGTTGAGACGCCGGACGGACGCTATCACCTGAAGGCTGATTTCGTCGTGGCCTG
Source organism: Afipia sp. (assembly GCA_030652315.1). GTDB lineage: Bacteria > Pseudomonadota > Alphaproteobacteria > Rhizobiales > Xanthobacteraceae > Afipia. The sequence continues at coordinate 53,764 of JAUSAX010000020.1, read as the reverse complement.
CGACGGTGCACGGTCGGCGTTGCGCGGCTTGGTCGGCGCGGAGTTCTCCGGCGAGGTGTTCGAGGATCAGTTCCTGATCGCGGACGTCAAGATGACCGCGGAATTCCCGACCGAGCGCTGGTTCTGGTTCGATCCGCCGTTCCATTCGGGCCAATCCGCGTTGCTGCATCGTCAGCCGGACGACGTCTGGCGCATCGATCTGCAACTGGGGCCGGATGCCGATCCCGCCGTCGAGCGATTGCCGGAGAACGTGCGGCCACGGATCGAGCGCATGCTGGGTCACGCGAAGTTCGATTTCGAATGGATTTCGATCTACAAGTTCCAGTGCCGCCGCATGCAGCGCTTCGTGCACGAGCGCGTGATCTTCGCGGGCGACTCGGCGCATCAGGTCTCGCCGTTCGGGGCGCGCGGCGCGAATTCCGGTCTTGAGGATGCGGAGAATGTCGCGTGGAAACTGTCGCTGATCCTGCGCGGCAAGGCTCCGGCGTCGCTGCTCGACAGCTACGAGATCGAGCGCAGCGCTGCCGCCGACGAGAATATCCGCGCCTCGACCCGCTCGACCGATTTCATCGCGCCGCATTCGAAGCAGGAACGCCGGATGCGGCAGGCGGTGCTCAGGCTCGCGAAGGAAACCGAATTTGCCAAACGCATGGTCAATGGCGGGCGATTATCTACGCCGTCGGTCTATCAGTCGCCGTTGTCGACGCCGGACCGCGATTCATGGGATGCGGGGCCGCGCCCCGGCGCGCACATGATCGATGCACCGCTGGCGACGGCAACCGGCGAGGCGATCTATCTCACCGAGGCGTTCAGACAGGGGAGTGGAAATTTCGTGCTTCTGCGATCGGGAGCGGGCGGCGGTGATCTGCCGGGGTGCCATTCCATCGTCATTGGAGAGACAGCGCCACTGCGCGATGTGTCGGGACTGTTTGCCAAGCGCTATGATGCCACCGAAGGCGCGGCCTATCTGCTGCGTCCCGATGGCTATGTCGCTGCGCGTTTCAGGAAGCCGACGGCATCCGCCGTGCAGGCCGCCATCGCCCGCGCCAGCGCACAGCCGGGAGCGTCGTCATGACACTCTCGACGACATCGAATTTCAGCGATCCCGACACCGCTTACCGGCTGGTGGTGGAGGCGCATCGCGGCCTCAGCGACGAGGACAGTGCATCGCTGGATACAGCGCTGGTTCTGATCCTGGCCAATCATATCGGCGATGCCGAGGTGCTGCGTGAAGCGATTGCGCTTGCGAAGCGCCAGCTCATCATGACGGGCGGCAAGATGAATTCAACAAGGGACGCAAAATGAACGCCAAGGGTTTCGCTTCGACCGGGGACATGACCGAGAAGACAATCACCTTCTCCGAAATCGGGCCGGATATTTATGCCTTCACGGCGGAGGGCGATCCCAATACGGCGGTGATCGTCGGTGACGACAGTTGCCTGGTGTTCGACGCACAGGCGACTCCGGCGATGGCCAACAGCGTGATCGAACGCGTCAAGACCGTGACGGACAAGCCGATCAAGTATGTGGTGCTGTCGCACTATCATGCGGTGCGCGTGCTCGGCGCATCCGCCTACAAGGCGCAGGCTATCGTCGCCTCAACGGAAACTCACCGTCTCATCATGGAGCGCGGACAGCAGGACTGGGATTCCGAATTTGGCCGGTTTCCAAGGCTGTTCCGCGACGCCGAGAGTATTCCCGGCCTGACCTGGCCGACGCTGACGTTCGAGACCGGGATGACGCTTTATCTCGGCAAACGCGAAGTGCAACTGATTCACCTCGGCGCGGGCCACACCTCCGGCGACATCGTCGCATGGGTGCCCGATGCGCAGGTGATGTGTTCCGGTGACCTGATCGAATTCCATTCGGCTTGCTATTGCGGCGATGCGCTGCTGCGCGAATGGCCGCTGACGCTGAACGAAATCCGCGAGTTCAATCCGAAGGCTGTCGCGCCCGGCCGTGGCGACGCGCTGAAGGGTACGGCGACCGTGAACGAGGCCATCGCGATGACGCGCGATTTCGTGACGTCGCTCTATGGTGCGGCGGAACTGTCGGTGGCGAAGGGACGGACGCTCAAGGAAACCATGGCCGCGACGCGCGCCGTGATGGACCCGAAATTCTCCAGCTTCGCGATCTACGAACATTGTCTGCCGTTCAATGTCTCGCGCGCGTTCGATGAAGCATCCGGGATCGATGATCCGGTGATCTGGACCGACAAGCGCGACCGCGAAATGTGGGCAGCTCTGCAAGGAGGATAGTGCGATGAACATCAACACCGCTCCGGGCGTCGTCAACCGCAACGCCGTCAACGTCACGCCGGGCTACATGTCCGGTTTCGGCAACAGCTTCGAGACCGAGGCGCTGCCGGGCGCGCTGCCGATCGGCCGCAACTCGCCGCAGCGCTGCGCCTATGGGCTCTACGCCGAGCAACTCTCGGGCTCGCCGTTTACCGCGCCGCGCGGGACCAACGAGCGCTCGTGGCTCTATCGCATCCGCCCGTCGGTTCGCCATTCGGGCCGCTTCGCCAAGGTTGACGCGAGATACTGGCGCACCGCGCCGTGCACCGAATACGACATGCCGATCGCACAATTGCGCTGGGATCCCGTGCCGATGCCGAAGGAGGATCAGACCTTCCTGCAAGGTGTCTACACCATGACCACGGCGGGCGACGCCAACACACAGGCGGGCATGGCGGCGCATATCTATCTCATCACCAAATCGATGGTGGATCAGCATTTCTACAATGCCGATGGCGAACTGATGTTCGTTCCGCAGGAGGGCAACCTGCGGCTCGTTACCGAGTTCGGCATCATCGACATCGAGCCCGGCGAGATCGCGGTGATCCCGCGCGGCGTCAAGTTTCGGGTTGAAGTTCCCAACGGACCGGCGCGCGGTTACCTGTGCGAGAACTACGGCGGCGCGTTCACGCTGCCGGAGCGCGGACCGATCGGTGCGAATTGCCTCGCCAACTCGCGCGACTTCCTGACGCCGGTGGCTGCGTATGAGGACAAGGACACGCCGACCGAGTTGTTCGTCAAGTGGGGTGGTTCGCTGTTCGTGACCAGGCTGCCGCATTCGCCGATCGATGTGGTGGCGTGGCACGGCAACTATGCGCCGTACAAATATGACCTGCGGACATTCTCGCCGATCGGCGCCATCGGTTACGATCATCCCGATCCGTCGATTTTCACGGTTCTGACCTCGCCGTCGGAAACCGCAGGCACCGCCAATATCGACTTCGTGATTTTCCCGGAGCGCTGGATGGTGGCGGAGAACACCTTCCGTCCGCCGTGGTATCACATGAACATCATGTCGGAGTTCATGGGGCTGATCTATGGCGTCTACGACGCCAAGCCGCAGGGCTTCGTGCCGGGCGGCATCAGCCTGCACAACATGATGTTGCCGCATGGGCCGGACCGCGAGGCGTTCGATCACGCCAGCAACGGCGAACTGAAGCCGGTGAAATTGACCGGCACCATGGCCTTCATGTTCGAGACGCGCTTTGCGCAGCGCGTAACCGAGTATGCCGCGACCACCAGCGCGTTGCAGGACGACTACGCAGATTGCTGGCAGGGGCTGGAGCGCCGCTTCGACCCCTCGAAGCCGTAGAGAAGAAGTAAGCATGGGTGACGCTGTTCTTTATGGCTACTTCCGCTCAAGCGCGGCCTATCGCGTGCGCATCGCGCTCAATCTCAAGGGACTGAGCGCGGAGCATCGCTTCGTACATCTGCGCAAGGGCGAGCAGACGCAGCCGGCCTATCGCAAGGTCAACCCGGCGGGGCTGGTGCCGTACTGGATCGACGACGATCTCGAACTGGCGCAGTCGATTGCCATCATCGAGTATCTCGACGAGACCCATCCGAAGCCGCCGCTGCTGCCGCCGGATCCGAAGGGGCGGGCGATTGCGCGCGAGATTGCGCTGGTTGTCGCCAGCGACATTCACCCGATCGGCAATCTGCGGGTGCTGAACAGGCTGACCGGCATGGGTGTCGATGAGGCCACGCGCGCGGCATGGTCGAAGCACTGGATCGAGACCGGATTCGAGGCCGTCGAGGCGCGACTGGCGCATCTGCCGGGACCGTTCGCGCTCGGCGATCAGCCGACGCTGGCTGATATCTGCATCGTGCCGCAGGTGTTCAACGCGCGGCGGTTCGGTGTGGACCTTACGCCGTATCCGCGAATACTCGCCATCGATGCCGCCGCCGCAAAACTCGATGCTTTTGCCGCCGCCGAACCTGGCCGCCAGCCCGACGCGGAATAGATAAACCGGATGGACATGATGCACCCGAACGATCCGAAGCTGCGCTCCTTCATCGTGGTCGATCCGTCGTCGGATTTCCCGATCCAGAACCTGCCTTATGGCGTGTTCTTCACGCCGGAATGGCCGGACCTGCGCGTCGGCGTCGCCATCGGAGATCAGATACTCGATCTTGCCGAACTGGAGAGAGCGGAACTGATCCGTTTTGACGGCGCGAGCGGCGTCTTCGCGCAGCGGTCGCTGAATGCGTTCATGGCGCTCGGGCCGAAGGTCTGGGCGCGGACCCGCGCACGCATCAGCGAATTGCTGCGCCATGACAATCCCGAACTGCGCGACAATGTCGAGTTTCGCAAGCGCGCGCTGGTGCCGCAAAACCTCGCGCAGATGCACATGCCGATCGAGGTTGCGGGCTTCACCGATTTCTATTCGTCGAAGGAACACGCCACCAATGTCGGCACCATGTTCCGTGACAAGACCAATCCGCTGCTGCCGAACTGGCTGCATATTCCGATCGGCTACAACGGCCGTGCATCGACCGTTGTGGTCAGCGGCACGCCGATCCGCCGCCCGCGCGGGCAATTGAAGCCGCCGACGGCGGAGCTTCCAAGCTTCGGTCCCTGCAAGCGGCTCGATTTCGAACTGGAAATGGGCGTCGTGATCGGGCAGGCGTCGGCGATGGGAGAGATGCTCACCGAACAGCAGGCCGACGAGATGATCTTCGGCTTTACGCTATTGAACGACTGGAGCGCGCGCGACATCCAGCAATGGGAATACGTGCCGCTCGGCCCGTTTCAGGCCAAGGCGTTCGGCACCTCGATCAGTCCGTGGATCGTCACGCGCGAAGCGCTTGAGCCGTTCCGGGTGCATGGTCCGGCGCAGGACCCGATGCCGCTGCCGTATCTGCAACAGAGGGGCGCGAACAATTACGACATGCAGCTCGCGGTCGATCTGCGTACCGAGAAGATGAACAAGCCCGGCATGATCTGCCGCACCAATTTCAAGCACATGTACTGGTCGTCGGTGCAGCAGCTCGTGCATCACGCCTCAAGCGGCTGCGCGATGAATGTCGGCGATCTGCTGGGCTCGGGCACCATCAGCGGCCCCGAGAAAAGCGAGCGCGGCAGCATGCTGGAGCTGAGCTGGAACGGCACAGAGCCGCTCGAGCTTGAGAGCGGTGAGCACCGGTCGTTCCTCGAAGACGGCGACTCGCTGACCATGCGCGGCTGGTGTCAGGGTGACGGTTATCGCATCGGCTTCGGCGAGGTCGAGGGAACGATTTTGCCGGCGGGTTGAAAGTGATTGTACATCTTCGAATCCATCCGCCGTCATGCCCGGCCTTGTGCCGGGCATCCACGCCTTGGATTGCACCAAGAAAGACGTGGATGGCCGGGACAAGCCCGGCCATGACGCGATGAGGGATCAGTGATCAACTGGCAAGCTTCCGCAGCGGCAGCTTGCGCGTGGTCTTCAGCCGGTCGAGCACGATGGACGAGCGCACATGCGCGACGCTCTCGTGCGGCATCAGCACATTGTTGACGATGTCGGACAGGCTCTTGAGATCGCTCAGCACGACTTTCAGCAGATAGTCGGCGTCGCCGGTCAGTGAATAGGCCTCCTGAATTTCATCCACGCGGCGCATCAGGTCGCGAAAGCGCTTGGCGTTGTTGGGCGAGTGCGTCGCCAGTGTGATCTGGATGAAAGCCAGCACATTGAAGCCGAGCGCTTCGCTGGCGAGGTCGGCGTGATAGCCGGCGATGATCTTTTCTTCTTCGAGTCGGGTTCGGCGGCGCGAGCATTGTGACGCCGACAGGCCTGCCAAATCGGCGAGTTGCTGATTGGTCAGGCGGCCGTCGTCCTGAAGCGCGGCGAGAATTTTAAGGTCGAATCCGTCCAGCGAAACCATGCGCCAAAACCTTCATATGTGCACGTTCTGTGCATGATTTTGGCATAACCCGGCTCATTTTGCACGCCTGTTGCATGAAAAACGGCTCATGATCGTCTCCTGATCAGCAGGAATCGCCAGCGAAGAATTGGCAAAAGGAGATCGCCATGGGTCCGTTTCCACACGATGCACCGGCCGCCGTCATTTCCGAGCAGAACCCGATGGGCACCGACGGCTTCGAGTTCGTCGAATACGCTCATCCCGAGCCCGAAAAGCTGCACGCGCTGTTTCGCCTGATGGGGTTCACGGCGGTGGCCCGTCACAAGACCAAGGCGATCACGGTCTATCGCCAGGGCGACGTGAACTACCTCGTCAACGAGCAGCCCGGCACGCATGGATACGACTTCGTCGCCGCGCACGGGCCGTGCGCGCCGTCGATGGCATTCCGCGTGGTCGACGCAAAGTATGCCTATGAGCGCGCGCTGTCGCTCGGCGCGGAGCCGGCTGACGAGACGTCATCTCGCAAGACGCTGGACGTTCCGGCGATCAAGGGTATCGGCGGCAGCTTGCTTTACTTCGTCGACCGATACGGTGCGAAGGGCTCGGCCTACGACACCGAGTACGAATGGCTGGGGTTGAAGGACATTCATCCCGAGGGCGCGGGTCTGTTTTACCTCGACCACCTGACCCACAACGTGCATCGCGGCCGCATGGATGTCTGGACCGGGTTCTACGAGCGGCTGTTTAACTTTCGCCAGATCCGTTTCTTCGACATCGAGGGCAGGGCGTCCGGTCTGTTTTCACGCGCGTTGACCAGCCCCGACGGCAAGATCCGGATTCCGATCAACGAGGATGCCGGCGATTCCGGCCAGATCGAGGAATATCTCAACACCTATCACGGCGAGGGCATCCAGCACATCGCCTGCGGCGTGAAGGACATCTATCACACCATCGAGAAGCTGCGCGCGGACGGTCTGCCGTTCATGCCAGCGCCGCCGGAAACCTATTTCGAGAAAATTGATGCGCGCCTGCCGAAGCATGGTGAAGACGTCGCGCGGCTTCGGAAGAACGGCATCCTGATCGACGGCGAGGGCGTAGTGGACGGCGGCCATACCAAGGTGCTGCTGCAGATCTTCTCGGCCAACGCGATTGGGCCGATCTTCTTCGAGTTCATCCAGCGCAAGGGTGACGACGGCTTCGGCGAAGGCAACTTCAAGGCGCTGTTCGAGTCGATCGAGGAAGACCAGATCCGGCGCGGCGTGCTGAAGGTGGACAAGAAAAGCGCGGCGTGAAAGGCATGTCGTCATTCCGGGTTCGCTCGCTTCACTCGCGCCCCGGAATGACGCTCATCCTCTTGTCTCCGGTCGCCTATGAGCGCTTCAAATTCAGCAGATTACCGGTCAGGATCAGCGCCGCGCCGGCGATGGTCGCCGCATCGAGTTGCTCGGAATAGATCAGCCAGCCGACCGCAGCCGACAGCGGCACGCGGAGAAAATCCATCGGCACGACAACCGTGGTGTCGGCATAGCGCATCGCCTGCGTCATGCAGTAGTGCGAGTAGGTGCCGCAGAACGCGATCACAATGATCCACGGCCAGACATGCGCCGATGGCGTGTGCCAAAGGTAAAGTGCGGGGATCAATCCGATCAGGGACTGAATCACCAGCATCCAGAAGATGATTACGACCACCGAGTCGGTGCGGGTGAGGGACTTCACCATGACAATCGCCACGCCGAAGCCGACTGCGGCCAGCACCATGATCAACTGGCCGGGGCTGACCGGCGCGGCGCCGGGCTGCACGATGACGAGGACGCCCACCAGCCCCAGCACGATCGCCAGAATCTTCCAGATATTCAGACGTTCGCCGAGAAAGCTCACCGCGAGCAGCGCGGTCCAGATCGGCATGGTGAATTCGATGGCCACCACCTGCGCCAGCGGGATCAGCGTGATGGCCAGAAACCAGCCGTACTGCGCGGCGTAGTGAACGACATTGCGGCCGATGTGCTGAAGCGGGCGCGCGGTTTTCATGCTCGCCAGACCACCATTCAGATGGATCACCGGATAGAGCATGAAAAGGCCGATGACCGAGCGCATTTCCATGATCTGGAAAACGCTGAGTTCGCGCGTGGCCTCGCGGCCAGCCACCAGCATGACCAGCATCAGGGTCAGCCAGCCGGCCATCCAGCTGGCGGCCTTCGCGTTGGACGGGGGCACGACGACGAGCGATTGCGTCACAAACGCACCTGTATTGCACCGCAAATCGACATCGCAAGCCCTTCCTGATTGGACGGCCTGCTTACGCAATCTGATTTCGGCAGGCAACATCGCCAAACTGGCAGCAGGCCCGGCAAGTTTGCATCTTGAATCGGCTGCCGAACCTGCAACGATCCGGGGCGCGGGGCGCCAGATCCCGCCAGCCAGAAAAACAAAGGGGACAGCGCCTTGATCGATCCCGCCTCGCTTCCGTTCGACACCGAAACCATGCTGACGGGCTTGCGTCCGTGGATTGAATGCGAGAGTCCGACCTGGGACGCCGCTGCGGTCAATCGCATGCTTGAACTTGCCGCGCGCGACATGGCGATTGGCGGGGCCTCGATTGAAACGATCGCCGGACGGCAGGGCTTCGGCGGCTGCATCCGGGCGCGATTTCCGCACCCCAAACAGGGACAGCCGGGCATCCTGATCGCCGGGCACATGGATACGGTTCATCCGGTCGGCACGCTGCAAAAGCTGCCGTGGCGGCGCGAGGGCGGCAAGTGTTACGGGCCGGGCATCCTCGACATGAAGGGCGGAAATTACGCCGCGCTGGAAGCCATCCGCCAGTTGCAGAGGGCGTCGATCGCGACGCCGCTGCCCGTCACGGTTCTTTTTACGCCGGACGAGGAAGTGGGCACGCCCAGCACGCGCGACATCATCGAGGCGGAAGCCGCGCGCAACAAGTATGTGCTGGTGCCGGAACCGGCGTTCAAGAACGCGGGCGTCACCACGGGCCGCTACGCGATTGCGCGGTTCAATCTGGAAGCCGCCGGCAAGCCGAGCCACGCCGGCGCAACACTCGCGGCAGGGCGATCCGCAATCCGCGAAATGGCGCGGCAGATCATTGCCATCGATGGCATGACCGGCGACGACTGTACCTTCAGCGTCGGCGTCGTTCATGGCGGGCAGTGGGTCAACTGCGTGGCGTCGAGCTGCCGCGGCGAGGCACTCAGCATGGCGAAACGCCAGGCTGATCTGGATCGCGGGGTGGAGCGGATGCTGGCGCTGAACGGCACGACAAATGACGTGACGTTCACCGTGACGCGCGGCGTGACGCGGCCGGTCTGGGAACCCAATGCCGGAACCATGGCGCTTTATGAACAGGCGCGCGCGGTGGGGAAATCCATCGGTCTCGATTTGATCCAGGGCAGTTCGGGCGGCGGCTCGGACGGAAATTTCACCGGCGCGATGGGGCTGCCGACCCTCGACAGCCTCGGCTTGCGCGGCGCGGACTATCACACGCTGAACGAGCATATCGAGGTCGACAGCCTGGTCGAACGCGGACGTTTGATGGCGGGTCTATTGGCCAGCCTGCAATGATTTGCCAAGATGGCTCCGCGCTTTGCCTGGCTACAATCTTCAAAAAACGGATGATGCCGCATGCCCAATATTGAACTCATCGACAGCTTCGCCGACGAACTCACCGCCATCCGCCGCGATCTCCATGCGCATCCGGAAATCGGCTTCGAGGAACATCGTACATCCGGCATCGTCGCCGAGAAGCTCGCGCAATGGGGCATCGAGGTGCATCGCGGCATTGGCGGCACCGGCGTGGTCGGCCTGCTGAAAGGCAAGGGCGGCGGCAACAGGCGGATCGGTCTGCGCGCCGACATGGACGCGCTGCCGATGGAGGAAAAGACCAATCTGAGCTGGCGCTCGACGGTTCCGGATCGCTTCCACGGCTGCGGCCATGACGGCCACACCACCATTCTTCTGGGCACGGCCCGTTATCTGGCGCAAACGCGCAATTTCGACGGCACGGTAGCTTTCATCTTTCAGCCCGCCGAGGAAGGGCTCGGCGGCGCGCGCGCCATGATCAAGGATGGCCTGTTCGAGAAATTTCCGGTCGATGAAGTTTACGGACTGCATAACGCCCCTCAGCTTGCGCCGAACCAGGTCGCGATTTTTCCCGGGCCGAGCATGGCCTGCGCGGATTTCTTCGACATCACCATCACCGGCTATGGCAGCCACGGCGCGATGCCGGAAATGTCACGCGATCCGGTGGTGATCGCGATGACGCTGGGGCAGGCGCTGCAGACCATCGTCAGCCGCAATGTCGATCCGCTGAAATCCGCGGTGCTGTCGATTACGCAGATCCATGCGGGTTCGGCCTATAATGTCATTCCCGGCGAGGCGACGCTGGCCGGGACCGTGCGGACGTTTTCCGAGAAGGTCCGAGAAAAGATCCGCGACCGGATGCGCACCATCGCAGCCGGCATGGCGGCGGCGTTTCAGGTCGAGATCAAGGTGGATATCCGCGACATCTTCTCGGTGCTAGTCAATCACGAGGAACAGTCGCATTTCGTGGCGGACGTGGCCCGCGAGGTTGTCGGCAGCGAGAACGTGCTGACAACTCCGACCCCAAAAATGGGCAGCGAGGATTTCGCCGACATGCTGCTTGCGGTGCCGGGAGCCTATTTCTGGCTGGGTCACGAGGGAACGGTGCCGCTGCACAATCCCGGCTTCATTCTCGACGACAAGATTTTGCCCGTCGGGGCGAGCCTGTTCTCGCGCATCATCGAGAAGCGGCTGCCGCTCGCGGCGTGAACGGTCCGTGCGCTGCACGAGAGCGTCATCCTGAGGTGCGCGCTCTTGCGCGCCTCGAAGGATGACACGCGACAAGGTGCTTCATCCTTCGAGGCCTTCGCTTCGCGAAGGCGCCTCAGGATGACGGAAACCTAGCTGGATGTTCGATCGAAAAGCTGACGGACCAGCGTTGTCAGGCGGCCGGAGGGCGACGCCAGTCCGTCCATCATGGTGAAATGGTTCGCGCCGGGGATTTCTTCGTAAACGACCGGCAGCCCGTGCATTGCGCGATGCGCGGCGAAGTCGGCGGATTGCTTGCGCAGCAGCGGCAATTCTCCGCTGCCAGCGACAACGACGAGCGGCTTGTTCACGCCACCTGACTGCAGCACCGGAGAGTTTCGGCGGCTCATGGCCTCATCCAGTCCGAGCTTGGCGTTCAGGTAGCTGTGGCGGATCGGTTCGAGATCATAGATTCCGCTGATGAGAAGTCCGGCCCTGATGTGCGGATGGCCGAGCGTCATGGATGACAGGTGCCCGCCCGCGGACCAGCCCGACACGATCATTCTGTCATTGCTCCCGCCTAGCGCCGGCAGTTCGTTGACGAGGGTATCGATGCCGGTGCGGACCTCGTCCACGATCTGGTCGAGCGTCGCGTCCGGCGCGAGCGTGTAGCCGATCAGGGCGACATTGATGCCGTGCGCCATCGGCCCTTTGGCGCAGAACGCAAAGGTTTCCTTGGCGCGGGTCTGCCAGTAGCCCCCGTGAATAAAGACCAGCGTAGGGCCGCCGTTATTGGCTTTCAGGAAATCGATCCGGTTGCGCTCGCGCGGACCATAACGAAGATCGAGAGACTGCGGATGCCGTGCGCGCATCTCGGCGGAAAGTCTGTCCCATTCAGCAACGATGGATGGCGTCTCGGGCACGTGGATCGTGTTGTTGAAGCCGAGATCGAGTTGTTCTTGTGTCAGCTTGCGCCAATCCGGTGCATCGACAGGCGCGTTCATGAGAACATCTCCGGCTTCGTCATCCGGCGATGATCGCAACTCCGGAACATCGGCGCAACCGGGATGTTCGCGGTCACTGCCGTAAGGCGGGGACCACGAGAAACGGAATCAGGCCGAGGATCACACTGATAAGGGCAAACAGCAGCAGCGCGTCGTAGCCTCCCGTCATATCGTGGATCAGGCCGCCGGCCCACGAACCGAACGCCGAGCCAAGGCCGCTGCCGATGGTGATCGTCCCGTAGATGGTGCCGACCCGTTTGCCGCGAAAGATTTTCATCGCGGTTGCGGTGATCAGCGGGCCGCGCGAGCCGATCATGCTGCCGAATGTCACGACGAACGCGGTCAGCAGCCAGACATTGGGATACGATTTCAGCAGCCAGAGCAGGCCGATGCCGATGATCGACAGCGCGTAGCTGAACAGCACCGAGCGGCGGCGTCCGATCACGCCGTCGAGCCAGGTGACGCCGAGCATGCCGAACAGCAGCACGACGCCGCTGAAACCCCATGCGGTCGCGGCCTGCAGCGGCGGAAACCCGGCATCGATCAGATAGGCGACGATCTGTGCCGAGAGCGCGAACATGCCGATCGCGGTGAAGAAGAATGTACAGAACAGCGCCCAGAATGCGTGATGACGCATGGCGCTGAGCAACGTCCAGCCCTCGTCGATGACTTCGGCGGCGGCGCTTTTGGCGAGCGTGGCCGAGCCCGACGCGAACAGTTTCCACGGTAAAAACAGCAGTGGCACAAGCAGGATCAGCGCCGTTCCGCCGAAGATCTGATACGCGCCGCGCCAGCCCAGGCGGTCGATCAGAACCTGCGACAGCGGCAACAGGATCAGCACGCCCGCGCCCATCGCGGAGTAGACCACGGCCATCGCGGTCGGCAGCTTCGGGCCGAACCATCGCCCGAGCAGGATCGAATTCGGGACGTTGCCGATACAGGCGATGCCGAAACCGGCGCACAGGCCGAGGCTGAGCTGGAATTGCCAGAGCTGCTGCGCATGGGCGGCGGCGAGGAATGCGCAGCCGAGCAACAGCAGTCCCAGCGTATAGACGGCGCGGGGGCCGGACCGGTCGAACAGTCGGCCGATGATGGGGGCCGACAGGCCGCCGGCCAGCGCTGCCAGCGAGTAGATCGAGATGATTTCCGCCCGGTCCCATCCGAAGGTCTGGGAAATCGGCAACAGGAAAACGGTGAAGCTTTCGCCAAGTCCGCGCCCGAGCACGGACAGCATGAAGCACAGCACCAGCACATTGAGCGCAACGTGCACCGGTTTTCTGGCAGGTTTCATGTCCGGGGTGATAGGGGTCATCGGGCACGCCCGGGGGACAAATCGCGACTCATATGTCTATGAACCGCAATTCGCCGGTCAGGAGCAGGTGCAGTTTGCGAATGCGCCTATGCAATCGCGGGCTGCGGGTCAGAGATGCTTCATCCCGAACTGGTCCAGCAGCGGCAGGAGTTCGCTGCGCGCGCGCCGCCTGTGATTTTGGGCCTCGCTGCAGGACAGCATCGAATCGCCGCTCTTGATGGCGGCGATGATCGCCTGATGCTCCTTGAGCGATTTCGTCGGTTTGGCCCGCAGGCGAAGCGTCATCATGCGTGCGCGGTGCGATTGATCCATGATGGTATTGGCAAGACGCGCCAGGCGCATGTTCCCGCTGCCATCGATCAGGGTGCGATGAAAGCGATCGTCCGCAAGCGCCCATGCATCGAGTTCATCGCGCTGCAATGCGACTTTCATCTCGGCGTTGATATTCTCCAAGGCCGTAACGATGGGACGGCGGTCTTTCGCGTTCATGCCGGCGATCAATTCCGCAGCCATGCCTTCAAGGGCGATGATCACGTCGTAGACCTCGCGCATATCGTCCGGCGACAGCGCCAGAACGGTGACGCCGCGTTTGGGCAAAACCCGCACCAGGCCTTCTTCCTGAAGCCGGATCAGCGCCTCATGGACCGGGGTTCGGCTCATGCCGAGCCGAAGCGCGATTTCCTGCTCCGAGCCCTGGTAGCCGGGCGCGAAGGCGTTGTCGCGGATGGCGTCCTTCAACGCCTGATAGGCGTCGGCGACAAGCGACGTCGCTTTGGCAACCGGCTCTGCGATGGGCGTTTTGAGGCGACTCATGTCCCGTTCCTGACTGCCGCTTCCTTATAGAGGCAGACCCGCGTCCAGCGCGAGGTGTCTTGACATCCATACCATCTTCCATGGAAGATTGTATCCTTAGCGTGCTGCCGATGACAGAAGGCCGGGGCTTGCCGGTCCATTCAGCCACGGTGGTCCGCGTCTGACAGTTCAACCAAACGAGCGGTTCAACGTGAAAACCTATCGGATTGCAGCCATTCCCGGAGACGGTATCGGCTCCGAAGTCATTTCCGCGGGTGTGGAAGCGCTCACGGCGTGCGCGAAGCGTGATGGCGGTTTCACGTTCGCGTTCGATCATTTCGACTGGGGATCGGAGCGCTACAAGAAGACCGGCGCATTCATGCCGGATAACGGACGCGACCTGATCAAGACCCACGACGCGATCCTGTTCGGCTCCGCAGGCGCACCCGACGTGCCCGATCACGTCACGTTGTGGGGCCTGCGGCTTGCGATCTGCCAGCCGTTCGATCAGTACGCCAACGTCCGCCCGACGCGCATCCTGCCGGGAATCGTCAGCCCGTTGCGCAACGTCTCGGGCCCGGAACTCGACTGGGTGATCGTGCGCGAGAATTCCGAGGGCGAGTACGCTGGCGTCGGCGGGCGCGTGCATCGCGGCTTGCCCGAGGAAGTCGCCACCGATGTGTCCATGTTCACGCGCGCGGGCGTCGCTCGCATCATGCGCTTTGCATTCGCACTGGCCCGCTCGCGGCCGCGCAAGTTCCTGACCGTGGTGACGAAGTCGAACGCCCAGCGCCACGCGATGGTGATGTGGGACGAAATCGCAGCTGAAGTTGCCCGCGAATTTCCCGACGTCACGTGGGACAAGATGCTGGTCGATGCCATGACCATGCGAATGACGCTCAAGCCCGAAACCCTTGACACCATCGTCGCGACCAATCTGCACGCCGATATTCTATCGGATCTGGCGGCAGCGTTGGCCGGGTCGCTTGGCATCGCGCCCACCGCCAATCTCAATCCCGAACGCCAGTTTCCATCAATGTTCGAGCCGATCCACGGGTCGGCCTTCGATATCACCGGCAAGGGCATCGCCAATCCAATTGGGACGTTCTGGTCCAGCGTCATGATGCTGGAGCATCTCGGCGAGCCATCCGCGGCGGCGCGCCTGATGCGGGCCATCGAGAAGGTAACAGCCGACAAGTCACTGCACACGCCGGACCTGGGTGGAAAAGCAAGAACTGCCGATGTCACCAAGGCCGTATGCGACGCATTGGCCGGAGACAATCAGGACGACTAGAACCGGGCCTGGGCGAAGCAACAAAAACGAAGAAGAAAAATAACGCGAGGAAACAAAAACACAGGGAGGACACGATGCGAAAAGTTTTCGCAGGATTTGCAGGCGCGATTGCGATGCTGTCGATTTCGGGAATTGGATCGGCCGCAGCTCAAGGCTTTCCCTCGCGTCCGATCACCTTGATCGTTCCGGCTGCGGCGGGAGGGCCGACGGACGCTGTCTCCCGCCTGATCGCGGAATCAATGGGTCGAACGCTGGGTCAGCAGATCGTTGTTGAAAATGTCGGCGGTGCGGGCGGCACCATCGGAATGACCCGCGTCGTGAAATCTCCCCCCGATGGATACATGGTCACGGTCTGGCATATCGCGCAGGCGACAGCGCCGTCGCTCTACGACAACCTCCGCTACAACGTGATCGACGACTTCGATTCCATCGGCCGCATCGCGGATGTGCCGATGACGATCGTTGGCAAGGCGGGTCTGGAGCCGAAGACGGCCAAGGACTTGATCGACTGGGTCAAGCAGAAGAAAACCGCCGTGACCTATGCCCATGCGGGCATCGGCTCTGCATCGCACCTGTGCGCGATCATGTTCATGAGTGCGATCAACACCCAGATGACCGCCTTGTCCTATCGCGGAACCGGGCCGGCGATGTCGGATCTGCTCGGCGGCCAGTTCGACATGATGTGCGACCAGACCACGACCACCACCGCGCAAATCAAGGACGCCAAGATCAAGGGGTACGCCGCGACAACCAAAGAGCGGCTGAAGATTCTGCCGGACCTGCCGACCCTCGACGAAGTAGGCCTCAAGGGCTTCGAGGTCGCCGCATGGCACGCAATGTGGGCGCCCAAGGGATTGCCGGCTGATGTCCAGAAGAAGCTGAGCGATGCTTTGCAGGCCGCACTGAAAGATCCGAAAGTCATTGAGCGCTTGGCGGCGCTCGGTATCGAGCCGGTGAAGCCGGAGCAGGCGACCCCGCAGGCGCTCTCCGCCCACCTCAAGGCTGAAGTCGCGAAATGGTCGCCGGTTATTCAGGCATCGGGAGCGAAGGCGAACTGAAATGCGCCGCCCGATGCAGCATGGCCCCAAAGCGGAACCGGCGATTGTCGGATCAGCCGGCAGCAGTTAAGGCTGTTGAAGTTATCCATCATCAATCGAAGTTCTGGAGAGCGTCATGAGCGGTGAAAGCGAACAATTCAAAAAGGGTCTGGCCGTCCGGCGTGACGTTCTGGGCAAGGACTACGTCGATGGCAGCATCGCCAAGGCCGACGATTTCATGATGGCGTTCCAGAACATCACCACCGAGTGGTGCTGGGGCTATGCCTGGACGCGGCCGGGGCTGGACCGCAAGACCCGCAGCATGCTCAACCTCGCGATGCTGACAGCGCTGAAAGCGCCCAATGAGATCAAGCTCCATGTCAAAGGTGCGCTGACCAATGGTGTGACCGTCGAGGAGATCAAGGAAGTTCTGCTGCACGCTACCGTGTACAGCGGCATTCCCGCAGGTCTCGAGGCCTTCAAGGCCGCGCACGAAGTGCTGAAGGCCGAAGGCGCGCTGGAGAAGAAGTAACGCTGCGCTTTACCGGTATTCACGACGTCGTCATGCCCGGCCTTGTGCCGGGCATCCACGTCTTGAAAGGCGGCGAAGAAAACAGACGTGGATGGCCGGGACAAGCCCGGCCATGACGGCTCGAATTCGAGGCGTGGGGGTTGGCGCTGGCCTTCACACCCCCAGATACACCTGCCGGATGTACTCGTCGCCCGCGAGGTCTTTCGCCGTACCCTCGCGAATGGTGCGGCCATGTTCGAGCACATAGACGCGGTCTGTGATCCGCAGGGTCGAGGTCGCGTCCTGTTCGACGATCAGGATGGCGGTGCCGTCCTTCCGGATCTGCTGGATCGCGTCGAAGATCAAACCCTTCAGCCGCGGCGCGATGCCGACCGACGGCTCGTCGAGCAGCAGCAATTCCGGTCGCCCCATCAGCGCGCGGCCGATCGCCACCATCTGCTGTTCGCCGCCGGAGAGCGTGCTCGATTGCTGCCATTGCCGCTCGCGCAGCACCGGAAACAGCGTGAACACCCGTTCGAGATCGGCGTTGATCTCGGCGTTGTTCTTGCGCAGGTACGCGCCGAGCTGGAGGTTCTTCAGCACGGACAGTTCCGAGAACAGCTTGCGGCCCTCGGGACAATGGCAGATGCCGCGCGCCACCACGTCGTAGGGTGCGACGCCGTCGAGCGACTGGCCCTTGAACATCAGCGTGCCCTGCGAGGGGATGGAGCGCGAAATCGCTTTCAGCAGCGTGGTCTTGCCCGCGCCGTTGGGGCCGAGCACGCCGATCAGTTCGCCCTTGTCGACCTTGATCGAAACGGATTCGATGGCGAGCGCCTTGCCGTAGCTGACGCGCAGATCGGAGACTTCAAGCAGAGGCATGAGCGTCCTCCGTCTTTCCAATATAGGCTTCGATCACCTTCGGGTTCTTGACGATCTCGTCGGGCGGACCGACCGCGATGATCTCGCCGAAATTCATCACGATCACCCGGGAGACCAGCGCCATGAACTCGCGCAGCTTGTGTTCGATCAGAAGGATGGTCAGGTTTTCCTCGCGATGCAGGCGTTTGATCAGTTGCGCAAGCGGTTCGATCTCGCTGCTGCCCAATCCGGCGAAGGGTTCATCGAGCAACAAGAGATCGGGCCGGGTGGCCAGCGCGCGTGCGATTTCGAGCCGTCGCAGGTCGCCGTAAGGCAACGTTTCGACTGGCTCCAGCCCGCGTCCGCCGAGGCCCACCTGTTCGAGCAGGTGGCGCGCGCGTTCTTCCTTGTCCTTGTCGACATGGGCGCGTGGCGACATGCAGGCGACGAGCACGTTCTCGAGCAGGTTCATGCCGACGAACGGCCGTGTCAGCTGGAAGGTACGCGCCATGCCGCGATTGACGATCTTGTAGGGCGCGAGACCCTGCAACGCTTCGCCGTTGAACTTGATGGAGCCGGATGTCGGCGACATGAAGCCGGTGAGCAGATTGAACAGCGTTGTCTTGCCCGCGCCGTTCGGCCCGAGAATTCCGGTGAACTCGCCTTTTTCCAGTTTGAAGGTCGCGTTCTTTACGGCCGTGAGGCCGCCGAAACGCTTGGTGACGTCGTTGACTTCGAGAAGCGCGGTCATCGGAAGCGCTCCGTCATTCTGCGCCAGAGCGGCGCGATAAGGCCGTTCGGCAGGAAGAACAGGATCAGCATCAGGGTGAGGGTGTAGATCCAGAGCCGGTATTCGCCGAAGCCGCGCAGCATTTCGGTGAGCAGCGTGAGCAGGATCGCGGCGATCGCAGCACCGTAAATCGAACCAATGCCGCCGACATAGACCATGATGATGATGGTGATCGACACCACGACGGAGAACAGCGGCGGACTGACCTGAAGCTGGTAGTGCGCATAGAGCGCCCCACCGAGCCCGGCGAAGGCCGCGCTGATCGCCAGCGATGCGATCTTGTAGAACGTCACGTTGATGCCGGCGGCCTGACAGGTCGCCTCGTCGCCGCGGATGGCACGCAGCAGCAGGCCCCAGTGCGATTGCGCCAGAAGCACCAGCACGATCACGGTGACGACAAGAATCGCCAGCACAAACCAGTAGTAATGCAGGGGATTGCGGATCAGCGGTTCGAGGCCGTAGAGACCTTCCTCGCCGCCGGTGTATTCCCAGAAGATCAGGCAGAGGCGTTGCAGGATTGCGGAGGCCGACAGCATGGCCAGTGCGAAGTAGGGACCGCGCAGGCGCAATGTCGGGAAGCCGACGATCAGGCTGAAGATGACCGCGATGACGACTGCCGCCGGCAGGCTGTACCATGGATTGGTGAACCAGATCGTCGCCATGAAACCGGAAGTGTAGGCGCCCGCGCCGATGAACAGCGAGTGGCCGAAATTCTCGCGGCCGGTCAGGCCCGACATGAAGTCCCAGCTCGAGGCCCAGATGCCGTAGATCACGCAGACGGTCAGCACGCCGGTGAGGTAGTTGCTGGACACGAACACGGGGGCAAGTGCGAGTACGGCCACCACAGCGATACCGCCAGCGACATCGATCAATGAAATCTGCCGCATGTCAGAACGCCGCCCGCCGCCCGAGAATCCCGGACGGTCTGATCATGAGGGTGATGACGACCGCGACGAGGGACACGAGTTCAGTCCACGATGTCGAGACCAGATAGGCCACGATGGTCTCGGAATAGCCGAGGATCAGCGAGGCGATGATACTGCCGGGGATCGATCCAAGCCCGCCGACGATGACGATGGCGAAGGCCTTCACCATCGGCAGCAGGCCCATGGTCGGCTGCACGGTGAGAAACGGCGACACCAGCACGCCGGCGAGCGCCGCGGTGCCCGCCGAGATCGCCATGACGATGGAGAAAATGCGGTTGGTGGGGATGCCCATGTACTGCGCGGCTTCGGGGTCCTGCGACACCGCGAGAATGGCCGCGCCGAGGCGCGTGCGTTGAATAAAGAGCCACAGGATCAGCAGAACCAGAATGCCCGCAACGAGGGCGAGCAATCTCTGCCCGCCGATATCGACACCGCCGATGGAGACCTTGTCGGCGACGAAGGAAGGCACGTTGCGATATTCGGAGCCGAAGGTGATGAACAGCGCCTGTTCGACGGCCAGTGATACGGCCAGCGTGATCATCAGCACAGCGAGTTGCGACGCCCGCAACGGCCGGACCAGAAACCGTTCCATCAACACGCCAAATCCTGCGACCAGAAGAACGGCCAGTGGTGCTGCGAGGAGCAGCGGCACATTCAGCAGGGAGGTGAAGACGTAAGCTGCGTAAGCCCCGAGCGCATAGAACGCGCCGTGGGCGAGATTAAGGATGCGGGCGACGCCGAAGATGAGCGTGAAGCCCACCGCGAGCATCGCGTAGATCGCGCTGGAAACAGCGCCGTAAATCAGGATTTCGAGCATAACCGCCTGCTGCTGAGGATATGAATGTCAGAACCGGATCACGGGCGTAAGGGGAAGGCGAGCCTTCGGGATCGGCGGCCGGTTGTGACCGGCCGCCGTTCTCACGACGTGAATCTGTTCAGTTCATCCAGGGCGGTGGGATCATCTTTCCGGTTTCCGAAGCCTTCGGCCACACGACGACGCGCGCGCCGTCCTTCTGCCATTGCGCGAACAGCAGGTTCTGCAGGCCGGGTCCGGTCTTCACATCGTGGACTTCGTCGAACACGATCTTGCCGGCGATGCCGACATAGTCCGTCTTCTCGAGTTCCTTGATCACCGCGTTCGGTTCGACCGAGTTGGCGCGCTTCACGGCTTCTGCGTAGACGTATATTGCATCGTAGGCGCCGACGCCGGTGTAGACAGGTGCGGTGCCATAGCGCTTCACGAATTCATCCCAGAACGGGATCGTCTTCGGCGTCAGCGCGGCGCGGGTCGCGAACAGGCCAACAGTCTCGGACAGCGCCTTGCCGCTCACGCGGGTAAAGAAGTCCGCGTCCTGGCTCTAGACGTCGATGCCGCCGATCGGAATCGGCACCTGCGCGTCATGCCACTGCTTGACGAAAATGTCCGATGACGCATGCGACAGGATGACGATCAGATACTGCGCGCCGCTGGCCTTGACCTTGGCGAACAATGGCGAGAAGTCCGACGTCGATGTGTCGAAGAATTCGGACATCGGCACTTCCGTGCCGCCGTCGATGGCGCCCTTCTTCAGGATCGGCACCAGATCCTGCACCCACTTCGCATTCTCGCCGACGATAGCGA
Source organism: Afipia sp. (assembly GCA_030652315.1). Classification (GTDB taxonomy): domain Bacteria; phylum Pseudomonadota; class Alphaproteobacteria; order Rhizobiales; family Xanthobacteraceae; genus Afipia. The sequence goes on along the minus strand of JAUSAX010000020.1, from coordinate 32,694 downwards.
TCTTCTTCAATCCCATCTCGCCCTTGAGCTTGCCGCTGATGAAGTCAACCAGCGCGCGGGCCTGATGGCCGGCATGGATCGGGGAAACCCGGAAGATGTACTTGTAGTTCTCGTAGTCGGCCTTCACCTTCGCGGTGATCGCGGGCGACGCCGCGCCGACTCCGAGGTAGATCGTCTTCGCATTGGAAATGTGAGGCAACTGAGCCAGCGTCACGCCGCTGGTGTAACCGCCGATCAGCACATCGACCTTGTCGTCGGCTGTGAGCTTCTTGATCGCCGCGATGCCTTGTTCGGGGTTCTCGGTTTCATCCGCGACAACCATTTCAAGTTTGCGGCCGACGAGGCCGCCTTTGCTGTTGATGTCTTCGATTGCCATTTTTATGGCGTTCTGCGTGTCGCGTCCGACCTGAAGCTGGACCGAGGTTGGAACGCCGATCTTGATAGGTTGCTGGGCGGAAGCTGGAACGGGGCCGAGAAGGGCGCCGGCGCTGACGATGCTCGCTGTTGCGAGAAGGCTGAGAAATGACTTCATGACGTTTCTCCCTGATGCATCCGAATTCGTGTTCGGTGCTTTTTATTTGAGCCGACAGACTGCTGGCCGGAGAAGTTCAAGTCAAGCAAAGATCGGATGATTGCAGTGAGCGGTTGTTTGAAACGGAATTCGAGCGGGCCGGAACAAAATTGCCGCGTGTTAATGTTGCGATGCCCAAAAAATGGAAGCGTCTTTGGCGCTGACGCTGTGCGTATGCCGCGCGCCTATCACATGATCTATGGCGTTTGATGTTCGGCCATGAAGCTTGCGAACCGCGGATCGCCGACATGCGCGATATTGACGCGCATCGCGGGGCGAGCAGGCATCGCGTCCGGATTGAACGCCGAACCCGGCGCGAGCAGGATGCTGCGCTCGGCGGCGATGCGCGAGAGCTGCGTGTCGTCGATATGTCCGGGCAGTTCGCACCACATGTAAAATCCGCCGCGCGGCTGGCCGAACACCGGGAGGCCGAGGCGTGACAATGTGTCGTTGGCCTGGCGGGTTGCGGCTTCGATGCGGCCGGTCAGCCGCTTGAGATGGCCGCGATAGCGCCCGCTGGTAATCAGGTCGTAGATGATCTGCTCGATATAGCCTGAGCTGTTGGCGCGCGTGATCATCTTGAGGTCGGCCAGCCGCGCGACGGTGTCGGCATTGGCCGCGATGTATCCCGACCTCAGACTGGCGGAAAGGGTCTTGGCGAAGGTGCCGACATAGATCACGCGGTCGAGCTGATCGAGCGCGGCGAGGCGGGGTGACGTATTCGGCAGCACGTCGGCGAACGGATCCGAATCGACAATGCGTAAATTGTGCTCGGTTGCGGTGCGCAGCAGCCGGTAGGCGACCGGAAGCGTGATCGAGCAGCCGGTCGGATTGTGCGCCAGCGATTGCGTGAAGAACATCCGCGCGCCGGAGCTGGCCGCCTTGGCGGCGAGATCGTCCGGGTCCGGCCCGTCGGCGGTTCGCCGCACGCCGATCAGCCGCGCCTTGGCCAGCCGCAGCTTGCCGAACAGCGGATAATAACCGGGGCTGTCCACCAGAACGGGGTCGCCCGGCTCGACATACTGGCGCACGATCATGTCGAGGGCGTCGTTCGCGCCTTGAGTCAACAGAACCTGCGTCGGCTCCGCACCGATGGATCGTTCGGCCAGAAGACCCGCGATGCGCTGGCGCAGCGGCAGCAAGCCGTAGGGGCTGCCGTAGCTCTCGGGCAGATTGCGCTGCCCCGGCCGGTTGACCGGCCGCAGGTAAGGTCCGACCTCCGAGCCCTCCATCCACGCCGCCGGCGGCCGTCCGTCGCCGACACGAACCTCGTAACGCTTCTCGAGTTGCTCGCGCAGCAGCCAGACGCTATCGACGGCCTCGATCTTGGCGGGTTCGATCGTCTCCGCGCGCTTGGGGCGGTGCATCGAGACATAAAAGCCGGAGCCGGGTTTGCTCTCGATCTGTCCCGACGCGACCAGCCGGTCATAGGCATCGACGATGGTATTCTTTGATGCGCCGAACTGTTCCGACGCGCCGCGGATCGACGGCAGGCGTTCGCCGGGCCGGATCGCGCCGCGCTCGATCCGCGCAACGATCGTATCGACGATGGTTTCAACGCGCGATCGCGTGGCCCCGCGGCCGATATGATGAACTGTACCCATGTTGCGAATGGTACGGACCTTCCTCAAATTGTGCAAAGTGTTCCTTGTGGCGTACCCCCGTCACCATACAGTTTCCACGACCGAGAATCCCCTCAAGAGGACTTCGGTCTGGGAGACGCTGAATCAATGACTGTCGTCAAGCATGGCGCGAACCGCAGTTCGCGGATCGCCGGATTTCACCGCAAGTCGCCGCAGGAGCGGCTCGATCTGGTGGCTTCGTTCGCGGGCCTCGATCCCGCGACCACAGCTCACCTTGCCGACATGGGCAATCTGTCGCCGCAGCTTGCGGACAAGATGATCGAAAACGTCGTCGCCACGATGAATGTGCCGATCGGCATCGCGACCAACGTCAAGGTCGATGGCGAGGACGTCCTGATTCCGATGGCGACCGAGGAATCCTCTGTCGTCGCCGCGGTCTGCAACGCCGCGCGCCAGACCTATGACGCGGGCTTTACGACCTCGGTGTCCGGCACGCTGATGATCGCGCAGGTGCAGGCCGTCGATGTGTCCGATCCGTATGCCGCGCGGCTCCGGCTTCTGGAGAAGCGCGATGAGATCAAGGCGATTTGCGACGCCTGCGATCCGCTGCTGGTGAAGCTCGGCGGCGGCTTCCGGGATGTCGAGGTGCGGATTCTCGATACGCTCGGCGGTCCCATGGTCATCACGCATCTGATCGTCGATACGCGCGATGCGATGGGCGCCAATGCCGTCAACACGATGGCGGAGAAAATCGCGCCGCATATCGCGACATGGAGCGGTGGGCGTGTCTTCCTGCGCATCCTATCCAATCTGGCGGACCGGAGGCTCGCGCGTGCGCACGCGGTGTGGAAGCTCGCCGACATCGGCGGTGAAAGCGTCCGTGATGGCATCATCAGCGCGTATCAGTTCGCCGAAGCCGATCCGTATCGCGCGGCCACGCACAACAAAGGCATCATGAACGGGATCAGCGCGGTCATCCTCGCGACGGGCAACGACACCCGTGCGGTGGAAGCGGGCGCGCATGCCTATGCGGCGCGCGGCGGACGCTACACCAGCCTGACGCGCTACGAGGTCAACAAGGATGGCGATCTCTCTGGCTCCATCGAATTGCCGCTGGCGGTCGGCCTGATCGGCGGCGCGACCAAGATTCATCCGACCGCGCAGGCGTGCCTGAAGATTCTCGGCGTCGCCACGGCGGAACGGCTGGCGCGCATCATCGCGGCGGTGGGACTCGCGCAGAATTTCTCGGCACTGAAGGCGCTCGCCACGGTGGGCATCCAGTCCGGTCACATGGCGCTTCACGCGCAGAACATCGCGATCATGGCCGGCGCTGTCGGCGATGAAGTCGAGGCCGTGGCCAAGGTACTGGTCGAACGCGCGACTGTGCGTATCGACGTCGCGCAGGAGGTTTTGGAAACCATTCGACGCTAAGACATTCCGGCGAGACCGGACAACCAACATAAGAAATTCAACCGGGAGAACAAAAATGCTTAAATCAAAATCGGCTTTTCTGACGGGCGCAGCAATGCTGCTGGCGCTTATGAGTCCGGCAAGCGCGCAGATTGCCAACAACACCATCAAGCTTGGCGTGTTGACCGATCTCACGGGTATCGCGACGGATTCCACAGGCGCGGGTTCGGTCGCCGCCGCGCGCCTCGCGATTGAGGATTTCAAGGCCGAGAAGCCGGATATCAAGGTTGAACTGGTTCAGGCGGATCACCAGAACAAGGCAGACATCGGCGGCGCGCTGGCGCGGCGCTGGATGGACATCGACAAGATCGACGCCATTCTCGACGTGCCGTTCTCATCGGTGGCGCTGGCGGTGCAGGAAGCCACGCGCGGTTCGAAAACCGCGTTCATTGCATCGGGACCCGGTTCGTCATTGCTGACCGGCGAGAAGTGTTCCCCGAACACCGTGCACTGGACCTACGACACCTGGGCGCTGGCGCACGGCACCGCGCTGGCTTTGCTGAAGGCGAAAAAGGATACGTGGTTCTTCGTCACGGCGGATTACGCCTTCGGCCATTCGCTCGAAAAGGATGCGTCCGATGTTGTGAAGGAGCAGAACGGCAAGATCCTCGGCGGCGTGCGGCATCCGCCCGGCGCGTCGGACTTCTCGTCATTCCTGCTCCAGGCGCAGGCCAGCAAGGCCAAGATCGTTGCGCTCGCCAATGCTGTGAACGACACCGTCAATTCCGTGAAGCAGGCGACAGAATTCGGCATTCAGGCCGGCGGTCAGGAACTCGCGGCGCTTCTCATGCAGGTGACGGACGTCAATGCCATCGGTCTTCAAGGCGCGAAGGGTCTTTATCTGACCGAAGGTTTCTATTGGGACACCAACGAAGGCACGCGCAAGTTCGCCGATCGTTTTACCGCAGCAGTGGGTGGCGGCAAGCGGCCGACGGCAATTCAGGCCGGCGTCTACGCCGGCACGCTGCACTATCTGCGCGCGGCTGCCGCTGCGAACACGACGGATGGGCAAAAGGTCGTTGCCAAGATGAAGGAGATGCCGTCGAAGGACCCGCTGTTCGGCGAAGGCACGATCCGCGAGGACGGCCGTCACATCCACAACATGTATCTGTTCCAGGTGAAGACTCCGGCCGAGTCCAAGGCACCCTGGGACTTCTACAAGCTGGTGGAGACGATTCCGGCGAAGGACGCGTTCCGGCCGATAGCTGAGGGCAATTGCCCGATGGTGAAGAAGTAAGGCCGGCTTCCACGGCCGCGCGCTCGCCCGGCCGTGGTTATCCGGGCATTTAGATTGAGTGTAAATTTCCTCCCGGCAGGCTCTGCGCGGGAGGAAATTTCTCCTGTGGAACATGATCTTAGAATGCAACGCGGGTCTGCCATTGGGGCATGACGCAGGCGCGGTATGTAATTGACCGAAAACGGAAATTCGGCTATTTCACCCCCGTCGTGAATGCTGCCGCCGTCTTCGCCTGCGATGCAGGCCACCCAGCAAATTCATTGGCGAGAAGTTCTGCGTGAGGCGTGACCGCCCGCAAGTCCGGCGATTGTGCGCTCACCGATTGCAAGAGCATGGGTCCGGTTATGAGCAACTTCAATCAGGAAACGGTGCTGAGCGTCCATCACTGGACCGACAACCTTTTCAGCTTCACGACCACGCGCGATTCCTCATTCCGGTTTCGCAATGGCGAGTTCACCATGATCGGCCTGAAGGTCGGCGAGAAGCCGCTGCTGCGCGCCTACAGCGTCGCGAGCGCGAACTATGAAGAGAACCTCGAATTCTTCTCGATCAAGGTCGCCGACGGCCCGCTGACCTCGCGCCTCCAGCATCTCAAGGAAGGTGACGAGATTATTGTCAGCCGCAAGGCGACCGGCACGCTGGTGATCGACAACCTGACCGACGGCCGCAATCTCTATCTGATCGGCACCGGCACCGGCCTCGCGCCGTTCCTGAGCGTCATCAAGGATCCCGAGACCTATGAGCGTTTCGAGAAGGTCGTGCTGCTGCACGGTTGCCGCCACGTCAGGGAGTTGGCCTACGGTGAGCTGATCACCGAGAAGCTGCCGCAGGACGAGATGATCGGCGACATGGTGCGCGCGCAGCTCATCTATTATCCGACCGTGACGCGCGACCCGTTCCGCAATCGCGGCCGCATCACCGACCTGATCACGTCGGGCAAGCTGTTCGATGACATCTCCCTGCCGCAGCTCGATTCGGCGAAGGATCGCGTCATGATGTGCGGCAGCCCCGCGTTGTTGCTGGACACCAAGAAGTTGCTCGAGGATCGCGGCTTCGTTGAAGGCAACCACGGCGAGCCGGCGGATTTCGTCGTCGAGAAGGCGTTCGCCGAGCGCTGAGCGCGGTCAGCGTCTTGCGGCCCGCTGAGGTGCTTAGCTCGTCAGGCTGTCGCGCAGGCTCTTCTTCATGACCTTGCCGTTGGCATTGCGCGGCAGCGGTTCGGTGCTGATGGAGATGGTCTCGGGGACTTTGTAGTCCGACATGCGCTCGGCGCACCATGAGCGCAGCGTCGGCGAATCGATCTCCGAGCGGACCACCACCACGGCATGAACGCGCTCGCCCAGCACCGGGCAGGGACGCGCGACGATGGCGCTTTCGATCACCGCGGGATGACCGGCCAGCACCGACTCGACCTCTGCCGAATAGATCTTGAGACCGCCCCGGTTGATCATGTCCTTCTGCCGGTCGAACACGCGCACGAAGTTTTGCTCGTCGATCGAGCCGAGGTCGCCGGAATGCCAGTAACCGGCGGTGAAGCTCTCCGCCGTCGCGCGCGGATTGTTCCAGTAGCCCTTGATGACCGATCCGCCGTGGATCCAGAGTTCGCCGACCCCGCCGCGCGGCAGTTCGCGTCCGTCGGCGCTCATCACCATGATATGTGCACCGGGACAAGGCAGGCCAACGCTGTCGCCGTGGCTGGCGGTGAATTCCGGCGGCATGATCGTCGAGGGCGACGATGTTTCGGTCGATCCGTAGGCATTGACCAGCTTCAGCCCGGGAAGTTTCACCGCGAGCTTTTCGATGGTGGCGACCGGCATCGGCGCGCCGCCATAGCCGCCGACTCGCCAGGCCGAGAGATCGTAAGAGTCGAAATCGGCCTGAAGCAGGCACAAATTGTACATCGCCGGCACCATCACCGTCTGTGTGGCGCGTTCGCGCGAAGCGATCTTCAGGTACTCCGCAGCCTTGAAGTCCGGGACAATGATGAGTGCGCCGGCGCAACGCGCCATCGGCATGATGTTGGCGGCGATACCGGTGACATGCGCGAGCGGAACGGCGGCGATCGAGCGATCCTTATGGGTCAGTTCGAGGCAGGCTTCATACACCATCGCCGAATGGACCAGATTGCAATGCGCCAGCATCGCGCCTTTGGGCCTTCCCGTCGTCCCCGACGTGTACAGGATCATCGCGGTATCCTGCTCGTCCACCGCCGCGGGCGACTGCGAGGCATCGGTTGCGACAAGATCCTGAAACGCCAGTGCGCCCTCGGTGGGGCTGATCGACACGCGGTGAAGCAACTCTGGAAGTTCGAGTTGGTCGGGCAGGCGGTCTGCCATGGCGTCTTCATAAATGAGAAGCTTCGCGCCGCAGTCGGTCAGAACGTAGGCGATCTCGGGCTTTTGCTGGCGCGTGCTCAGCATCACGCTCACGAGGCCGAGATGGGCGGCGCCATACAGCGCCAGCACGAATTCGTTCCGGTTGCCGAGCAGCAGGGCGATACGGTCGCCGGGCTTCAGCCCGATCTCCTTGAAGCCCGCCGCGATCTGCATGGATTTCTGCGCGACCTCGCGCCAGGTCATCCGCTCAACGCCGCAGATCAGGGCTTCGCCGTCGGGACGTCGTGCCGCTGCATCGGCGACCATCGCCCAGATATTCGCCGGCCGGTTCTCGAAGGCTGGGACGACGCGATCGCCGAAACGGGTTTCCAGCCGCATCGCTGGAATCGGATATTGCGACCAGTCCATCGTCGTGTCCTGTCCTGACCTGCAATGTCAGGCCGTAAAGTTGGCTCCGCGCTCGATCACGAATTCAGCATCGAACAAAGTATGCGAATGATTCAAATCGGATTGAGACATCAATACTGTTAAACCTTTGCCCTTGAGCGAGGCAAGAACATCGGAGATGCGTTCGGACAGGGCAGGTGCGATCCCCTCGAATGGCTCATCGAGCAGCAGGCATTTTGTTCCGATGCCGAGCGCGCGGCCGAGCGCAACGAGCTTCTGTTGTCCGCCGGAGAGCAGCAGCGCCTTGCGGTCGCGCATGGTGGTCAATTCGCCGATCACCTCGTAGACGAAGTCCAGCCGTGCCTTGCGATCTACATCCTTCGCGACCCACAGCGGCAGCAGGATGTTTTCTTCTACCGTCAGTTGTGGCACCAGTCCGCGATCTTCCGGCATGTAGCCGATGCCGAGACCGGCGCGGGCATGACGCGGCAGGGCGGCCAGATCCGCGCCACCAAAACGGATTGTCCCGTGCTTCGGTGCGAGATGCCCCATGATCGAGCGCATCAGTGTGGTTTTGCCGGCGCCGTTGCGCCCGACGAGACTGACCATGGCGCCCTCAGAGAGGTGCATGGTGAAGCCGCGCAGTGCGGGCATCGACTGGATTTCGACCGCGAGATTGTCGATATCGAGCAGCGGGCGGGCGGCGGTCATCGTGCGCCTCCTGTCACATAGCGGCGCACTTCGTTGTCTTTCAGCACGGTTGAGGGTTCGCCGTCGGCCAGAATGCGGCCGTTGTAGAAGGCGACCACGCGGTCGGCATACTTGCTGACGATATCCATGTCGTGCTCGACGAAGACGATGGTGGCGGCTTCTTCCGAGACGGCGTGAATGACGCGGTCCATCGTTGCGAACTTCTCCTCCGCCGAGACGCCGGAGGTTGGCTCATCGAGCAGCAGCAGTTTCGGACGCCGCGCCAGCGCCATGGCGATATCGACCAGCTTGCGGACGCCGCCGGCCAGTTCGGCCACCGGACGGTCGGCGTGACCGGCCAGGCCGAAACGGTCGAGCAATGCGACGGCCTTGTCGTGGCGGTCGCCGCTGTCCGCAGGGGCGGTCACCGAGAGCTTTCCGCCTTCCGCGCTTGATACGGCAACGGTGAGATTTTCCGCCGCGGTGAGTTCGATGAAGAGCTGCGGAATCTGGAACGAGCGTGAGATCCCCAGCTTGGCGACATCGCGCGGGGAGCGTCGTCCGATTGGCGAGCCATCAAGCTCGATCGCGCCGCTATCGGGCTTCATGTAGCCCGTCACCATGTTCACGAAGGTGGTCTTGCCCGCGCCGTTCGCGCCGATCAGGCAGAGTTTCTGGCCCGGCGGAATATCGATGCTGATGTTGTCGGCGGCAACCACCGCACCGAAACGCTTCTGCAGTCCGCGGACGGAAAGGACGGGCTTCATGATGCCGCTCCTTTCCCGGCGGACGCCGGTTCCGGAGGCGCTTCCGTCGTGCGTTTCTTCCGGTTCCAGAGCGATCCGATGCCGCGCGGCAGGAACAGGATGACGGCCAACAGGAAGAAGCCAAGCACGAGCTGCCAGGTATTCGGCAGATAGAGATTGGAGAACGAGCGCACCAGTTCGAGCACGAGAGCTGAAATGAACACTGCGGCGACGCTCTGCGTGCCCGCGAGCACCGCGATGAAGACGAATTCGCCGGATGTGGTCCAGTAAGCGAATTCCGGATCGATGTGCCGCTGGGCCATCAGCGCAAGCGCGCCGCTGGCGCCGGCGAATGTTGCCGCGATGATGAAGTTGATGGTGACGATGCGGTTCGCGGAAGTGCCGAGATACTCGACACGAAGGTTGTTTTCACGCACTGCGAGGCTTGTCAGCCCGAATTGCGAGCGGAACAGGATCGTCGCGAAGATGCCGGCGAGGCCGGTGGCGACGACGGACACCGCGTACAACATGAAGTCGGCCTCGCGCGGATCGTTGAACACCGCGCCGAACAGGGTGGGGCGGCCGACATTGAATCCGTCCGAGCCGCCGAGCACGGTGGTCTTCACCAGTGCGCCGTAGAGCACCATCGACAGCGCCAGCGTCAGCATGCCGAAGAAGATGCCGGTGTAACGGGCAATGAGCGGGCCGATGATCAGGCCGAGCAGGCCGCCGAACACGGCACCGATCAGAACCTGCGCGACGGCATCCGTCAGGCCCCAACTGTGGGCGATGAGAGCAACGCCATAGCCGCCACCGGCATAGAACAGGCCTTGCCCGAACGAGACGTTGCCGGTGCGCGCCAGCACGACGATGCCGAGCGCGACAAGAGCCTTCGATGCGGCGACGGTGGCGAGCGACAGCGTCCACGCCGGAATGACGCGGCCGAACAGCACAGCGAGTACGACGAGGCCGAGAAGAACGAACGGATTTGTAGCGTATTTCATCAGATCCGCCTCGCGGTTTCACGGCGGAACAAGCCCTCGGGTCTGAACATCAGCACGGCGGCCATAATGAGATAGATCATGAACAGTTCGGCTTGCGGCAGGAGGTGAACCGATGCGGCCCGCGCCACGCCGACAAGGATGGCGCCAACGGCTGCACCCTCAACGCTGCCAAGGCCGCCGATCACGACAATGGCGAAGCTGAGAATGATGATTTCGGAGCTCAGTCCCGGCTGCACCGAAATCTTCGGCGCGGTCAGGCCGCCGGCAAGTGCGGCGAGCATGACGCCAAAGGCAAAGGCCAGCGCGTAGACCCGATTGATCTTCACGCCCATGCTCGCGCTCATCTCGGCGTTGTGGATGACCGCCGTGACGATCTTGCCGGTCGTGGTGCGGTTGAGACCGAACCACACGCAGAGGCCGATGGCGGCCGATAGCGGGATCAGCACGAGATCGTAGCCGACATAGAACAATCCGGCGAACTCAACATTGCCGAACAACTCATAAGGCTGGTTGGCATAGATCGGATTGACGCCCCAGATCAGCTTGGTCGCATCTTCGAAGATAAGAAATACAGCATAGGTCACGAGGAGCAGCACGACTTCATCGCGGCCATAGAACAGCTTGATGAGTCCGCGCTCCATCAGCAGGCCGATTGCAGCGGCGATGAGGGCCACCGACACCAGCATCAGGACAAAGCCAAGACCCGGAGGAACCTTATGCGCGGTGGCCATGGTGACGGCAGTCGCGGCGAGATAGGCGCCCAGCGCGTAGAAGCCGCCGTGGGCGATATTGAGAATCTTGAGCACGCCGAAGACGAGGGTTAGCCCCAGCGCCACGACGAAGAGCCACGATGCCTGGATCAGGCCGTCGAGGATGACCGTGAGAAAAGTGTTCATGTGTCCGTGCAAGCGATCATGAGGTTGTTGTCATTGCGTTGTCCACGGGTCATCCCGGCGAAAGCCGGGATCCATCACCCCTGGATTATCCATTGAAAGTCCGTCGCACGCACATCGCAAAAACTTCGATGACAGGGAGTATTGGTCCCGGCTTTCGCCGGGACGACCGTTGTGTATGACGAGAAGACAAAGCGTCAGTCAGTCTGCAAGACTCACTTGCACTTGTCGTTCTTCATTCCGCCCTTGATCCAGTCGATCGCCTTCACGCCCGGAGGCGGGTTGACGCATTCGGCTTCGAAGTTGACGATGTCGACCAGATCGACGCGCTTCTTTTCGGCGTTGTACTTGGTGCGGCTGAACGAGATCGGCTGGATGGCCTGATGGCCGTCGCCGTTCTTCATCTGGATCAGTCCGCCTGGGCTTTCCCATTCGGAGCCGGTCATCGCAGCGACCAGTTCATCGGCGCTCGGCTTCTTGCCGCCGTTCTTGGCCATTGCCTTCTCGACCGCGCTCTTCACGCCGAGGATGGACTGTGTGACGCGGTAGGCGGCCTGCACCGGATAGGCACCATGGGCCTTTTCGTAGCCGTTGAAGAACCACTCGTTGAGCGGCGTCTTCGGCGACATCAGGCCGTAAGAGCCACGCGCGCCGATGATGACGCCGTCGGGCATCTTGTCGCCGAGCGGCGGCAGGACGTGGTCAGCGGCGCTGAACACAAGCTGGCTGCGCTTCGCGAGGCCGCGTGGCACCGATTGCAGGACGAAGGCCTGCAAATCGCCGCCCCAGAGGCTCGAATAGACAACGTCGGAACCGGCCGACACCAAGGCAGAGACTTCGGTACCGTACTGGCCTGCGCCGAACTTCGGCAGCAGATCAGCGCCGAGCTTGGCATTGGGATAAAGCTGGCCCGCGGCCGCGACGAAGTCGGCCCGGCTGTCCTGGCCCCAGGCATAATCCTGGTTGATGGCCGAGAACGAATCCATCTTGATGTTCTTCATCTTCATGTAACGGATGAGCCCGACGTTATCCTGGGTGGCGTGGGCGGCCGTACGGAAGACGTAGTTGTATTTGGCTTCCTCGAAGATGCGCGGCGTGCCGCAGTCGAACAGGAACAGCGGCTTTTTCAGTTCTTCCGCGATGGGCGCGACCGCGAGGCAGTCGCCAGACCCGATATAGCCGATGACGGCATCGACATTGTCGCGCTGATAGAGGTTGCGCAGCTCCTGCACCTGCTTGGTCGCGCCGCCGTTCTCGTCGATAACGATGGGCTCGATCTTCATGCCGCCGAAGCCGACTTTATTATAGGGCGCGGGACCGGCGCCTTTGTTCAATTCGCCGATGACGAATTCCGCAGCCTTACCAGCGGGAACGCCGAAGCTTTCAGCTGCCGGACCCGACAAGAAGGTGACGATGCCGACTTTGAAGGCTTCCTGTGCCGTAGCCGAACCGGCTGGCGCCAGAAACGCGGCCGAGCAGGCCGTCAACATCCCAAGTGTTCGCGTGAAGCGTTTCATATCGTTCCTCCCGAATTGTCCGGTCGCGCCGGCTCTTTGTGTCCGCATCCGTTTGCCGGATGTCAGTGGTTCGATGGCAGCTTAAGCGGGCTTTTGGCGCGCGTCTATGATCCGGTTCTTGAGAGCGTGCGACGAAAGCTTGCACTTCTAACGGGTTGGACTGGTCTTGCAGAATTTGCACAAGGTATTTGCAGTAACGCCAATCACGACTGACACATTCCATTGATTCATTTGTTACGGATCGCGTGTTCGTTTGGCGAACCGATTGTCATGGCGAGGCTGTTACGTCACGCGACCCTGCTTCTTCCTGAGCTTGCCGTTGACCGCCTGCTTGCCGGATGACGTTCGCGCTCGCCCGTATTTCTTCTTCGACAGCTTGAACTGGGTGTAGCCGAGCACTTGCTGCATCGCCGCGCGCGCCTTTTCAGCGTTGCCCTCGCCGATGGCGCGGGCCGCGATGGCGTGATTCGGCAGGTTTTCGTGAAACCAGCCCGGACTGCCGGTGGCGACCATGAAGACCGCACTGAGAATGGTGTCGATTGCGCCGCGGAAACCTTGCAGCACCGGATTGTGCGTGGCGTCGATGATGGCGAGGTGAAATGCCTTGTCGGCGATGATGGCTGTCGGCACGTCGTGCGAGGCCTCCATCGCGGCGAGTGCTGTCATGATGCGCTTGCGATCCTTCGCCGTCGCACGTTCGGCGGCGAGGGCGGCGGCCGCAGGCTCGATGATCAGGCGGACTTCCTGAAGCGCAAGCAGCAGATCGCGGTTCGGCTCTTCCTTGCTGATCAGCCAGCTCAAGACGTCACGGTCGAGCAGGCTCCAGTCGCCGCGCGGCCGCACATGAGTGCCGTGGCGAGGCCGCACGCTGACGAGCCCCTTGGCGGCGAGCGTTTTGATCGCTTCGCGCACCACGCCGCGGCCGACGCCAAAGCGGCTTTCAAGATCGTGCTCCGGCGGCAGCGTCGCGCCGACCGGGATCAGATCCTGCGCGATCTCGCTGCCGAGCGTGCGCAGCACGGCCTGAATGCGGCCCGGCTTGACGAGCTTGCTGACTGGTTTTGGACGGGGTTTGGAGGGCGACTTCATTTGCCAAAGCTAGCACGCGGGCATTCACCGCGACAATCATCCGATGTTTAACATCAGATGGATCTTGGTTGCTGCGATGCAGGAGGTCTGACCAACTCTGGTGCGTGAAATAGCGCAAACGGCCTGAAATCGCAATCGGCAGCGCGTGCGCCGCCGCATTCGCGGATTATTGCATGCGCTGGAGCAGAATGTAGGGCTGGCCGTCCTCGGAGCCGATATTGGTCTCGACCTCGAAGACCTGCCTGATCATCTCGCTGGTGATAGTCTCGGCGGGGCTTCCGTCAGCAGCGACCATCCCCTTGCGCAGAACGATGATGCGATCCGCGAACCGGACGGCGAGGTTGAGATCGTGCAGCACCGCGACCACGGCGGTGCCGGTGCGCGCCCGTTGTTTCGCTGTTTCAACGAGATTGATCTGGTGGCGCAGGTCGAGGCTGGATGTCGGCTCGTCGAGCAGGAGCACGCCGGGGCCATGGTCCGCTTCGCCGCAAGCGAGCTGCACAAGAACCCGGGCGAAGTGGGCGCGCTGCTGTTCGCCGCCCGACAGCGTCGGCAGTTCGCGGTGGCGGAACGGCGCGAGATCAAGTTCGGCAATGGCCGCATCGACCAGAGGGGTTGCGACGGTGCGGGGGCGATCGCCCGCGCCCATCGCCACGATTTCCTCGACAGTGAAGGGGAAGGAGACGCTGACATGCTGGGACAGCATGACGCGATGGTTCGCCAGTTCGCGTGAGGAATACGAGGCGAGATCGCGGCCCTTGAGCCGGACGCCGCCGCCGGTGCAGCGAAGATCGCCGGACAGCAGGCGCAGCAGCGTCGACTTGCCGGCGCCGTTCGGCCCGACGATGGCGACGGTCTCACCGCCGCGAAGTTGCACGCTGACATTATCGAGCAGCGTCGCCTGCCGCACTTTCATGCAGATCGCGTTGGCTTCGATCATGGCGGGAGTCTGGGCGGTCATGATCCGATCAACGCCCGCTGTCGCAACAGGATGAACAGGAAGAACGGCGCGCCGAGCACCGCGGTGAGGATTCCGATCGGCACTTCGGCCGGGGCTGCCAGCACGCGGGCAATGGTGTCGGCGAGAATGAGCAGAATGGCGCCGAGGCAGACCGAGGCGGGCAGCAGCATCCGGTGGCCGGGGCCGATCACCATCCGCAGCAGATGCGGCACGACGATGCCGACGAAGCCGACCACGCCGCAGATCGACACTGCCACGCCGGTCATCGCGGAAATCAACACGATCGAGAGTTTCTTCAACCGTTCGACATCCACACCGGTGTGAAAGGCTTCCGCTTCTCCAAGCACCAGCACATCGAGACCGCGTGCGATCAGCGGGATCGCCAGCAGCGCAATCAGTGCGACCGGCGCAACCACCCCGGCTTTCGGCCAGGTCGCGCCGCTGAGCGAGCCGAGCAGCCAGAAGGTGATGTCGCGCAACTGGCGGTCATCGGCGACGAACACCAGAAGCCCGATACCGGCATTGGCGATGGCCGCGATGGCGAGGCCGGCGAGCAGAAAGATCGCGACGGAGGTGCGGCCCTCGCGGCTGGCGATCTTGTAGAGGATCGTGGTGGTGATCAGCGAGCCTGCAAACGCCGCGACGGGCAGCAGTTCGAATTGCAGGAAGCGGAAGCTCGCGCCCCATGCGCTGTCGGAGATCACGATGGCGGACGCCGCTGCGAATGCGCCGCCGCTCGACACGCCGACCAATGCCGGATCGGCGAGGGGATTGCGGAACAGGCCCTGCATGATGGCGCCGGACAGGGCGAGAAGACCGCCGATCATGCCTGCGACCGCGATGCGCGGAATCCGGATCGACCACAGCACAAGTTCATCGCGCGCGAGCATGGCGGGATCGGCATGGCCGATGTTGAATCCCAGCGCAGCGGCAAGGCGGGGCAGCGGAATGCCTGCCGCGCCGACCGTGGTTGCCAGCAGCGCGACCGCAAGGACCCCCGCGATCAGAACGGCGTAAACAAGAATGGCCGAAGGCCGCATGGAAACACTTTGGGCGAGAGGGCGTGGCGTCGCGGACGCGGCTTCAGCCGTCGTCATTTGTGGCAGTCGACGGTCAGCGTCGCCGGCTTCCATGTCGCAGCCTTGTCGTTGAGGTCCGGATAAAGGGACAACGCGAGATCGCGGGCTGCGGCGGCGGTGCGCGGGCCGAAGCCCAGCAGATAAAGTCCGTCCATCGCCACGAACGCTTTCTTCGTTGCAGCCGGTGTCAGCGCGAATGACGGATTTGCGAACACCGCCTGCGCATCCAGCGAATCCTTGCCGCGCTGCATCGTGAGAATGACATCCGGCTTGGCGGCGACGATGGCCTCGTCGTTGACCGGCTTGTAGCCCTCGAATCCGTCAACCGCATTGACGCCGCCGGCGAGCTTGATGATCTCGTTTGCCGCCGTCTTGTGTCCCGCCACCATCGCACGGCCGTTCAGGAACGACATCACGAACATCACACGCGCGGGCTTCTTGACGCCGTCGCGCAGCTTCTTCAGCTCAGTGAGGTCACTGCTGACCGCCGCGGTGAGGCACGCGCCGCGGGCGTCGGCGTCCATCGCATGCGCCACCATCTTGATCTTATCGATCAGGCCTTGCTCGCTGTAGGTCTCGGGGAACGACACGAATGGAATTTTCGCTGCGTCGAGAACGTCCAGCGTTTCCTTCGGGCCGGAGCCTTCGATGGCGAGGATCAATTGTGGATTGAGACCGAGCACGCCCTCCGCGCTCAGTTGTCGCATGTAGCCGACGTTCGGCTTTTCGCCGAGCGCCTTCGGTGGGTAAAGACTCGTGGCATCGACGCCGACGATCCGGTCCTGGAGACCAAGCGCATACAGAATTTCCGTGATCGCGCCGCCGATCGAGACGATGCGCGATCTGTTGCCGATGGTCACATCGCGGCCACGGGCATCATGGATGACGATGCTTTCGGCGCGGGCCGTCGCGAACGGGACAGCGCTCAGGCAAAGGCCAGCGGCGAGGGCGAGCGTGACGCCGAGCAATACGCCGGTCGTTCGTGGTGCAGGCATTGTGCAGTTCATTTGGTCAGGATCAGCTTGTTTTGCGAGGTCAGCCGCAAGCGATAGGTTTCCTCGCCATGGGAGATGATGATCTCGCGGGAGGACACGAACAGGTCACGGCTCTGGATACGGTTATCCGTCAAAGGGATCGATCGCTCAATTAGAGTCGTTCCAGATTGATTGTCGGCGTCTTTGCCCGAAATGCCGTCGGGGTCTTGGGGAGAGCCAGCATTCATCCGCTTTGCGAGTCCTGTTTCGGAAAGTCTTGGTTGTTCTTAAGTTTGTCGGCGGGCGAATTCCAACACTCCAGTTTACAATAGGTTTAAATTGCCCCTTCGCTGGTTGACCTCGACGAGGCATTTTACGAAAAGTGGCAACACGTTGGCAGTGACCAACGGATTCCAAGATAGCCAGCCAGCCGCCTTCGGGCGATGCCCGCCAGCCGCATCACAAAAGCATCAAGAAGATTTGGGGCTGTCATGTCGGGGCTGAACGCGCGCGCGTGCGCGCTGTTACTATCTGTGTCTGTTGTTGCGCTGGGGGCGGTGGTTGCCGCTGGGCCAGTGCATGCGCAATCTGCTGAAACGTCGAGCCAGGCAGTTCAACCCGCCAAGCCGAAGCCGATCAAGCGCGCCGGGGCGCCGATGGCGGAAGTGCCTGTGCCGCGTAACCCGATGAATGCAAACGCGCAGATCGGACAGCCGGTCTACCAATCGCTGGACGAAATCACCGTTGCCGCGACGAAGACCCAGGAGCGCGCGATCGATGCGCTGGCGCCGGTCAGCGTGGTGACGCTGGAGCAGATCCAGGGGCGCAATGCCTCCACGGTGGGCGCTCTCGTCTACAATGTTCCGGGCGTCTGGTTGCAGGATCGTGGTGACGATCCGTCGACAGCGATCAACATCCGCGGCTTGCAGGATTTCGGCCGCGTTGCGGTGGTGGTCGATGGTGCACGGCAGAATTACCAGCGTACCGGCCACAACTCGAATGGCTCGTTCTTCCTCAATCCGGAATTGATCGGCGGCATCGACATCGTGCGCGGTCCGACCGCAAATATCTATGGCTCGGGCGCCATCGGCGGCGTGGCCTCATTCCGCACCAAGGACATTCAGGACGTGGTGCGTCCGGGCGAGCGCTGGGGCGTCGATACCAACACGGTGTTCGGCACCAACAGCGGCCGCGCACTTGGATCGATCTTCGGCGGCGTGCACGTCAATCCGAACGTCGATGTGTTCGCAGGCGGTACCTACTCGACGCAGAACAACTACAAGGACGGCCTTGGTGTCACCGTCGAGAACACCGCGCAGCGGCTCTCGAGCGGTATCGCAAAACTGACAGTGCGTCCCGCGGATGGGCACGAGATCAAGCTGGGCGGTATCTTCCAGGAGGACATCTATAACGTCGGGCAGCCGCGGCGACCTATTGGACAACCATTCGCGCAGCCCGGATCGGCGGGCAACGGCACGTCGGTCTACGCGACCAATCTCAAGAACTACACAACCACGCTCGGTTGGAAGTACTCGCGGCCCGACGATCAGATTTTCGACTGGGACGCCAAGATCTACTGGAACCGGACCGACAGCCAGCAGGTCAAGACCTTGCACAATTCGGCCGGGGCGACCGGCAATTGCACCGGCGGGCGGCCTGGCAATAGCATCACCGGCTGCGTTGGCGATCAGCGCGGTTATCTGATCGATACCTTTGGCTTCGATGTCCATAATACATCGCGTTTTGAGACCGGCGACTGGCGACACGCTGTCACTTACGGTGGCGACAGCTTCCGCGACGACGTTTCGACCTTCGATAAGAGCGGTAACTCCAACAAGACCACGCCGGGCGGCGAACGCACGGTCTCCGGCGCTTTCGTTCAGTGGAAGACCAACTACACCTCGCTGTTCGAGATGGTCAGCGCGATTCGCTATGACAATTATCAGCTGAGTTCGTCGGCAGGTTCCGCCAGTGGCGACCGCTTCTCGCCGAAGATCACCATCGGACTTCTGCCAGCGAGCGTCGTTACGCCGTATGTCAGCTATGCGGAGGGCTATCGTGCACCTTCGATCACCGAAACTCTGGTGGACAGCGCTCACGTCGCAACCGGTGCCGGGCAGGGTGATTTTTCGATCTGCCCGGACGGCACGCGCGGATTCTTCTGCTTCCTGCCGAATCCCAACCTGCGTCCCGAGGTCGGCAAGACCAAGGAAATCGGTGTCAACATCAAGAAGAACGATCTGTTCAGAGCCGGCGACAGCTTCCGCGGCAAGCTGAATGTCTTCCGGAACGATGTCGACGACTATATCGACAGTGTCCAGTTCACCGGAGCTCCGTTCAATTCCTTCCCGCCGTTTGGCACGTTTCCGACGACGTATCTTCAGTACCAGAACATCGCGCATGCCCGGATCCAGGGCTTCGAAGCCGAAACGATGTACGACGCGAATGACTACTTTGTAGGCGTGTCGTTGACGCTGCAGGAAGGCAAGAACACCCAGACCAATATCGGCCTCTACAGCATCCAGCCGCAGAAGGTGACGACGACGGCGGGCCTGCGCTTCCTGGACAATCAGGTGATCCTGTCGGCGATGTGGACCTCGGTGAAGAGTAACACCGATATTCCGGTCACGTATCTGCCGGGCACATCCTACGACCTGGTCAACCTGTATCTGCAAGTGAGACCGACAAAGGACTTCGCTCTGAACTTCTCGGTCGAGAATCTCCTCAACCAGTATTACCGGCCTTACGCCATTCCGCGCGCCGCCGACTTCACGTCGCCACAGAACGACGTGCTGTGGGCCAGCGCCGGCGCAGGCATCGTCTACAAGGCCGGCCTCAAATATCACTTTGGAGGAAGCTGAACGCAGAACGCTCAATAACTGCTTTTCGAAAAGCAAACCGGACAATGCCGCGCAGAATTTTTCTGCGCGGCATGTGGCGTTTTCAGAAACGCGCCCTGCCATTCGAGACTTTGATAACCGGCCGTTCGGCCTTACAGTAAGACAAACAGGAGAAGACCAAATGTTTATTGCAATGAACCGATTCCAGGTGAAGACCGGCTCCGAACAGGCGTTCGAGACCGTATGGGCGACGCGCGAGTCGTATCTCAGCGAGCTGGCAGGCTTTATCGAGTTTCACCTGCTGCGCGGCCCTGTAGCCGAAGATCACACGCTGTATTCGACGCACACGTTGTGGGCCGACAAGGCCTCGTTCGAGGCGTGGACCAAGTCCGAGCAGTTCCGCAAGGCGCATGCGCGTGCCGACAACCAGACCGGCCCGAGCCTCTACCTCGGCCATCCGAAGTTCGAAGGCTTCGACATCATCCAGAGCGAGCGCAAGACCAGCGCCGCGGCTTGAGAGGGCAATCCATGTTGAGCACCGATCTGGCCGATCTCAAGAAGCATATGGCGGAGAACCCGGGCGGCGTCATCGAGGACGTCGCGCGGGAGAAGAACGTCACGGCGCGCGCCGTGATCGAGGCGTTGCCGGAGGAGATGCGCAGCTTCGCGCCGGGCTCGGCGTTCGTGGCTGCGATGCAGGACATCGCGACATGGGGCGAGGTGACGCTGATCATCCACACCGAGGACGGCATCTTCGAGGTTACCGAGCCTGTCGGCGGCGGTGAGATCGGACGCGGCTACTACAACATCATGAAGCCCAAGGGCATGCACGGTCATCTGCGGCATGAGCGCTGCGGCGGGATCGCCTTCGTCGAACGCCCGTTCATGGGCAAGTCGTCGGCCTTCGCGGCGTTCCTCAACGTCGATGGCGGCGTGATGTTCAAGGTCTTCGTCGGACGGGATGAAGCGCGGGCGCTCAAGGCCGATCAGCTTGAGTTGTTCCGCGCACTGGCGAAGACGCTGGGCTGACAGCTTCGCTATCTGAATAAAAAATGGCCGGGGTCATCCCCGGCCATTTTCTTTTGCAAAGTTGCGACCGAAGCAACCCGGCTTGGAGGGGCAAGGACCGGATTGCTTCGTGTCGCGGGCGCATCGCTGTCACGGGCAATGCAGCTGTGCGCCATCTCGTGGCCCGCGTGAGCGGGCTATTCAGCCGCATCCTTCAGCACATGAGGCGCGGCGTGTGCAGCGGGGACGGGTTCGATCGAGCTTACGCCGTGCTGGGCCAGCGGCTTGTTGCCGGTGAGGCCACGCAGCAGCACGTAGAACACCGGCGTGAAGAAGATGCCGAACGCCGTAACGCCGATCATGCCGGAAAACACCGCGATGCCCATGGCGTGACGCATCTCCGCACCGGCGCCGACCGATGTCACCAGCGGCACCACGCCCATGATGAAGGCGATCGACGTCATCAGGATCGGCCGCAGCCGCAAGCGGCTGGCCTCGATTGCCGCCGCGATCGGCGTGCGCCCGGCAAACTCAAGTTCGCGTGCGAACTCCACGATCAGAATCGCGTTCTTGGCCGACAATCCGACCAGAACAAACAGGCCGATCTGGGTGAAGATGTTGTTGTCGTTGCCCGTGATCCAGACCCCGAACATCGCGGCCAGCAGCGACATCGGCACGATCATGATGATCGCTATGGGCAGTACCAGGCTTTCATATTGCGCAGCGAGCACCAGGAACACCAGCAGCATCACGATCGGGAAGATGTAGAGAGAGGTGTTACCCGCGATGATCTCCTGATAGGTCAGGTCCGTCCACTCAAAGCCGATGCCCTTGGGCAGCGTCTCGCTTGCGATGCGCGCGACCGCTGCTTGCGATTGACCGGTGGAATAGCCCGGCGCGGTATCGCCGTTGATGTCGGCGGCGAGGAAGCCGTTGTAGCGCATCGCGCTTTCGGGGCCGGCGGTGGATTGCAACCGCAGCAGCACCGACAGCGGGATCATATCGCCGGTCGTCGAACGCACCTTCAACTGGCCGACATCTTCCGGCCGCGCGCGAAACTTGCCGTCGGCTTGCACGCGCACCGAATAAACGCGGCCGAATTTGTTGAAGTCGTTGACGTAATACGAGCCGAGGTAAACCTGCAGGGTTTCGAAGATGCTGGTGATCGGCACGTTGAGCTGGCGCGCGCGGGTGCGGTCGATGTCCGCATAAAGCTGCGGCACGTCCACCTTGTAGCTCGAGAACAATCCGGTGAGTTCGGGCGCCTGTGCGGCCTTGGCGAGGAAGGCTTTCTTGGCGTCGTCCAGCGCCTCATAACCCAGCCCCGCTTGATCTTCGAGCTGCAGCTTGAAACCGCCAGTGGTGCCGAGGCCATCGACCGGTGGCGGCGGGAGCATGGCCACGAAGGCGTCTTGAATGACCGTGTATTTTTTATTCAACTCCGCGGCGATAGCGGTGGCGCTCAACGATGGATCCTTGCGCTCGCCAAATGGCTTGAGCGTCGAGAACACGATGCCGGCGCTCGACGAGTTGGTGAAGCCATTGATCGACAGGCCCGGAAACGCCACGGCGCTTTCAACACCGGGCTGCTGCATGGCGATTGCCGACATTTGCCGCATTATCTCTTCGGTGCGGTCGAGCGTGGCGCCTTCCTGAAGCTGGGCAAAACCGATCAGATATTGCTTGTCCTGCAACGGCACGAAGCCGCCGGGCACGACCTTGAACAAGACTGCCGTGACGCCGATCAAGACCAGATAGACGCCCATGACGGCGGCCTTGCGCGAGATCACCCGCTTGACGCCGCCGCTATAGGAATCCGAGGCTTTCAGAAAGACATTGTTGAACCGCCGGAAGAAGCCGCCGAAGATCTTGTCCATGCCGCGGCTGAGCGCATCTTTCGGCTGATCGTGACCCTTCAACAGGAGGGCCGCGAGTGCCGGCGACAGCGTCAGCGAGTTGATCGCGGAGATCACCGTCGAGATCGCGATGGTCATGGCGAATTGCTTGTAGAACTGGCCGGTCAGGCCGCTGATGAAGCCAAGCGGCACAAACACCGCCACCAGCACCAGGGCAATGGCGATAATCGGTCCCGACACCTCGTTCATGGCGCGATAGGTCGCATCGCGCGGCGACAAGCCTTCCTCGATGTTGCGCTCGACGTTCTCCACCACGACGATGGCGTCGTCGACCACGATGCCGATCGCCAGCACCAGGCCGAACAGGCTCAGCGCATTGATGGAATAGCCGAACAGCAGGAGCACCGCGAAGGTGCCGATGATCGAGACCGGTACCGAGATCAAGGGAATGATCGAAGCGCGCCATGTCTGCAGGAACAGGATGACAACCAGCACCACCAGCGCGATCGCCTCCAGCAAGGTGTGGATCACGGCTTCGATCGAGGCGCGGATGAACCGCGTCGGATCGTAAGCGATGCGGTAATCGACGCCCTCGGGCATGTTCTGCTTGATCTGCGTCATCACCGCGTGGACTTCGTCGGCGATGGCGAGCGCGTTGGCGCCGGGCGATTGAAATATGCCGATGCCGACGGCGGATTTGTTGTCGATCTGTGAGCGCAGCGCATATTCGGAGGCGCCAAGCTCGACCCGGGCGACGTCGCGCAGGCGGGTGATTTCACCATTCTGCCCCGTCTTGATAACGATATCGCCGAATTCCTGTTCGTCCTTCAGGCGACCCTGCGCATTGAGCGGCATCTGCAGGGTGATGTCCGTGGAATTCGGCGAGCCGCCGACCGTGCCCGCCGCGGCCTCGACGTTCTGGGCCTGGATTTCGCGGGTGATGTCGCCGGGCGACAGACCAAGCTCGGCGACTTTTTGCGGATCGAGCCAGACGCGCATCGCATAATCACCGGCGCCCCAGATTTGCACCTGGCCGACGCCGCGAATGCGGGCGAGGCGATCCTTGACATTGATCACGCCGAAGTTGCGCAAATAGGTGGTGTCGTAGCGATCGTTCGGCGACAGCAGATGCACCACCAGCGTGATGTTCGGCGAGCTCTTCACTGTGGTGATGCCGAGCTGGCGCGTCACCGCCGGCAGCCGCGACTCCGCCTGCGAGACCCGGTTCTGAACCATCTGCTGCGCGAGGTCGGGATTGGTACCGAGGCGGAAGGTGACGTTGAGGGTCAAGACGCCGTCGGTCGTCGCCTGGCTGTTCATGTAGAGCATGTTTTCGACGCCGTTGATCTGCTCCTCGAGCGGCGTCGCGACCGATTCGATAATCACCTTCGGGTTGGCGCCGGGATAGAGCGCGCGCACCGTCACGATCGGAGGGGCGACTTCCGGATATTCGGAGATTGGCAGCGCGGGTAGAGACAGCAGTCCCGCAAGCAGGATCAGCGCCGACAGCACACCGGCGAAAATCGGCCGGTCGATGAAAAATCTCGAGATATTCATGACGTCATCTCATTAATGGTCTTGTTGCTGCGCTTTTGTCCGGCGCGACTTCTTGTAAGTGACGCGGCGAACATGCCGGTCCGTCATCCTGAGGTGCTCGTCCTTGCGAGCCTCGAAGGATGACGATTGTTCAGCGCCGCGCCCTTCGAGGCCTCCGCTTCGCTACGGCACCTCAGGGTGACGGCGCGCATCGTGGTTGATGTTTTCGTTCAGTTGGCGTCCATCGCTACGACTTCAGGCGCTACAGGTGCGCCGGGACGAATGCGCTGCAAGCCCTTGACCACAATCTGCTCGCCCGGCTTCAGGCCAGCCGTGACCACGCGCAGGCCGTCAACCGCGACGCCAAGCGAGATTTCGCGATACTCGGCCTTGCTTTCCTTGTTTACGACCATCACGTACTTTTTGTTCTGGTCGGTGCCGACGGCGCGTTCGTTGATCATCATCGCGCGTTCGGTTTTGGGCTGGCCCATCTGCAGGCGGACGAACTGTCCGGGGATCAGACGGCCATCCTTGTTCTCGAAGATGGCGCGGACCCGCACTGTGCCGCTGCGCGCATCGACCTGATTGTCGATCAACTGCATGTGGCCTTCGAACGGCAGGCCATTGCTGGTCGCGGTGCCCATCTTGACTGGAATGCGACCGGTCTTCGATGCCGTGGCGTCGTCGCCGAGCGAGTCCAGTGCACGCAGCACGACCTGTTCGTCGGCATTGAAGCTGGCATAGATCGGCGTAGTCGAGACGATGTTGGTCAGCAGCGGCGAACCGGGACCGGCGGCGATCAGGTTGCCGACGGTGATCTCGCGTTTGCCGACCCGGCCCGTCACAGGCGCGCGGACTTCGGTATAACCGAGGTTGAGCTGCGCGGTCTTGAGGGTGGCCTGCGCCGCCTTGAGGTTCGCTTCCGCTTCGCGATAGCCATTGATGCGGTTGTCCTGATCGCGCTGCGAGATGGTCTGCGATCCGCTCAGTTGCTGGCCGCGTTCATAATCGCTCTTGGTGAATACCAGCCGCGCTTGTGCGGCGGCGACCTGAGCGTCTGCGCGGGCGACCTCCGCGGCATAGAGCGCGGGATCAATCACGACGAGAACATCGTCCTTCTGAACCAGCGCGCCTTCGCGGAAACGGATCTCCTGGATCGCGCCGGCGACACGCGAGCGGACTTCCACCTGCTCGATGGCTTCAAGCCGGCCCGAGAATTCGTCCCAGATCGCGGTTTCCCGCTCGGCGACACTGGCGACAGAGACGGGGGTTGCGGGCGGCGTAGCCGCGGCGGCGGAATCAGCCTTGGCGCGGTTGTTCGAGGTCGTAAAGACCAGGGTTCCCGCGGTCGCCAGGATAGCCAGACCGATCCCGGCGCCAATCAGGCTTGTTCTTTTTGAAAGGCTTTTCATCGCAAGGTCCCCATTTCCTTGCATCCGCGCCGAAACGCGAAATGCAGTAATTTCAATACGTTGCTGGGGAGATCGTGATCGGCGAGAGAATAAAAGTTCCGATTTGCCCCGCGTCCCGATGCATTATTGCTGCACCGCAACTGTAACGTTCGGTATAAATAGGACTTGGACTTTCGCCGTCAAGGGACATATCTAACGAAAGGTACAAATTCAGAAAGGTTCTTATCGTGGCCATGGGACGACCCCGTGAATTCGATCTCGATCAGGCTTTGGAAAACGCGCTGCACGTTTTCTGGGAGAAGGGATACGAGGGCGCGTCGATGGCCGACCTGACGGAAGCGATGGGCATCACCAAGCCGTCGCTCTACGCCGCGTTCGGCAACAAGGAAGAATTATTCCGCAAGGCGTTCGACTCATATGCCGACGGCCCCGCCGGTTACACCAAGCTGGCGCTGCAGCAACCGACAGCGCGCGCGGTGATCGAGCATCTTCTCTATGGCGAAGTGGACGCCGTGACCGATCCGGACTGTCCGGCAGGATGTCTGTCCATCAACGGGGCGCTGACCTGCGGAGATGCGGCGGAGTCGATCAAGCAGGAACTGGTCGCGCGGCGCGCGAAATTTGAAAGCGATCTGCGCGAGCGCTTTGAGCAGGCGCGATCCGATGGCGATCTTCCCGCGCACGCGGATGCGGAGGTGCTGGCGCGTTATGCTTCCACCATCGCGCAGGGAATAGCGGTCCAGGCGGTCGGAGGGGCCAAGCGCGACGAACTCAAGAAGATCGTCGAGGTGGTTCTGATGACCTGGCCGCCGGTCGCGGCACAATAGAAGGCAATCATGACCGACAAGATCGACTATATCGAATTTCCCAGCACCGACCGCGCGCGAACCAGCGCGTTTTTTCAGGCGGCTTTCGGCTGGGGCATTGTCAGCTACGGTCCGACCTACGACGCGCTCACAGATGCGGGAATTGATGGCGGTATCGATCAGGCGCCGGAACGGGTCGCAGCACCGCTCGCGGTGGTGCGGACCACGGACATCGATGACGCCGAACGGCGCGTGATCGCCGCCGGCGGCACAATCACGAAGCCGCAGTTCGATTTTCCCGGCGGGCGGCGGTTTCATTTCCGCGAGCCCGGCGGAAACGAAATCGCAGTCTGGATCGCGCGCGATTAGCGAGAGTTTGCTGGAAGGTTTCTATTCGTCATTGCGAGGAGCGCTTGCGACGAGGCAATCCAGCCCTTGCCTTCTTCTATCAGAAGACTGGATTGCTTCGCTTCGCTCGCAATGACGGTGTGTAAGCTGAGGTCTCCACGTTATCGGCTACCCCCCAGCCGCATCGCTGGCCTTTGCGGCGGCGAGAATGCGCTGCGCCCGAAGCCGAACCGGCGCATCGACCATCATGCCGTCCACCGACACCGCGCCATCGCCCGAATTTGCGATCTTCGTCGCCCATTCGATATCTTTGTGCGATGGCCGGAATCCCTTGAGTGTCGGCGCGATCTGCTTGGGGTGAATACAGAGCTTGCCGCCGAAACCCATCAATGCGGCATAACGCGCGTCATCCTCGACCAGTGCCGGATCATCGAACGACGGCGTCACGCCTTCGAGCGGTGATGGCAACTGCGCAAGCCTCGAGGCCAGCACGATCTCGGCGCGCACCATCAGCAACGCGTCGCGGTCCATGCTGCAGCCGACATCGGCGCTGAAGTCGATATAGCCGAACGCGAGCCGGTCGGAATGACGGGCAACCTCGCGGACGCCTGCGACGCC
Organism: Afipia sp.; assembly: GCA_030652315.1. Lineage (GTDB taxonomy): Bacteria > Pseudomonadota > Alphaproteobacteria > Rhizobiales > Xanthobacteraceae > Afipia. Next base: position 5,733 of record JAUSAX010000020.1, on the reverse strand, counting down.
TTGCGCCGATTCGATCAGCGAAATGACCGGCAGATCGCCGAGCACGGCGCGCACGCTCTCGAGATGTCCCGCGGTCTCTGCCTTCGGCAGCATGATTCCGGCGATGCCGAGGCCCTTCATCGCCACAATGTCAGCCTCATGCCAGCGCGTTCCGAACGCGTTGACGCGGACGATGGAATTGGGGGGCAGGGAAGCAGCAACCAGCGTGGCGCGGGCGGCATCCTTCTCGTTCGTCGCCACCGCATCCTCAAGATCGATGATGACGCCGTCCGCACCGGACGCGGCTGCCTTGAAATACCGATCGGGCCGGGTGGCGGGAACGAACAGGGGCGCGAGGAAGCCGATGGACGAGGAAGATGTCATTCAGGGGACTCTTTTGATTGCGCAGGACGCGAGATTTAGGCTGTTTAAGCGCGGACCGCAGGCTGATGCAACCGCGATGCGCCGTTCAATACGTTTGCGTTCAGGGGACCGCTCGCCGTATGTTGCGGCCCGACAGAACGCGGTTTTCAGACGAAATCAAGCCGGTGACGGAGCAGACGTGGCAGCAATTTCCATGCGTATCGGAACGCGCAAAAGTACGATGGCGCTTGCGCAGACCGAGGAAATTGCACGACAGCTCGAAGCTGCCGCGCCGGATCTGAACGTCGAGATCGTCAAGTTCGAGACGCGCGGCGATCAGGATCAGGTCGGCTTGCTGCTGCCGCATGGCGGCAAAGGTGGCGCATTTGTCGCCGAAATCCGCGCAGCCGTGGTCGCAGGCAAGCTGCACGCCGCGATGCATTCGCTGAAGGACATGCCGGGCAACGAGGACACGCCGGGCCTCGTCATCGGTGCGACGCTGTCGCGCGATCCGCCGACCGATGCGCTGGTGCTGCGCGCGGGCGTCACGTTCGACGATCTCAAGCGCACCAAGGGCAACGGTTTCAAGATCGGGACCAATGCGGTGCGGCGCGCAGCCTATGCGCGGCGGCTGTTTCCCGAGATCGAAGTGATTCATTTTCGCGGCGCTGCCGACACGCGGGTGCGGAAACTCGACAACGGTGAAATGCAGCGGCTCGCAGAAGGCGGCGAAGTCGGCCCGGCTGATGCGCTGATCATGGCGCGTTCGGGATTGGAGCGCGTCGGGCTCGTAAGCCGTATCGCCCACGAATTCACCGCGCAGGAAATGCTGCCGGCGGCGGGGCAGGGCATCGTCGCGGTGGAATGCGCGGTGAACGACTGGCGCACACGTCAGTATCTCGCGCTGATCGACGATCCCGCCGCGCATCTGTGCGCCGACGCCGAGCGCGAGGTGCTCTGGGTGCTCAACGGTCACTGCAATTCGCCGATCGCGGGATTCTCGACCATCAACGGTCGCGAGATGTCGCTGGCCGCGTCGGTGCTGGATCTCGAAGGCAATCAGTTGCTTGAAGCGACGCGCACCGGCCCGGCCGACAAGCCGCGGGAGCTTGGCCGCGCGGTGGCGTTCGATCTGCTGGCCAAGGGGGCAGCTGCGATCATCGAGCGATCAAGGCCGATTTAACCAGCGCAGCGGTGCGGCCGTCCTGTGCTACCATGATATTCAGGAACTGGACCAGTCTGCCGAATGAAATCAAACACCTCGATGGTGCAGCGTCTGCGATCGCGGCTCCGCAGTCTCTACGACGGTGAATCCGCCGATGCGCATCGATTCCGCTACGGTTTGCTGATCTTCGATACTATCTCCATCATTTTTATCGTTACCACCTCTTTCATTCCCGGAAACGCTTACGTTGAAGTCGCCGATGTTGGCTTTGGCCTCGTCATCCTCGCCGACTTTCTCGCCCGCCTTTTCATCGTCGAGAAGCCGTGGCGCGAATTCCTGCACCCTGTCACCTGGGCGGATATCGCAAGTATCGTTTCATTTTTGGCGCCGTTGGCGGGCGAGCAGATAGCCTTTCTGCGCGTGCTGCGCACTTTGCGGCTGATGCGTAGCTATCGTTTGCTGACGCGGCTTCGTGCCGATTTCCCGTATTTTCGCGCCAATGAGGAGATCATCATCGCGGGGGTTAATATCGCGGTCTTCCTGTTCGTGATGACCGGTCTCATCTACGCGACCCAGCACGCCACAAACCCTGCCATCACCAATTATCTCGACGCGCTCTACTTCGCGGTCACTGCGCTGACCACAACCGGGTTTGGCGACATCACGCTGCCTGGGACGACCGGCCGGCTGATTTCCGTCGTCACTATGATTTTTGGGGTGACCCTGTTTCTCGGTCTGGTACGCGCCATGCTGCGTCCGCACAAGGTCCGCTTTGCGTGTCCGACGTGTAGCCTGCTGCGACACGACGTCGATGCCGTGCACTGCAAGGCGTGCGGCGAATTGCTGAACATTCCGAACGAGTAGCGCGGTTCGGCGCGGCTCTGCCGAGAGTTATCCCTTATAGTCCCGTACACGCTTCAGCATCTGCTCGACATGCGCGATAGGTGTTTCCGGCTGGATGCCGTGGCCGAGATTGAAGATGTATCGGCCGCCTGCGTAATTCGCCAGCGCGTCATCGACCGCGCGGTCCAGCGCCGCTCCTCCGGCGATCAAGGCCAACGGATCGAGATTGCCTTGCACAGCGACGTGGCTCTGCACGCGCTCGCGGATCAGCGATGGCTCCGCCGCCCAGTCGATGCTGACGCCATCGACGCCGGTGCGGCCGACGTAGAGCGGCAGCTGCGCGCCCGCGCCGCGCGGAAAGCCGATGATCTTGGCGTGCGGTGCTTTCGCGCGCACGCCCTCGACGATCCGCCGGGTCGGCTCCACCGACCAGCGCTGGAATTCGCGCGGCGGCAGGATACCCGCCCAGGTGTCGAAGATCTGCAGCGCGTCGGCACCGGCTGCGAGCTGTCCCAGCAGATACTCAATGGAGTTTTCCACCAGCACGTCGATGATTTTCGCGAACGCATCCGGCGAACGATATGCGAGCATGCGCGCCGGTGCCTGATCAGGCGTGCCTTGTCCGGCGACCATGTAGGTCGCAACCGTCCACGGCGCGCCGCAGAAACCGATCAGCGCGATCTTCGGATCGAGTTCGGCGCGAACACGGCGCAGTGCCTCGAAGACGGGTTCGAGTTTGGTGAAATCGGCAGCAGTGGCCAGAGCCGCGACCTTCTCCGGTGTATCGAGCGGATCGAGTCGCGGGCCTTCGCCGACCTCGAAGCGAACCGAACGTCCGAGCGCATGCGGGATCACCAGAATGTCCGAGAAGATGATCGCGGCGTCGAATCCGAAGCGCCGGATCGGCTGCAGCGTGACCTCGGCGGCCCATTCGGGATTGAAACAGAGGTCGAGAAAGCCGCCCGCCTTCGCGCGCAGGTCGCGGTACTCCGGAAGATAGCGGCCAGCCTGCCGCATCATCCAGACCGGCGGCACATTCTGCCTGCGGCCCGAGAGGACTTCCATGAACGGCTTGACGGCGGGGGACTGGCTCAAACGAAATTCCATTGGCTGAAGATAGGCTTATCTGCGGCCCTGATACACGCTGCCCCCGGTTTTGGCCACCGGTTGACGATTTGGATCATGCTGATACGTTCTTTTTCGGAACTGACGGCATGGCAGCCCTGTCGAGCCAAACCATTGTCGTGCCGCGAGCACCTGCGGTAACGATGTCATTAGAACCAAGGAGAGGGAACACATGAAAACGGCGATTACGGAATTGTTCGGCATCCAGCACCCGATCATCCAGGGCGGCATGCACTTTGTAGGCTTCGCGGAGTTGGCATCTGCTGTGTCGAACGCGGGCGGCCTCGGCATTATCACGGGCCTGACGCAGAAGACGCCCGAGCTGCTGGCGAAGGAAATCAAGAAGTGCCAGGACATGACCGACAAGCCGTTCGGCGTAAACCTGACTTTCCTGCCGACCTTCGCAGCGCCTCCGTATCCCGAATATATCGCGGCCATCAGGGAAGCCGGCATCAAGGCTGTCGAGACCGCAGGCCGCAGCCCCGAGCAATACATGCCGGCGCTAAAAGCGGCGGGCATCAAGGTCATTCACAAGTGTACGTCGGTCCGCCACTCGCTGAAGGCTGAAGCCATCGGCTGCGACGCGGTCAGCGTCGATGGTTTCGAGTGCGGCGGTCATCCCGGCGAAGACGATATGCCGAACATGATCCTGCTGCCGCGCGCGGAAGAGGAATTGAGAATTCCGTTCGTGGCGTCGGGCGGCATGGCCGATGCACGCAGCCTCGTCGCCGCACTCGCGATGGGCGCGCAGGGCATGAACATGGGCACGCGCTTCATCGCCACCAAGGAAGCGCCGGTGCATGAGAACGTGAAGCAGGCGCTGCTCAAGGCCACCGAGCTCGACACCCGTCTGGTGATGCGCGCACTGCGCAACACCGAGCGCGTGCTGAACAACAAGAATGTCGAGAAGCTGATCGAGATCGAGAAGGAAAAGGGCAAGAACCTCAAGATTGAGGACATCATGGATCAGGTCGCCGGTGTCTATCCGAAGGTAATGCTGGAAGGCGACATGAACGCGGGCGCCTGGAGCTGCGGCATGATGGTCGGTCTGATCAACGACATCCCAACCTGCAAGGAACTGATCGACCGCATCATGGCCGATGCCGAGTTCATCATCCGTCAGCGTCTGACGGGGTTCTTGGACGGCACGTTCACCGTGTCTGAGCCACGCAAGAAGGTGGCCTGAGGGTACACGTCATTCCGGGGTGCGAGCGGTTGCGAGCGAGCCCGGAATCTCGAGGTGGTTTACGATGAACTCATCTGGATTCCGGATCAGCCCGCTGTGCGGGCTGTCCGGAATGACATGGTGGGATTGATGGCCGTGTAAACCGGATTCTCGTCTTTGCGAGGAGCGAAGCGACGAAGCAATCCAGTCTTCGTTTGACGAACATCCCGCTGGATTGCTTCGCTTCGCTCGCAATGACGAATTATGTAAGCTCATATGCCTCGCGCATCTCGTCGATGGCTTTGAGTTTGGCGTGGAACACGGACCAGTCGTCGCTGTCCGCGATCGGTTTCCAGACCGCTTCGACTTCTTCGATCAGCATGGAGCATGCAGCGGGCTTGCTGAAAAATGCGTGATTGAGATCGACGCCGTCGCGCGGAGCGAAACCTTGCAAGGCATCACGGACCGCACTAAACGCCGGATTTGCGTAATGCTCCTTCGACGGGCTGCCCGCCGCGCGTTCGGTGCTCGCTAGGCCGCCGAACCAGTCGAAGAAGGTCTGCTCGAACGGCGCTTTCTTTTCCGACAGGAAAATCCACAGCGCGCGCACCAGTTCGTTGTCGTGCTCGGGGCTCCGTGACTGAACGCCGAGCCGTTTCACCATCGCGCTAGTGAATTCCTGGCGAATAGTGGGTTCAAAGACGCCGAGCGCCTTTTCGAGGCTCGGCTGCTCCGCGATGCCGAGCAGGCATTCCGCAAGCCGTGTGACGTTCCAGAACAGCGCATCGGGCTGACGGCCGTAAGCGTAAAGCCCGGTCTCGTCGAAATAGGCGGCGGTGAAGGCGGGGTCGAGCACGGGCAGAAATCGCCACGGGCCGTAGTCGAAGCTCTCGCCGGTGACATTGATGTTGTCGGTGTTGAGGACGCCGTGAACAAATCCGGCTGCCATCCACTGCGCGCCGACGCGCGCGACGCGGCGGCAGACCTCTTCGAGAAACGCAATGGCCCGTGCCGATACGTCGTCGCGCCAGACATCCGGCATGTAGGTCTTGATCGTGTAATCGAGCAGCTTGGCAATATTTTCTGTGCTGCG
>JAUSAX010000015.1 GCA_030652315.1 Afipia sp. | reverse complement strand
AGGGAATGGATGAAAACTGCTTCGTTGTTTCGATCTGCCGGTCGAAAGCATCGTCGACAGCATCGAGAATGCGGCGCTGGGTTTCGTTTGTCGTTGTTTTGGCGTCCATCGCGTTTCGTCCCTTCATGCGTCTGCGCGCAGATTGTTGGCCGCGAGTGTAGCCAACTTTACGGGACCGTTGGAAGGGACGCGATGACCTCTGAGGTAAGCGTTGACGTTCTAAACACAAAAGCCCGGCGCAAGGTCGGGCTTTCCATAGGCCGTTGAAGACGCTTCATACTAGTCCGGTGGATTCATTAACGCGCAGCCACAGCCGTATTGACGCGAGTTGGCCGGCTGGTTGAACCTCGTTCGGCGAAGCAACCACCAATGATTTCCGGTGGCAGCCGCTACAGGTGTGGTCCGAACGGATTGATCCAGCTCAAGCCAAGTGTGATCCAATGCCTCTGATGTCCGATCTATTCCAATACTCAGCCCTCGCAATGATGCTGATTGCGATATTGTTCGCATGCTACAAGGGACGACCCGCGGTCTCTGAAAACGGTCGGTCGCTCGCCTGGACTCAAGTTCCTCTGATTGCATTTTTAACGGCTTCTATCGGTCCAAGCTTAGTCGCTACACTTATCTATCTTGGCTACAAATCCGGTCTGTTGCAGGCCGGACCATCCGGATATCGATTTTCATCATTCATTTTTCGGCTCCCCCTTGATTTCGCGGTCATGAACTGGGGATTTGTTGCCTTGTATGTGACTTGCCGACTGTCACCGAACTTTCGATCGGCCCGGTCTGCGATGTGGGTTTCCGCAACCGTGATGTCTGTTCTCAACCTGCCGCTGATCTTCCTGGCTCCTGAGATGGTTTCCAACGTCTTCGATGCGGGTCAAGGTATCGGTATTGTTCAGGCCATGCTCAGCATGCCGCTCTGGTTCGGTTCATACCCCGCTTTTCTTGATCCCGATTCTGGCATTGGTCTTCTTGTCTTTGCGCCGCTCGCGCCCATACCGCTCTTGGGTTTGGTCGGCTGGATTGCTGGGCAACTCATCGGAGGGCCCGCCAGCTCTCCAAAAGGGAAAACTGCGCGGTCGTAGGGCATCTGAGGTACTTGTCGCCGCCGGCCTGGTTCGTGACCGCCACACCCGATACGACGACCGAAGACCTGCAAGAATCAATACCCCACCGTGAACCGCTGCCTCGAATGCGCGGGCTTCTCGACCTCGTCTGCGAGCGCGATGGCGTAGTCCTCGAACGAAATGCTGCTGCCCGTCTCCGTGGTCAGAAGCTGATCCTTGCCAAGGCGGAACGTGCCGGTGCGCGGTCCCTCAAAGAATAGCGCCGACGGCGAGAGGAACGTCCAGTCAAGTTCCATCTCCTGCCGCAACAGATCAAGAAACTCGCCACCCTTGGTGGCCTCGTCCTTGTAGGCCGCCGGAAATTCCGGCGTCGACACCAGCGTGACGCCCGGAGCGACTTCAAGGCTGCCCGCACCGCCGACCACCAGATAACGCTTCGCGCCAGACGCCTTCACGGCATCGATCAGCTTGCGCGGATCGCTTTGCAGAAAGTGCACCGCGCTGATGACCACGTCATGTCCTTTGAGAAGGCCGGCGAGATCGCCCTTGTCGAACACATCGCCCTTCTTCGGCGTGACATTCGCCTGCGCCTGAACCTTATCCGGATTGCGGACGATGGCGGTGATCTGGTGACCGCGGCGGGCGAGCTCCCGGAGAATGGGTGAACCAGCGCGGCCGGTGGCTCCGATCAATGCGACTTTCATGATGACGTCCTTTGCCCTGAGTGGTATCCAATCGATACCAACTAACGATTGGACATCAGATGCCCGCTGCAGACGCCGCTGTGAAGAAGGCACTTTTCCGAGACAAGGTCTCCCGCGAGAAACCACTCACCAAAGCTCCGCGCGGGAACTGGCCGGCAAACCCCTACGCGCAGGATTGTCCGACGCGGCTGGTGCTCGACCGCATCGCCGACAAGTGGACCGTGCTGCTGCTGATCCTGCTGGCGCGCAAGCCCTGGCGCTTCAACGAACTGCGTCGCGAGATCGGGGGCCTGACCCAAAAGATGGCATCGCAGACTCTGAAAGGTCTTGAGCGCGACGGCCTCGTGACGCGCAAGGTCACGCCCACGGTTCCTGTGACAGTGGAGTATTCGATCACGCCGCTGGGGCGCACGCTGAGCGAGACTGTCGATGCGCTACGGATCTGGGCGGAGCGGCACATGACCGATGTCGCGAAAGCGCAGTTACAATATGACCGAACGAAGGCACCAACTGTGTAGATTTAGTCACACACGCCGAGTTTGTGCGGATGTTCTTCGTGCGTTCGCAAGAGTTGATGAGGTGTTTACGGCTTGCGCGATAGGATCATTCATCACCGGCAACAACCCATCAGAGCGCGCCGGTGGCTGAGAGTGTTGAGCTCCCGCGATCAAGGAGAGCAATCATGCCAGCCTATGCACAGCATCACCAAAAGCTTCGCATCTTTCATGCAGCCATGACCGTGTGTCCAAGCTGCCTGAGCCTTCCCATGCAGATCAGGGAGGTTCAGCCCCACTGGGACCTGGCGAGGGTCGACTTCGTCTATGAATGCCCGGCGTGCTGCACCGAAGTCCGGGAAACAGTGGCGAAGCACTAGTGTGGTGGTTCGCAAGTCCGCATCATTGTTACCGCACGTTCCGTCTGCGGACTTGCGAACCAAAACCACACTAGAATCATATTTCCTAGTGTCCTTTCGAATCCGAAGTTCGCTACGGAAGCTGCTGCAGAACGAAGCGAACTTCGGATTCGGGACACTGGGTGCGCGTCTCACGCGTGCCGGTTCCTTTCGCGTAAGACTTGCGGACATACGCCGGCAGACGGCGTCGGCGTATGCCGCAAGGCAACCGCTGCCTATGAGAATCACGACCGCCCGACTACGATGAGGCATGACCTATGCCTATCTCATCGCCGCGATTATTCTTGAAGTGATCGGCACCGCCGCGCTTCAGGCGTCGGAGCAATTTACCAAACCGAAGCCGCTGATCCTGACGGTGATCGGCTACGCAGCCTCGTTCTATTTCCTGTCGCTGGTCCTGCGGACCATGCCGGTCGGGATCGCCTATGCGATCTGGTCCGGTCTCGGCATCGTGCTGATCACCATCGTCGGTCTCGTCTGGTTCGGCCAGAAACTCGACACGCCCGCCGTCATCGGCCTTGCGCTGATCATCGCAGGCGTCGGGACGATCAATCTGTTTTCATCAACCGTTTCGCATTGACGCATTGGAGAGCTACGCATGGACAACCGCAACATCCTCTACGCCGTCGTCGGTGCACTTGTGATCGCGGTCGGCGTGCTCGGCTACAAGGTCTATCAGGACAACAGGAAGCCGCAGGGCCTGCAGATCAACGTCGGCCCCGACGGGCTGAAGATCCAGAACAAGTGAGCCATACATGATCGCAGTATCCCTGCCGCGAACGCTGCTGCTTGGCGCAATCGCATCACTCGCACTCACCGCCACCGCGCTCGCCGACATTGTCGGTCGCGAAGCCGACATCACCGACCTGCGGCTCGGTCAGAAGATTTATGTCGATGACGGCTCCTGCCCCGCTGGGCAGATCAAGGAAGTGGCAGGCCTTCGCCTCACCGCGGCCGGCGTCGAAGCTTCCCGCAAATGCGTCGACCGCAAGGGCAAGCGCTAGAGGCTTTAAGACTGGATTGCTTCGATGTAAGTGCTCCTCGCAATGACGGCGTGGAAGCATCCAATACCAGGGCGTGGACTCGTTAGCGCGCAGCCAAATTCGGATTGATGCGAGTTTGACGAACGCCAGATAGTTGGCCGCGATCTACTTCCGCTTTTGACGGCATAGCGGACATGGCCGGATTTGCTGCGGGGGCGCCCCCGTCGCGATTGACCCGCAGCGGACATTGAAGCCGGGAAAACAAATCCGAAGAAAAGCACCGCGTTGCCGAGTGCCTATAGAGCGCCACCATCCAAGGAGCATCCGTTGCACGGCCTTAGGCCTCTTGATCAGATTAACCGGCCGGTGGTTCCAGTGAGCCGAGCGGAACATCGAGCGCGTAAACGAAACCCGTTGTCTCATAGGCCAGGTGAACTTCGCCGCTCAGCTGTTTACCAAGGGTTTCTATCAACCGCGTTCCAAAGCTTCGCCGAGTGGGAGTACTCACGGGCGGTCCGTCTTTTTCGGCCCACGACAGATGCAGTCGCCTTTTCTCCGCATCGATCGTCCAGGAAATTTCGATGCGACCTTTCGGCGTCGATAGCGCCCCAAATTTTGTGGTGTTGGTGCAGAGTTCGTTGAGAGTCATGGCCAGCGCAATGACTGCAGCGGACGTGATCTTGATGTCGGGGCCCTGTATCGAAAACTTCCCCGCAGCCTCGCTGTCATA
>JAUSAX010000057.1 GCA_030652315.1 Afipia sp. | reverse complement strand
AGCACCGCCGGACTGGCCTAGAAAGAACGGGCATCACCGGAGCGCCCCATGACCCAACCCGCCATCGACGACCGCAACGCCGATCAGATCGCCTACTGGAATGGCCCCGCCGGCCGTCATTGGACCGATCGGCAACAACTTCAGGATGTCGTCCTTGGGCCTGTGTCTGAAGTCCTGATCGACCGCGCTGCCGTCAAGGTGGGAGAAACCATTATCGATATCGGATGCGGCTGTGGAGCCACCTCCTTCGATCTCCTGAAAAAGGTCGGTGCCACAGGACGCGTCATCGGTGTCGACATTTCCGAGCCGATGCTGGGCCGGGCACGGGAACTCGCGCCAGCGGGTGCACCGGTTGAATTCGTACTGGCCGATGCGACTGCCTACCCGTTCGCGCCTGAAAGCGCGGACGTGCTGTTCTCGCGGTTCGGCGTCATGTTCTTTGCGCAGCCTTCAGACTCCTTCGCGAACATGCGCAAGGCATTGCGACCGAACGGCCGCCTTGCATTCGCTTGCTGGCGCACGCCGCGCGACAATCCCTGGATGATGCTCGGCCTGCAGGAAGCGTACAAGCATGTGCCAAAGCTTCCGGAAATGAAGCCGGACGATCCAGGTCCATTCTCGTTCGCCAGCGAGGACCGTGTTCGCCGCATCCTTGGGGAGGCTGGTTTCACCAATATCGGGATGGAGCGAATCGACCTGTCGCTCGACATCGCGACCGGCCGCGGACTTGAAGCCGCCATTGAAACGACCCTCGCCATCGGCCCCACCAGCCGCGCACTCGAGAACCAATCGCCGGACAAGATAGAGGCGACGACGCAATCGATTCGAACTGCGCTCGCGGCACATCAGAAAGGCGACACGGTCCCGCTCGGCGGCTCGATCTGGATCGTGACTGCAGCAAACGACCACTAGTCGTCTGGCATCGTCATCCCCCTGCTTGCCTTCCTCATAAATCGGAACCTAACGTCTTCGCGGCTCAAGTCCGCCGACGCGTCTCTCATCGATGGTTACAAGCCACACCGCGCGGATAATACGAAGCACAGGAAGGGGTTATCCGCAGGAACGCGTCCCCGCCCGCTCGACAAGGCCAAAACGGGCTTTTAGTCTGCGCCAAACTCGAAACGGGGATAGGAGATGCTACGCGGGATCTGTTGTGCGCTGGCGCTTGCGGTTGCCTTGTTCTCGCAACCCGCAACAGGCTTCGCACAGACGGACTCCAGCGCCGAAATCACCTTCTGGAATTCGGTGAAGGACTCGCGGAATCCTGCTGAGATCGCGGCCTATCTCGACAAATATCCAAACGGGAATTTCGCCCCGCTCGCCAAAATCCGCCTTGAATCGCTCAGGCCGAAAGCTCCAGCACCGCCTGCCGAGCAATGGGCCGCCATCGGCTTTGCGGCGCGCGGCGCATGGGGTGCGGTCTGGCAAAAGGCGACGCGAGATGAGGCAGAGGCACGCGCGCTGACCCTGTGCGTCAACAACGGCGGCCGCGGCTGCAAGATTTCCTCAACAACCAAATGCGGCGCGATGGCCTTCTATACCACCCGCATTCGGCGAACCCGTTATTGGGGGGCATACACCGCCGAAGCCGCAACGCTCGGTCAGGCTATCGATGCCGCCTCGGCACGTTGCCGCAAGGAGGGCCGCAGCCCGGCGGATTGCAATATCCGCTCTTCGTTCTGCGCCGACGGAAGCCACAAGAGCTGACCGCCCCCGACAATCGGCGCAATTTATTCCGCCGGTATCACATCCACTGCCACAGCCAACTTTTGCTTGCGCGACCCGACGATCACACCATCGACCGGCGAAACATCCGTGTAATCGCGGCCGACGGCCAAAACGACATGGTCGTTGCCAATCACCAGATCGTTGGTCGGATCGAAGCCCATCCAGCCGATCTCCGCCCCGCACCAGACCGAAACCCACGCATGCGTCGCGTCCGCACCCTGAAGCCGCGGGCGCCCCGGCGGCGGAGTGGTTCGCAGATACCCGCTGACATAGGCAGCCGGGAGCCCAAGACCACGCAGTCCCGCGATCATCACGTGGGCAAAATCCTGGCACACTCCGCGCCGTTTCTCGTAAACGTCCCGCAATGGCGTCGAAATTTCCGTCGCTTTTGGATCGTAGACAAAATCCTGATTGATCCGTCGCATCAGGTCTGCAGTCGAACCGAATATCCCGGCATCGGACGGAAAACTTGCCGCTGCATACTCCGTGACCGGTGACAGGATCGGCACCAGCGGGCTTGCGAACAGGTAGCCCACCGGAGAACTTGCCGCGAGACCGTTCGTCGTGAAGGCCGCCTCGCGCACCTTCTCCCAAGATGGAGATTTCATGTCCCGAGATGGCGCGATGCGCGCCACATCCACGCGCGATCGCGCATCGATACGCAGAACGCGATGGGCCGCCTCGATCACGATGCTTTCGGTGCGGATTCCGAAAAAATCGGTTCTCACCGTGCGCTCCAGCGGGCCCGGTTTGATCTCGACGCTATGCGAGATCAGTTGCTGGCCATCACCAGTTTTTGGTTCAAGCCTTAGTGAACACCGCGCGAAGCTGACCGCGCTTTCGTAAGAGTACGTCGTGACATGACGGATGTCGTAGATCACGCGAACCCCGTCAGCTTCTCTGGCCGCAACGCACTACTGCCATGAGGGAAGTAATGCGAGCCGATGGCATCGGCGAGGTTGAGCAGATTTTGCTCGAGCGAAAAGAGAGCTTTGGTATCGAATGCCTCCGCCTCACCGGCCGTCATCGCGGCTTGAAGCGTCACGGCAAGACGATGCGGCCGATCGATCAGTCCGCCTTCTCCCATGCTCGGAAGACTGGCGATATGCTCATTGAGCGCTGCAATCTGAAACGCTACCGAACGCGGATTGTATGAATCCAGCACCACAAGG
>JAUSAX010000130.1 GCA_030652315.1 Afipia sp. | reverse complement strand
GTTCAGGGTTTCCTCGGCCATCAGGTCGGGAACCCGAATTTCCTTGAGCAATTCCCGCACGAACAGGCTGCGGTCGCCGCCATTGTCGCTGACCACCGACGAGAGCGCGGCCGAATACATCACCAGGGTTCCGTTCGGCGCGATCACCGGCGCAAGGCCCGCGGAAAAGCTGCGGAACCGGCGCTCGAACGGGTTGCGCCTGGAAGCGTCGATCAGGGCGATCTTGACGCCGGCCCCGCGGCTGTTGATTTCGCCGAGTACCGTCTCCAGGCTGAAGCCGTCGCGGCGGACGTCCGGTTCGGTCCAGATCTGGGCGTCGACCGGGATCATGTAGCTCTGGCGGCCGGACTGGACGCCGAACCCGCTGAAGAAGATCAGCGCGACCGAGCCGGGCTTGATCTTGCCGTAGAGCTTGTCGAAGGCGCGCCGCATCGCGTCGCCGGTCAGGTTTTCGCCGACCTCGACGTTGAAGCCGTCGCGCTTGAGTTCGTCGGCGACGGCGCGGGCGTCGTTGATCGGCTCCTTCAGCGGGGCTTCGGCGTCGGGATATTTGGCGTTGCCGATGACCAGCGCAAACCGCTCGGCGCCAGCTGCGGCGGCCGGAACGATCGGGAACACCGACAAGAGCAAAATCAGCAATGAGGCGAGGCGGATTCTCATAAAACAACAGTCCAGCCAACTAGGCGCCGACACCAGCTTGCGCCTCGGCGACCTTACTCCACGCAAAGCGCATTATCAAACCGGCACCGCCGGCCCTGTCAACCGTTTGCAAAGCTGACGGCGTCAGCGATATCCGAGGCCGGCGCCGCAATTTGTGACCGGTCTCACATTGTCGGCGCCCCGCGCCAGTGCCGGCTGCCCCGAACGGCCCGGTTTGACCTTTCCGGGCGGCGGTGGCTTAGCTTGCAGGGATCGGCCAATCGAAACCAAGAAGAAGCACAACCGATGGGAAATGCCTACGAAATCTACGCCCTGCGCTACGCAACGATGGCGCCGCGCACCCCCCACATGAATTACCTGGTGCCGGATCCGCACGATACCACGGCCCAGGACCTCGACTACTTCGTCTGGCTGATCCGGGGGCACGGCCGCGATATCCTGGTCGATACCGGGTTCAACGCGGAGGAGGCGCAGCAACGCAATCGCAAGCTGACGCTCAATCCGGTCGACGCGCTGGCGCGCTTTGGCGTCGACACCGACGCCATCGGCGATGTCGTCGTCACGCATCTGCATTACGACCATGCCGGCAATCTCGACCGCTTTCCCAAAGCGCGGTTTCATCTGCAGGACCGCGAGATGAGCTACGCCACCGGCCGCTGCATGTGCATGGGCACGCTGCGCCATCCATTCTCGGTGGAGCACGTCACCTTGATGGTCCGCCACGTCTTCAGCGAGCGCGTCACCTTCCACAATGGCGATGGCGAGGTCGCGCCCGGCGTGACCCTGCATCGGGTCGGGGGCCATTCCGACGGCCTGCAGGTGGTGCGGGTCGAGACCGCGCGCGGCCCGGTCGTGCTGGCGTCGGACGCCTCGCATTACTACGGCAACATGCATCGTCGCAGCCCGTTTCCGATCATCTACAACCTCGGCGACATGTTCGAGGGCTGGGATATCGCGCAGCGGCTGGCCGGCCATGTCGACCGCGTCATTCCCGGACACGATCCGGTTGTCACCGAGATCTATCCGCGCGCCAGCGACAAGGTCGATGCCTGGTCGCTGCACCTGGCGCCGTCGCGCTCGTTCGTAAAGTAGGAACATAGCGTTTTCGAGCGAAGTGGGTACCGGTTCGCGTCAAGAAAACGCGTCAAAAAGAGAGTTTGCCATGATTGCACGCTTCCCCGGCCTGACGCCGACCCGCAGCCGCGCCGTGGTGCATGACGACATCGTGCTGACGGTCGCGGTGGCGCCCGATCCGGTGACATCCTCGATGTACGAGCAGACCGCCAAAGCGCTGGCCCGCATCGACGAGAGCCTCGCGCTGTGCGGCTCCGACAAGAGCAAGATCCTCTCGGCGATCGTCTACGTCGCCGACATCAAGCAGAAGGGCGAAATGAACCGCGCCTGGGACGAATGGGTCGACATCAGGAATCCGCCGATGCGCGCCTGCCTCGGCGTCGAACTCGAACCGCCGCATATCGTGGAGATTGTGGTGACGGCGGCGAAATAAGTTGCGTCCTTACCCTGAGGATACGCGCGCGCTTCGCGCGGCATCTCGCAGGATGGCAGCCGGCGATGGGCCAGATGGTTCGAGACGTGTGCGGGCCAGCGCATTGGGGTTTTTAGCCGAGTGACTAACGGATTCTGATATCGTCGTCCGGAATTTCAAATCATAAATCGGAGGCCGACTCGGGCAATGGACTTGCCGCCCGTGAATTTCGTTTTCACGGGAGGCCCATGAGCCATGTCTGTCAAGAAATCCGTCTCTGGCGCGGGAACGCCAGAGATTCCGGATTCAAATATTGTGCGAGACAGTACAGAATCCAATATCACGGAGCCGCCAGGTTTTCAATCCGTTGCCGTGCCGCTGGTTTCTTCGAACGCTATCGCTTTGCCAATCACCGACAAGCCACTGACCGGCCGGAGTGCCGCCGAACTGGTGACAAAGCTCAATGAACAATACGCGGTGGTCCAGCAAGGCGGCAAGGTCGTCATTCTGACCTTCGAACGTCATGTTCTAAAAGTCGGTCGCGCCGAATACGTTCGGGAGCGTCGGGGAAATCAATTGGCGATGTTTCTGCGATACCGTGATGCAGCTTGATCGCGGCGCGGTCGAAGACCCGGTCAAGGCCAAAGCAGATCGGGCCGAAGCATTGTCGCTGCGAAAACCGCGAAAATAGCGCACCAATGCGTGCCCGCCGACCGGGTGACGTGTTGATCCCCCCGCCGCCAGGTTTGTCCGGTGTCCGACATTGATGCTGCAAAGGCGCGTGGAGTTTCTGCAACTCTAGGTCCATACTGCTCACGATGACCGATCAGTGGACCGAGCAATTGCGCTGCCCGAATTGCCATAAGACCGGCATGGCCAGTCTGTCGCAGGGCGAGAGCGACGAGATGCCGACCGTGCAGAGCGTCCCTGATGGCTTCAAGGTTGTTCAAACCGAGTATGGCCCGGACTTCCGTTGCGAAGGTTGCGATGTTGCGGCGGAGCCGTAGCTACGTCGGTGCTCTCAAGCCCGGCGACGATGCCCATCTATCGATGACAAGCGCAGCGTTCTCCATCCGGCGTGCCCTGTGCAGCAAGCCATCCCGCTCGTCGCCGTGGGGGAGAGTTTCAGCCGTGTCCTGTAATTGCATGGCCCTTAACTCAAGGCGAGCTTGAACGGCACGCTTGGAGTGGTGAGGCATATGACGCTCTCCGGATCACGGCCGCACTGCGACAACATAGGCTGTTGCACATAACCGCACTGACTCGGTGGTCAATACGGCTCACATTCCCAAGGATATATTCAGGCGCGGCAGGCGATGATGCCGGAACGGATGATCTGCCGGCAGGTTCGTAAGCAGAGCTTTGGCGTCATTGCTTGGGATCATTAATGGATTACATTCACCGCGAAAACCTGGCGCATTATCGACGGCTAT
>JAUSAX010000052.1 GCA_030652315.1 Afipia sp. | reverse complement strand
TTTCAGATCATTACGCGTCCACCCTGTTCGCCGTCGACCCGAACGATGCAACGAACCAGAAGTCTATCGACGCCTCCGCATTGAAAACACTGTGTGCGAGCGGCTTTATTAGCGCGCAGCGAGGTTTGGACGACGCCAGCCAGAAAGACCGCGTGGTCATCGGCAAGGTACTCGAAAATCTGTTCACAACCGCGCAAACCAATCCCGCTGATACTGATAACCACAATACCGCCAAAGAGCTCGAGACCGCAGTGAAAGGCGTCCAGGACAAGATCGGCGAAGATTTTAACCAGAAGCTTGACGCACTGCTGCCCGCTCTTTCGATCTTCGGCTATCCTGGCCTGAACGGTCCGAAGCTGCTGACCGAAACGACGTTAAACGTCGAGCAACTGCTGACCGGCCACACCAAGGTCTTGTATACCGGCAGCAACGGCATCAACCTCCCTGAGGCGTATAATGGCCTCGGCATGCGCAACATCATCCTGATTTTGCTGCAACTCCGTGAATTCTTCAAACTCTACTCGGCGATGACACCGAAGCCTGCTGTGCAGGTGGTGTTTATCGAAGAGCCGGAAGTGCATCTACACCCGCAGATGCAGGAGGTGTTTATCCGCAAGCTCGGCGAGATCGCCGATGTGTTCAGCAAAGAGGCCGGCGTGCCTTGGCCCGTTCAGTTTATCGTTTCGACGCATTCATCCCACGTCGCAAACGAAGCGCATTTCGAAACTATCCGATACTTCCATCGCGTCCCCGATGCCGACACCGGTATCCTGAAGGCATCAGTGAAGGACTTGCGCAAGGGCTTGTCGGGAAAGACGGAGCCGGATCGCTCGTTTCTGCATCAGTATATGACCCTTACGCGCTGCGATCTGTTTTTTGCGGATAAGGCGGTGCTGATCGAAGGAACCACGGAACGATTGCTGTTGCCCAAGATCATCGGCATGATCGATGCGACGCAGCCGAAAGAGAAGAAGCTTGGCAGCCAATATCTCTCTGTGATCGAAGTCGGCGGCGCCTATGCGCATATTTTCTTCGATTTGCTGGAATTTCTCGAAGTTCGCACGTTGGTGATCACGGATATCGACAGCGTCAAGCCGAACGACAAGAGCAGGCTCATTGCGTGCCCCGTGGGGCAAGGAACGAAAACAAGCAACGCTTGTATCAAGGCATGGTTCGACAAACCCGACATTGCGCCGGCTGATCTCTTAAAAACGGACGATGCCGCAAAAATCGCGAGCAAACGCCGCATTGCGTACCAGCTTCCGGAACAAGATGGTGGCCCTTGCGGTCGCAGTTTCGAAGACGCGTTTATGCTCGCGAACGCTTCAACCTTTGTCTTCGCCGGGCCAAGCAACCCAGAGAAAGAAGCACAGGCCTGGGAAGAAGCAAAGGAGGTCAAGAAATCCGAGTTCGCCTTGCAGCATGCGCTTTCGGACCAAGCGTGGCATATCCCACGCTATATCCGGGAAGGCCTGGTATGGCTGGCCGACCTTGAACTTCCGCCAGCGGCGACTGTTCCGACCGTTGTTAAGGTCGTGATATGAACATCGCCGCTGAGGTCAACCCTGCGCTTGTTGCAGCCCGCGAGGCGGACAGCCTGATGTCGGCGCGCCTTCATGAGGGTAAAAGCTTTCTGCTTGAGGCCGGAGCCGGCGCGGGCAAGACCTACTCCCTGATTGAAGCGCTCAAATATCTCATTGCCGAAAAAGGCGCGCGGCTGCGTCATAACAATCAACGCGTGGCCTGCATCACCTACACGAACGCCGCCACGGCCGTCATCAACAGCCGGATCGACGGTAACCCGCTGATTTTCACGGATACGGTACACGCATTCTGTTGGTCGCTCTTGAAAGGCTTCCAGCCTGCTTTGCGCAAGGAGATCGCAGGTTTGCCCGCGTGGCAAGAACGCCTTGCCGCGGCCGGCGGCATCGGATCGCAGCACGTCGAGTATGATCTGGGATATCGCAAGATTACGGAGACCATCATTACGCTCCACCACGACGATGTGTTGGCCCTTGCGGTAAGGCTGCTGCCACTGGAGAAATTTCAAACCATCTTGGCGGCGAAATATCCGTTTATTCTTATCGACGAATATCAGGATACGAACCTTGAGATTATGAACGCCTTCAAAGCCAATATCCTAGACAAAGACACCGGGCCATTGATTGGTCTCTTCGGGGATCATTGGCAGCGAATCTACGACAAGACCTGTGGCCACGTCACGCATCCGAAGCTTATGGAGATCGGCAAGAAAGCAAACTTTCGCTCCGCGACCTCAATCGTGAAAGTGCTCAACCACATGCGCCCCGCCCTGCCACAGGCGGTTAAGGACGAGAGCTTTATTGGCTCGGCCGCCGCCTTTCACACTAACGATTGGGTTGGCACACGTCGAGACGGCGCAGGTGGCGGACATTGGAAAGGCGACCTTCCCGCCGATGTCGCCCATCAATATCTTGAGGCTTTTATCGCGAAGCTCAAGCACGACGGGTGGGGCTTTGCACCGGAGAAAACGAAGGTGCTGATGCTCACACACAATGTTCTGGCGTCCGAGCAGGGTTATGCAGCATTGGCGAAGGTGTTTTCCTACACCGATCAATTCATCAAAAAGGAAGACGACCACATCGCATTCTTTGCGGATAAACTCGAACCGGCCTGCGAAGCATATGGCGGCCGGCGTTATGGAGAGATGTTTAACCTTCTGGGAGACGCCGCACCCCGCCTCTCGTCGCATGCAGACAAGCTCGGCTGGTCGAAAATGATGGATGATCTGATCGTGCTGCGCCTGACGGGTTCGATCGGTCAGGTGATCGACTACATTCGCGAAAGCGGCCATCTTCGCCTTCCGGATACCGTCATCCGCCGTGAGGACGAGGCTCGCAACTGGAAGGATGATGCGGGAACGGCCCCGCCTGAAGGTGTGAGCCGAATTCGAAAGTTGCGGGAGGTCGCGTACCAGGAATTAATCGCGCTCGATCGTTTCGTTGACGGACACACGCCGTTTGCAACCAAACACAGTGTGAAGGGCGACGAGTTCGAAAACGTCCTCGTAGTGTTAGGACGCGGCTGGAATCACTACAACTTCGATCAGTTTCTGGAATTGTCCGCAGCGCCGGACCTGATTGCGGCCGATAAGCAGGCCTTTTACGGGCGAAACCGGAATCTCTTTTACGTTGCTTGCTCCCGTCCGACCACACGCCTTGCCCTGTTCTTTACGCAATTGCTTTCACCAACCGCATTGCGAACACTACAGACGTGGTTTGGTGCCGACGCGGTCAGCAATTTCTCCCACCCGTCGCCGGGGCAAGCAGGTCCAAGCACGAGCGCGAAGGCGGCGCCACTGGGTTGAGACTTCAAGGAGCACGGTTCAGGCGAGCCAGCCGACCTACGAACGCCACTCACTTGGGTAGGAAGCGTTTCAGCAATTAATGCGCTCGGCCGCGGGCGCCAAGTCGTCCAAGGCCCTTTTTGGATCACACGATGACGACCGACATAGAGCATTTCACGGCGTGTGAATGCTACCGGAGCGCCTTGGGGCGGTGAATATCGCTGACTCTCCCTCGATCTTCGACGAAGTCGATGAATAGTGTAAATTGGCTGCCAAATCCGAATTTGGCCCATGGACGTTGGTAAGACCTCTCATGTCTTTACGCATGCTTGCGGATGTTATGAAAGTCAGAGACATCGGCACGCACTGCCCGCTCTGCGGGCGCGCGTTTGCGCGATTTCCTTCGAACGAGGAACACATTTTTCCGCAGTGGCTTCAACGCCACCATGACCTTTGGAACCGGAAGCTCAATATTCCGAACTTCATCGGGAAGCGCTACTCATCGGTTAAAATTGATATCTGCATGCGATGCAACGGCAAGACCTTCGGTGACTTAGAGGCGCGCATTGCACCCCTGCTCACCAGCGCAGATCCGTTCGCCGCGGCAGCGATTCTTGGCGATGAGGAACTGGCCATCTGGCTCGGAAAGATATTCTGGCTTCTGATTCGCAAGAGCCACTCCGTGGTGGACTACCGGACGCGAGATTTGCCACAGTCTGATCGCATTGTGCCAGTCGAGATGCTTCCAGGAACGCTTTTTCTCGGAATGATCGAACGTGCTTTCGCTACCAGAAAAGGATTCGTGTCCTGCTACAGCACCGATCCACCCATCCCGGAATTCTTTTATGACGAACCTTTTTCGCTCTACCGCTTTCGGATTGATACCCGCGACGATCGATTTGAAAGATTCGACTTCATGGACAATCCCATGACCTTAAGCATGGGATTTCGAAACGATAATCTTGGGATAGTCTGTCTCTTCGACGGCGGCCTGCACCGCCGGTTTCGAGGGCCGTGGTACGATTTTTTGTGCGGTCAGGCTCTTCATCCCGTACAGTTCTCCGAAGTCGCGGCGCGCATGATTTACGATCAAACTGTGCTTCATGAAGATGCGCAGCAAGTCACCTATTATTGGAATCCCGGGCTGAAGGCCGTCGTCGCGCAAAGCCATACGCCACGGGGATTCAACCCCTACATGGCGGAACATCACGATCCGGCGCGTCTGGCCTCTTTGATCGCGCGCGTCACGTCCCATGATCCCGCCCAGATTCTTCGCCCGAATGGCGGCGTTGTGTCGTGCCTGCACGATTCGGAAGGCAAGTTTCTTCGCTTTGCCACTACGGAGGCTGAATTGGCCGCGGCACGCGCCGATCCTAACCAGGTCGTATTCGGCCCCGCGCATAGCGACTGGCGCGTACGTGAGCATGGGCCGAAGAAAGACGGTTGAAGGGCTACGATGGCTGTTAAAAAACCAGGCGCAGGTGTGTCGTACCGCTTCAAGGCCACCCGACATCGACGCTCGTGTGGAGGCGCCTCAAAAAGGAACCCGGACCGCCAAAAAGGGCCGGATAAATTCAACATTTAAATCAATATTTTAACAAAAAAACGACCCTCAAAGTGCATGGATTTTCAATGAAAAACCTTGCAAAATAGAGACCGCCCTTCTATATTTTCAGCATGACAAAGCTCCAAGAACTCAAAAAGCATCTGCGACCGGGACAGGTCTATCGCCGTGCTGATTTGGCTCAGTGGTCGAATGCCGTTGATCGGCATCTCAAACAGTTGCTGAATGACGGAGGCCTCACAAAATTGGCGGGTGGACTCTACTTGTGTCCGAAGGAGACTGTCTTTGGGAAGGCCCCAGCAGAAGACCACAAGCTGGTCGAGACTTTCTTGAAGGATCGCCGGTTTCTTCTCGCATCGCCCAATGCCTACAACAAGCTCGGTGTCGGAACGACACAACTTTACAACAAGACTGTCGTCTACAATCACAAACGACACGGCAACTTCACACTGGGTAATCGAACGTTTGAATTTCGTGTGAAGCCGTCTTTTCCGAAGACCTTGAGTAAAGAGTTCCTGTTGGTCGATCTTCTCAACAATCTGAATCGACTCGCCGAAAGCCAGGAACATGTGCTCGCGCGTGTGAGAGAAGACGTAACATCGTATGATGCGGCGCGGCTCCAGCGTGCCGCGCGTGATTATGGCAACGTAAGTACGAAAAAGATCCTGTCCCAGGCACTGAACGCAGATTTGGCATCTCATGCCGCGTGACTTTCTTCACAACCATCCGCAATTTTCTGATCTGATCCGGATCGTTGCCGGCGAAAAATCGATTGATCCTGCGCTGGTCGAAAAAGACTATTGGATCATGCACTGTCTCTATGGCCTTCAAAAGCTGGGCATGACGTTCGAACTGAAAGGCGGCACATCGCTTTCCAAGGGCTTTCAGATCATCGACCGATTCTCGGAAGACATCGATATTCGCATCGATCCTCCCGAGGACCAGCAGGTGAAAACCGGACGCAATCAAAACAAGCCCGCGCAGGTACAAAGCCGCAGAAATTTTTATGACTGGCTGGCACAAACAATTAGCATCGATGGAATCGACAGGGTTACGCGCGATACTGACTTCGACAACAAAGACCTGTTTAGTGCTGGGATTCGGCTGCACTACAAAACGATTACCGAACCTGTCGATGGTCTGAGGGATGGCATCTTGCTGGAGGTCGGCTTCGACAACGTGACGCCCAATCACCCCAAGGATATCAGTTCTTGGGCGTATGATTATGCTGCCGACAAAGTGGAGATCATCGACAATCGCGCAAAGGCCGTTCCCTGCTACGATCCCGGCTTCACATTGGTGGAGAAGCTCCAGACGATTTCGACAAAATTCCGCAAGCAGCAGGAGACAAAAGAATTTCCGGCTGATTTCATGCGCCACTATTACGATGTTTACAGTTTGCTACAACGCTCGGACGTTCAGGCGTTTGTTGGCACAGACGCTTACAAGGCGCATAAGACGAAGCGGTTTCCCCAAGCAGACAATTCCAACATTTCAGAAAACCAAGCTTTTATTTTGAGCGATTCGGCGACCCGTCAATCTTACGCAAAGGCCTACACGGGAACGAGCGCCTTGTATTACAAAGATAAACCCACCTTCGAACAAATCCTTAAGATAATCGCCACCTGGGCCGACCGGCTGTAGGTTATCCGAACCTTGGCACCACGCGGCGCAATTTCACCGCTCGATTTAAGAGCTCTTCACTTGCATGATCGTTCAAGGTGACAAGGTTCTTAACTGGGCCAAAGGCCTTTGGTACGATCCAATCTAGTCGCTCACGGCCCAAGCATCACCAAAAGTCGTCAAACTATTTCGGCAGGATCGGAACGCATGGGAATGACTTGGTATCGGGAAGGCAAATTGACTGGACGATAATTCGAGACTGCCTGTATCCGCCTAACAACCGACTCGTGCACAAAGGCATTCTCCGGAATAGACCGCGGCTCCGCATCTGGAATGTAATGTCCCAAAAATGACCTGCGCGTACCGCACTCTTTGTATTTGTCCGCCTTCGGGATCCACTCCAAGACGCGCCAAACATTGGTCATGGAGTCATGCAGATCGCTAGTCGTATCGGGCACAACATAACTAAACGGGCTGCCCTTTCGCTGCTTTCCCCAGGCCAATTGATTCACCGCTCGTGAATCCACAGTAAGACCACACGTGCCGGCCTCATCAATCATCCAAATCAGCGGCCATTTCGATAGACCGCTCTCTTTCTCAGGATAACCGCCGCCGATGTCGCCATGGACTCCGGTGAACCAGACCTGTTTGATGTCCTGTGGTTCGGAGTTGTTCGTCAGGCTGAATCGGTTGTGCATATACTTCTGGGGCTCATCCCAAGAATGTAACCGAAACATTCGTCGACGCTCGTCGATCGCAATCGCCTGGCGGAACACCTTCACGCTGGGATTTTGCTGAGTATGCGCCAGCTTCTCAAGACTGAATGTATAAAACCTGTCCGGCCGCGGGACGATAACACTCGCAACCGTGTCCCAGACCCCCACAAACGTGATCGTGGCCCATCTCGTCGAAGCAATTCGAGCAAACTGAGATGCAACGTCGTCGCGGGTTAGCGGTCCCTCCGGCTCTCGCTCGGTAGCGCCATCTACAGCGACGCCTTGATTCAACGCCGAGGCCCGGCTTTCGGCTGCCGCATTGAGTTGTTTGTATGCCGTCAGAGCGGCGCCCGCGAGGTTTCGTTGTTGGGGGGCCAGCACTCCTATCTTGTGGACGAGAGCCGCCAAGACGCGCACGGTATAGGCTCCGCGGCTAAAGCCGAACAGGAAGATATTGTCGCCTTCTTCGTATTGGCTGACCAAAAACTCGTAGGCGGCGAGCACATTGTCATCAAGACCATAACCAGTCGCGAGGCCGACGACGGTGATCGCGTCCTGCCAGGCCTTTGTCCACGGATTCGGCCGCGCAAGAGTCCCTACACCAGGATCGTAGAAAACGACTTGAAGAGGCTCAGTTTTGCCGGTCTTCCTAAGAACCCGATATAATTTGAGTACGTTCGAAATATTCTCACTGATCTCGTTCCCCGTCCCGTCGCAACAGATAACAATGTTCTTCATTGGTTAGCCCCACCAGCCTTCTGCACGTCTGCCGCACTCCAAGTTATTTGATCAGCCATTTGGCATAGGCATCGACGTCGATCATCGGCACGGTGCCGCTGAACTGCAGTTGGGAGATCAGCTTAAACAGAAATGCAGTTGCAGGCTTGTTCTCGTTGACGAAGGCATAGCGCGCCGCCGACTGATCGAAGAAGAAATGGCCGTGCGACGCCACACAACCAATATCGAGTCGACCGTCGCCAAGGTTGGCGGTTAGCGCCTTATCGAACGATGGCCCCAGTGCTGGGCTCCACTCGCTCTCGAAGGTTAGCAGGCCGCCAATGATTGGAATCAGTGCTTTGGCCGGATAGACGCCTTTCGCATAGGGAATGGGAAGGCTGGTCCTGTGCAGGCGGCGGACGCTCGCAACCTTTTCCTGAGCATAGGTCACCAGACCGGCATCCGCGGTCTGCTTCGCCTCGAAGACGGCGTAGACGCTTTCAGCCGGGATGATCGTCTCATTTTCATAAGTAAAGATGAAAGGAGAATACTGTCGATCGAAGACGACCACGTCGATCTGCTGGCTAAAGTTTCCGAGGCTATCGACCACATGCGCCTTCGCCGCCTGATAGCGTTTCGGCAAGTACGTCTCCAGCAGACTGATCCAGACATTCTCGCTGGCATCGCCCTTCGTGCCTGGATGATTGAACGTCTTCCGCACGGTCGCCAGGCGCTGCTGAATGTCTTCATGCAGCGAGGACAGAAGCTGGGACAGGGACCATTCAGGCATTGAGAAACCTCGCTATGGTATTGGCGGCCGCCCGTCAGGTCAGCGGAAATTTCGGGCCGAAAAGCGTGCGCCAGGCGCGCAGCGCCTCACCGTTCTGACCGCAGCGCACATGATTGATGGCGAGCGTGGCCTCGCGCCCGGCCGCACGCAGAAGATCGCGTGCCCGCGTTTTGCGCGCCGCATCCATTCCGTTGCTGATTGCCGGACCCAGACCGGCAGGGTCGGGCCACTCGTCGAGGATCCGGTCGGCAAGCGTGGCGAAGAAGCCCTGAATCTCGCGGTCGAAGCTGCCACCCCACCCCCCATGGAGGCATTGCAGCGCCATCACTTCGATGAGGAATGAAGGCTTCACCGGCTTCTCACCGTGCTTCGGATTGTTATTCCAATATTTTACCATCCGCACCAAGCCCTTCCATTCGCTGGAATAGGCCTGATGCGCTGCGGTCGCCTTTTCAGCGTGGGTCTGCGGGTTGGTCTTGATCCACTTGCCGAGATCATTGTCTGGAATCTCGAAATCGGCGTCCTTGTCGAAAGCCGGGACGACGTCCACGCTGATGACGCGGTAGTCGGTGTTGTCGTCGGCATCGGCCTTCACACCGAAGTCGACGTTGATCGAGCGGTTCTGCTTCTTGGCCTTGTCGCCATATTTCTCGACCAAGGCATCGTAAAAGTCGGTCAGGACGACAGATGGAGCTTTCGAGCGATAATGATCCTCGGAAGATTTCAGGACGAAGAAGATATCGACGTCCTTCAGCGGCTTCGTCTTGGTCCAGCGAGCGTATGAACCGGTCAGGAAGCTCCGATCGATCTTGAACTTGGTATCGAGATAATCGCGAACCTCCTGCTGCCGCGCCGACGCATTGGCTTGCTCTTTGTCATTCAGTTCCAGACGGCTCTTGAACTTGCGGAATGCCTCGTCGATCGTGAGCATCAGGCTCTCCTCAGATAAGATGTGCTGGCGCCGAGGCCGCTGTGCTCGACGGTGGTTCCGAGGCTTTGCCGAACCATCCCTTCCGTCGAGCGGGAGCTCGCCTTACTCCAACCGGCTACGTCCGGTCTGCCGGGCTTGTTTTGCAGCAGCAGACGATAACGGGCCTCGCTTGGGACTAGGCCAGCCTTTTTGATCGCGTATTTGAGTTGCTCGGTGTCGGTCCAAAAGTTGCCGTCCCCGCCGGACCAGCCATAGGCGATGTCGATGTCCCACCGGAAAATCAACGCATCCGTTTTCGGATTGTAAATTTCAAGCTCGACGGTTTCGAGATCGCCTGTATTCAACCACGTCTGAACACCGCGCATATGCAGTTCCCAATCGCCGACGAATGCCGACGGATCGAGACCGCTAAGGCGGATGATATCCTTCAGGCTCTTCAGGATATTGTCGGCCACATAGGTGACCGAATGGGTGTAAGTATTAACGACGACATTGGTCATGAGCCAAGAAACCCTTTCATATCGAAGACAAGGGCCTGAGACTTCTCGGCTGCCTCTTCGTCCGCGCTCGACACCGTGGCATCGACATCGCGCGCCGTAATCCGGGTGCTGTGCTTCTTCAGGGCGCCCTGAACCCAGGCAAGATCGTCCGCAAGACAAGGAAGCGAAACACGCCAATCTCCCTTCAGGGGATCAAAGCCGAGAGAATCCTCATTGGCATCCGAGCCTTCGACGGCGTCATCGTCATAAAGGCAATAGATGCGGGTCCGCGGGCCGTCGCAGGTCACCGTGATCGCCGCCTGTTTCGGAGCTTGATCCGCGATCACGCTGGCGGCCACGCCTGCGACGGCGAGAAGTTCGGCGCGGGCGCCACCGGTTTTACCTTGGGTCAGTAGATCGACAATCGCCGTCCAGGTGCGTGCCGCGTCGCGCTCCGGCGTGCTCTTGAAAGTACGACTGGCGACCGTGCTCATGGCGTCTTGCCTCCCGACATGCGAGCAGCCTTGGCAGCGCTTGCAGCGGCAAGCAGATCGTCGACTTTGACACGCTCAGGATTCATCGCGGTTTGCGGACTGCTGGCGAGTGCGTTGGCAACCATCTTGCGGATGGCGCGTCCATCAAGGCCCACGCATTCGGCGGCGCACCGGTCAAACCCGGCCATGGTCGGCAACTTCCCGATTGCGGGGTAGGTCTTGCCGAGACCGATCAGACAATCTTTCAGGATACGCAGGCACGCCTCCCGATCCGGCAAAGGCACGTGGACGACAAGGTCGCAGCGCGACGTGAAGGCCGCATCGACGGCTTGGGGAAAATTGCTGGTGGCGAGAAAAAGCAAATTGGGATGCCGCTCTGCCAGGGCGTCGAGTTGAACGAGTACGGCATCGGTGGCGCGATGGATGTCGATCGGATTGGCTTCAAGACTCATCTTGGAACGGTCAGCCGCCAAGGTCTCGACCTCGTCCAACAACACAATCGTCGGGCCGGCAGCGGCGGACTCGGCGATCGACTGCGAAAACAGTTCCGACACCGCCCGCTGCGTCTTGCCCATCGCGGAACTTGTCAGCGCGTGAGGCTCAACCTCAAGCAGACGGAAACCGCCGCCCTGAAACGACTCGGCAGTACGGTGTGCCAGTCCGCGAGCAAGCGAGGTCTTGCCGGTCCCCGGCGGTCCGACGAGAAGAATCACGCCATGGAGGGGAATGACGGTCCGGTCGATCTTTCCGCGCACCGTGAAGTTCAGCATCGCCTGCGAAAGGAGCTGTGCCTTCAGGCTGTCCTTCAGAATGATCGAATCCCAGAGAGCGCCAAGTTTGGGGTCGGGAAGCCGGCGCGCTCGCTGGATGCCCTTGGGTCTATCGAAATCGTCATCGTTTACGGCGGCCAACTTCTGCATCGTCAACGTTCCTTGTACGAGCGGGTCGCGAACGACACCGAATAAAAAAAACGCGCCCGAATGGCGCGGCCCGTGGAATCATCCCTTCGGAGGAAAGGGGTCATTGCCGTAGGAGTTCGCATCCCTTATCCGGCCACTCCGGCCATGGATGACGACTTCGCCTCGTTCACGGATCGCGGTCCCGCGCGCCGCCTCCGTGGCTTCGGCCTGGGTTGCGTGAATCGATCCAACCCGCGATGCCCCCTCGCGCCGCGTCGCCCAGCCCGCGTCGTGCGGCACGATATGAATTCGCTTCGACATCTTCTGATCTCCTCTGCGGACCGCCGTGAACTTCGCGAGCGCCGCGCATGATTGATTCCATGAATGATGCTTTGTTGTCAATAGACACACCGTAATGTTTCTATTAAACACACATTGTGCTTATTCTTGACATTATGGTCTGCTTGGGGCAAACAAAGACGATGGCGGAAGAATCAATCTACAGGGCCTTCGGAAGGGCCGTTGCCACGCGGCGCAGGAAACTCGATCTCACCCAGGCTGATCTGGCTGCCCGCGCGCGAATGTCTCGCGCATCCGTGGCCAATATCGAGAGCGGCAGGCAGAACGTAAGTTTGCATCACGTGTACAGTCTTGCCGAGGCGCTCGAATTCGCCAAGGTCTCGGATCTTTTGCCCGCTTCATCGAAGCCGCCCACACAAGAGGAGTTCGACGTGATCCTGTCCGACGAACACATGACACCGCGCGGGAAAGCCCAAATCAACGATTTGATCGCAAGCGCGCTCGCGCAACGCGGTTCCAAGAGAGCCGGCGCGTGAAGGCCGACCCCGACAAGGCGCGAAAGTCCGCGCGCGCGATCCTACGGGCGTTCGGTGTGAAGGCTGCGCCCGTTCCAGTGGAGCGCATCATCAAATCTAAAAACATTGTTCTTCAGTATGCTCCGCTCGAGGAGGAACTCTCGGGCATGGCTTATATAAAGGATGGTGTCGGGATCATCGGCATCAACGCCCTACATCATCCAAATCGTCAGCGCTTCTCGGCTGCCCACGAACTTGCACATCATATGCTTCATGAACGCGAGATCGGAAAAGCCGTCCATATAGACCGCGGATTCCGCATGTTGCTTCGTGACGACGTGTCATCGCAGGGAGTGGATCCCCTGGAGATCGAGGCCAACGCGTTCGCGTCCGAACTTCTGATTCCGAGCGAGCTTCTAACAAACGCGCTCCATGCGGGCGGGCTCGATATTGAGGACGACGCGGGTATCGAGGCGCTTGCCCGCAAATTCCGCGTCAGCTCATCCGCGATGCGATACCGATTGGCGGGGCGTTTCTAGACACAGGATAGCCGGTGAGTTTCGTTTTCTTCGATACGGAGACCACCGGTCTGAAGCACGGCTTCGACCAGATCGTGCATTTTGCGGCGATCCGCACCGACGCGAACCTCAATGAGATTGACCGGTTCCAGGCCCGCTCGCGCCTTCTGCCGCACGTTGTGCCCCACCCGGCCGCCCTATGTACCAATGGTCTGCCTATCGGACGCCTATTGGACGAAGGATTACCTTCGCATTACGACATGGTCCGCACCATTCAGCGCAGACTGCTTTCGTGGCCTCGATCGATCTTCGTCGGCTATAACTCCATTCGCTTCGACGAAGAGATGTTGCGGCATGCGCTGTTTCAGACTCTTCATCCCGCCTATCTGACCAGCAACAACGGCAACTGCCGCGCCGACGCGTTAGGTTTGGTAATGGCCGCAGCAACGCTCTCGCCGGCATGTCTATCGGTTCCGCGCGGACCGGAAGGTCGCCCCATTTATCGTCTGGAGGGGCTGGCCGCAGCCAACGGCATTGCTCACGGCCGCGCTCACGATGCGATGACCGATGTTCTCGCGACGCTTGATCTATGCCGATGTGTCCGTGACCGGTCTTCCGAGCTTTGGCAGCGCTTTGTCCGGTTCTCCAAGAAGGCAACGGTGGCAGATTTCGTCGACTCCGGGGATGGCTTCTTTCTGACGGAATTTTTCGCGAACGAGGCCTATCACGCCCCTGTTGTCTGTCTGGGGCGAGATCCCGAGCAACCGAATGGCCGCCTCTGCTTGCGGCTGGACGTGGACGTCGATCGGCTCGCCGACATGCCTGACGAAGAACTGCGTACCGAACTCGCTCAAAAACCGAGTCCGGTTCGTCGTCTCAGGGTCAACGCGGCGCCAACGCTCACACCTCTCTACGATGCTCCAGATCTGATGCTGAACGGCGTGGACCTGGAGACGATCGAAACCGTATCCCGCAGGGTTAGGGACGATCCGCAGCTTTGCGACCGGATCGTTTCGGCCTATGTCGCCGGACGCGAGCCGCGTCTGCAACCAATCCGCGTCGAGGAACAATTGTACGACGGATTTCCCGGGCCAAACGACGAAGTGCGCATGGCGGCTTTCCATGATGCTATTAGCTGGCCTGAGGCGCTGTCGATCGTCCTAAGCTTCGACGACGAACGCCTTCGGACATTCGGGCTCCGGTTGATAAACTTCGGATGCCGCTCTGTCTTACCGCCCGGTGTTAGAGCGGACGTTGAGCGAACCTTGACCGACCGACTTGTCGATGAAGAGAGCGGTGGACTGACGCTGGTCCAGGCGCTGCAGACCATCGACGTTGTGTCATCAGAAGGCCGACCAGATATCGAGGGTCTACTCGCTGACTATCGATCCTATCTCTCAGATCGGATTTTGCGTGTCTCTGAGTTTAGGTCAAAGCATCTCTTGATTTCTTGACAAGCTAAGCCTGCCCCCACCCGCTCCGATACAACATTCGGGGATCAATGCGTCGGCATCCGGACTATGACAACCTCCTATTTTGCACGCGGCCATGTCCTTTTTCTCGATCGTGGCTGGACGTGTCTTTTCCTGGCTAACCGTTTCAGCTTGGATAGCGTTTAACGACAATCCAAGCCGCACTGATATCGCCATGATTAGAACGAAGAAGCCGGGAGCTGCAGATTCGCCTGCGTCATTGAATGATGCCGGCCAACACCCGCAGCGTTTGGTGGACAAATCCGTCGTACCTGAGAATCTAAACAGCCGTCGGGCGATCCGATATTCATTCAAGCGCACGATAAGACGCCCTGAATTGCGTCAGATCGTGCCGTTGGCCGACACAACGATCTATGAAATGGAACAGCGTGGCGAATTTCCACGGCGCTTCTATCTTACATCGCGCTGCGTCGTGTGGGATCTCGCCGAAGTCGAAGCATGGATCGAGGAGCGGCGACGCGCTTCGGACGCATCGTTGATCAAACGAGCCCCCTCCCCTGACGTCCGGCAGCGGAAAACTCGCCCGGTGAGACCGTAGCGTCCGGCATCATCAACTGCATGGATGGCGGGTAGAGAGTCGGGGTGTGCTTGCGCCCCTTGGACCATGCGTCGATCAGATCGGCCCATTCCTGCAGCATGTGGCGGCGTTGTTGCTCGTATTCAGCTTTGTTGTAAACGCCACGCGAGCCGCGCCCCTCCTCATGGGCGAGGCATTTCTCAATCCAGTCGCGGTTGAACCCCAGTTCGTTGAGAAGCGTCGACCCGGTGCGACGCAGGTCATGGACGGTGAACGACTCTAACGGCAGTTCCTGCTCCTTGGCCCGTTCAACGATCGCCGTCGTAATGCGGTTGAACGTGGCGCGAGACATTGTCGCGTCCGCATCATAGCGAGAGGGCAGTAGATACCGCGAATTGCCGGCGCAGGTCTTGAGCGCAATCATGATATCGAGCGACTGGCGCGACAGATAAACATTGTGCGCCTTGCGCCGCTTCATCCGTTCCTTCGGGATGCTCCAAACCGCATTCTCGAAGTTGACCTCGTCCCAAACCGCATCAAGCAATTCGCTCTTGCGGACCATTGTCAGCAGGATGAGACGAAGGCCAAGCCGGATGGTCGGCAGTGTCGCGACGTGCTCAAGCTGCCCGAGCACGATGCGAATCTCTGCCGGCGACAGTGCCCGGTCCTTTGGCGCGAAGGTGGCGATAGATGCCGGTCCGACTTCATTTGCAGGATTGGCGATCTTCTCACCATGGAGAATAGCAAAGGCATAAATTTGTTTGACGATATCGCGCACATGGATCGCCGTCGCGGGCGCACCGCGATCCTTCACCTTGATGCAATGCGCGCGTAGATCGTCGGGCGTTACTTCGGTGAGCAAGCGGTTTTTCCAGACCGGCAGGATATCGCGGTCGAAGATCGACTTGCGCATGGAGCGGGTACTCTCCGCCATCGGCGCGTTTTTGAGCCAGCGCTGGCCGACCGCGCCGAACGTCTCGCCGAGCGCCAGCCGTCGTTTCGCGCGCTGCTTCTCCTGAGCCGGCGACCGCCCTTCCGCGACTTCCTTCTTTGCCGCGATGCACCGCTCGCGCGCCTCCGCCAGGGTGAGACCAGCCGGGCCGTAGCGGCCGATCGTCAGGGTTTCCCGCCGTCCATGGAGGCGGTAGTCGCAGCGAAAGGACTTAATTCCCGATGGCAACACGACAACATACATACCGTCACGATCGGTGATTTTGTATAATTTCTGACGTGGTCTCAGATGCTTAAGCGCTGTATCCGTGAGCATGAATGCCGCCTCGCGGGTCCGAAAAACCGTCTTCCGAGGGAGATTCTACCGTCACGTCGAATACCGTCAAGTTCATAAAACTACCTATAATAATCAGATACTTAAGTTACATAATACGAGGCCCCTACACTGAGACGGCCTGACGGCATCGCGCGAAACGCAAATGACGCAAAACAGCATACCGTCAGCCGAGCGCTCAAGCCGAAATGCTTGGCCGCGATAGAGCGCGATAGATTGTGATTGATTATTTCTGTGATTTCAGCTAGTTATTTGAAATTATCGAACGTCCGCAATAGACCGCGCCGGACGTCAAATCATTCCCACTCGATCGTGCCCGGCGGCTTCGACGTCACGTCGTAGACCACGCGGTTGACGCCCTTCACTTCGTTGATGATCCGCGTCGCGGTCTCGCCGAGGAATTTCATGTCGAACGGATAGAAGTCGGCGGTCATGCCGTCGGTTGAAGTGACCGCGCGCAGGCCGACCACATACTCATAAGTGCTGCCGTCGCCCATCACGCCGACGGTCTTCACCGGCAGCAGCACCGCGAACGCCTGCCAGATGGTGTCGTAGAGTCCCGCCTTGCGGATCTGGTCGATGTACACCGCATCAGCTTCGCGCAGGATGTCGAGCTTCTCGCGCGTGATCTCGCCGGGGCAGCGGATCGCGAGACCCGGACCCGGGAACGGATGCCGCCCGACGAACACATCCGGCAGGCCAAGTTCGCGACCGAGCGCACGCACTTCATCCTTGAACAGTTCGCGCAACGGCTCGACCAGCTTCATGTTCATGCGCGCGGGCAAGCCGCCGACATTGTGATGCGACTTGATGGTCACCGACGGACCGCCGGTGAACGACACACTCTCGATCACGTCGGGATAGAGCGTCCCCTGCGCGAGGAAATCCGCGCCGCCGATCTTCTTCGCTTCAGCGTCGAACACATCAATGAACAAGCGGCCGATGGTCTTGCGCTTCACTTCGGGATCGGTGACGCCGTCAAGCTCCCCGAGGAATGTCTTCGACGCATCAACGTGAACCAGCGGAATATTGTAGTGGTGACGGAACAGATCGACGACGGTCTTGGCTTCGTCCTTGCGTAGCATGCCGTGATCAACGAACACGCAGGTGAGCTGGTCGCCGATCGCTTCATGAATCAGGATCGCCGCTACGGATGAATCGACGCCGCCCGACAGGCCGCAGATCACCTTGCCCTTGCCGACCTGCGCGCGGATCTTCTCGATCGCTTCCTCGCGGAAGGCGCGCATGGTCCAGTCGCCTTTCAGCCCTGCGACCTTGCGCACGAAATTCTTGATCAGCTTCGCGCCGTCCGGCGTATGCACCACCTCGGGGTGAAACTGCATCGCGTAAAACTTGCGCTTGTCGTCCGCGATCACCGAAATCGGCGAACCCGGCGCTTTCGCCACGCCGCGAAAACCGTCCGGCAGCTTGGTGACGCGGTCGCCGTGGCTCATCCAGACGTAGTGCTTCTCGCCGATCTTCCAGACATCGTCGAACAGCGCGCAGTTGTCCGTGACTTCGATCAGCGCGCGGCCGAATTCGCGATGGTGGCCTGCTTCGACGGTGCCGCCGAGCTGCTGCGCCATGGTCTGCTCGCCGTAGCAGATGCCGAGCACCGGCACGCCCGCGGTCAGGATCGACATCGGCGCGGAGGGAGCGTTGTCGTCGAGGACCGAGGCCGGCCCGCCCGACAGGATCACGGCCTTGGGCCGCATCGTCTTGAAAGCTTCCTCGGCTTTCTGGAACGGCACGATCTCGGAGTAGACCCCCTCCTCGCGGACGCGCCGCGCGATGAGCTGCGTCACCTGGGAGCCGAAATCGACGATGAGAATCTTTTCATGAGCGCCCGCCACATCGGGCGTCGCTGGGGCGGTCGGGCTGTGTGCTGTCATGGAGAGGAAATACGCGACAGGCGGCGGAGTCGCAACCCCGGATTGCCTGCAAAAACGGGCTTATCGCCGGGTTTTGGTGTGGCTGTGGGATGTCTCCCCACGGTCGTCCCGGCGCAGGCCGGGACCCATAACCACCAGATCCTCTGAGGTTCGCCGGACCATCACATCTAAGCAACAACGCTTAGGGAGTATGGGTCCCGGCCTTCGCCGGGACGACACTGAATTTCCTATCCCGCCTTGCGCAGAACCGAGACAAAAAACCCGTCCGTCCCGGTCCGGCGTGGGGTCATCAAAAGCCCTTCCGGCGATTGCAGCGTGGCGGCGATGAAATCATCGGCCTTGTCCCACAGCACCGAGGCCACCTGCGACGGCGGAACCACCGTGAATTCCGGTTGCCGCTCCGTAAAGGCGCGGACCTGCTCGTTGTTCTCCTGCGGTAGCACCGAACAGGTGATGTAGGCGATCCGGCCGCCGGGCTTCACGAGACTGGCCGCGCGATCCAGTACGGCGATCTGGTCCTTGATGCGAACTTCCAGCGCGCCGGGGCGCATGCGCCATTTCGCATCCGGGTTGCGCCGCCACGTTCCGGTGCCGGTGCACGGCGCGTCGATCACCACGAGATCGGCCGACTCCTTGATGTCGGAGAGCGTATCGTCCGGTCCTCTCGGCGTGCGCACATCGGCATTGTGAATGCCCGCGCGCGACAGCCGCTCGTGGATCGGCGCGAGCTGCCGCTTGTCGTGATCCGTTGCAATCAGCCGCCCCTTGCCCTGCATCATGGCGGCCAGCGCCAGCGTCTTGCCGCCTGCTCCCGCGCACATATCGATCACCTGCTCACCTGGCTTCGCGCCGCTCAGCAATGCGGCGAGTTGCGAACCTTCGTCCTGCACCTCGACGCCGCCCTTGATAAAAGCTTCCTCGGAATGGATGCCGGGATTGCGCGCGTCCGCGCCGAGATCGATCCGCAATCCCCATGGCGACCACGGCGTCGCTCTCGCGCCGAGATGCGCCATCGAGGCCAGCACCTTCTCGTGCTTCGCCTTCAGCGTGTTGACGCGCAGGTCGAGCGGCGCGCGGCTGGCCATCGCGACGGCCTCCTCCGCCCGCTCATCGCCGAACACGGCGGCGAGCTGCGGATCGAGCCATTCCGGATAATCGCCGGCAATATGCGCCGGCGCATCCTTCACGCTGCGCGAGGTGAACGCGGCGCGCTCGGTGTCCGTCAGCGGCTCGGGCGCGAAGCGTCCGCCGTCGCACAATGCCGCAACGGCATCGACATCAAGCTTGCGCTCGAGCTTGAGCATACCGAGCAATCGCGCGCGCGGTGTGTCGGCATCCATCAGCCAGGCCGACGACGCCCTGCGGCGAAGCACATCGAACACCAGCCCCGCGATGGCAGCACGGTCACCGGAACCCGCGAAGCGGTGCGCGGTGCCCCACTCCTTCAGCGCGTTCGGCGCGGGGATACGCTGCGCGTCGATGGCGCCCAAAATCTCAATGGCTGCGGAGAGCCGCGCGGCAGGCGTCATGATGGTCTTTCAGAAGTGAGGGTCGTCAGATCGCGAGCAGGATCTTGAGCGCGAAATAGACCCACATGATGAGAAGGACAAGCGCACCGGCGGCAAATGCCGAGAAGCGCGCCTTCAGGTTATTCGAGGTAGCATAGACGCCGGCATGAATGTAGCGCGTGACCACGAACACCCACGACAGCAGCACGGTGATGAGATCGGCCTGCCGCAGCGGCAGCGCAATGGCAATCAGCACGAAAAACAGCACAGGCAGTTCAAACTGGTTGGAATAGGCGTTGCTGACCTGAGCCGCCTTGGTGGGCCAGGCCTTCTGGCCGACCGCGACATCCGACATCCGGACCTCACGGCTCTTGAGTGCACCCGTGCGCACCGAAAACATCCTGAACATCAGGATGAAGGACAGCAGAACCAGCATGAAGACCGGCAACAGAACCATTTGAAGTGACATAAAAAATTCCCCCCGATGCGAATGTTATCTCACCGCTATACCGGCCCCCTCTCTCCCTGACAATTGTCTCCAGGGTCTGTGAACCCGATCACAGACAGAAACGACCAATGCCCAGAAGGTTCCGCTCCATAGGTCGAGGGAGCCGTGCTCGGGTGCTGCGATGCTTTACGTCATCTCGATTCTTGCCGGTGTGCTGGGAGCCCTCGGAAGCTGGGCCGCTGCCGCGATGATCGCGGCTTCGATCAGCTCCGGTTCGGACAACCTGGCTGCGTTCATTGTCATCGGCCCGTTGGCGGGCGTGACGGGATTCATCACCGCGGTTGCCCTCACGCTCACCCTCAAGGGCGATGTCCGGACATTCCGCGGCGTCGCCGTCCGCAGCCTCGGTGTCGTGCTCATTGTCGGAGCGCTGGCCGCCGGCGGCTATGGGTTGCGCACTGCCGCGCTCAAGCATCTCGGTTTAATGGCCAAGGCGCCCGCCGTGGAGTTTGAAATCCGGCTGCCGCGGACAGCGACGAGCGCCGATCTGAAGCGCGAAGCGCAGGTCGAATTGCTTACCGACCAGAACCAGACGCTCGCGCGGATCGACGACGGCCAGCGCGCGACGGACGACGGGCGCGCCGTCTTGCGCGGCTCCGTTCCACTGAAATTCCGCACCTCGGACAGGATGGTGGTGCTCAGCCTGCCCGGCCAGGCACAGCGCGCCTTCAAGCTGCGACTGCCGCCGAATCCGAGTCCGTCGGATGACTTCGGCCCGTGGCACCTGGTTGATCGCATCGCATCCACCGAGACCGCGCGCAGCGCGCCTGATGACAGCTTTGCCATCCGTTACCGCGTGCTGTGAGGCGCCGGTTGAGAGAATTTGTATGACCGAAGCATTTGCAAGACCCGTATTTTAAACTCGGACTTATTTCACTCACCTAAAAATTTTCTCTTTTCCTCCGCGTGTTTTAAACGCGGTGTTCGATCATGAGGCCATCTCATTGACATGCGCGCTGTGTAGATTGCTCCGCAAAGGAGCACGCCATGCCCAGCTTCCGCCTGACGCAGATCACCGACACACACCTCGGCGCCCGGTTTCCCGAGTTCGTCGAGAATTTCCATCGGGTCAGCCAGCACATCGACGATAACCGGCCCGACCTCGTCATCAACAGCGGTGATGTCGCCTTCGACGGCCCGGATCACCCGGACGATCTCGACTTCGCAAAGGCTCTGCACGACGCGCTGCCTGTCGACTGCCGGTATCTCCCCGGCAATCACGACATCGGCGACAACCCGACTTTGATCGGCGTGCAACCTGCGCAACGCGTGTCCGAGGCGAACCGGCAGAAGTTCATCGCGGTATTCCACGAAGATCGCTGGCAGTTTGACGCCGCCGGGTGGTGCTTCATCGGATTGAATTCTCTGGTGATGAACACCGCGCTCCCCTGCGAAGCCGAGCAGCGCGAATGGCTGGCCGAACAACTGTCCGCCGCGCACGGCAAACCGGTGGCGCTGTTCATTCACAAGCCGCTCTACAAGGACGCGCCTGACGACGCGGAGCTTGCGGCCACATCATTCCGCTACGTTCCGATGCCCGCGCGCGGCGATCTGGTGCATATGCTCGATGGCGTGAATTTGCGGCTGGTCGCCTGCGGTCACGTGCATCAGCGCCGGGACACTACGTTCCGCAACGTGCGCCACATCTGGGCGCCGTCATCGTCCTTCGTGATCCGTTCCAACGCGAAGCAGGAACTGATCGGCGTGAAGGAAGTCGGGCTGGTCGAGTATGTCTTCCAGCCCGATGGTTTTGAAGTGCGCCACGTTCGCGCGGCAGGACAGATCAACATCGATCTGTTCTCGGTCCTTCAACCAAAAACCCTCGCCATTCAAAAGAGGTAGGCAAAATATCTCCACGTCATGCCCGCGCTCGTCGCGGGCATCCACGTCTTTCTTGCACCCGTCAAACGTGGATGGCCGGGACAAGCCCGGCCATGACGAAGATATACTCTGGGAATCTTATACCTTGTCAGGCGCGACGCGCACGAGTTGCTTGCCGAAGTTCGCGCCCTTGAGCAGGCCCATGAACGCTTCCGGCGCGCTCTCGATGCCTTCGGTGACGAACTCGCGGTGCTTGAGCTTGCCCTCGCGCAACCACTGCGGGACGTCGCGGATGAAATCGGGGAACATCGCGGCGAAATCGCGAACGATGAAGCCGCGGAAGTTCAGGCGCTTCACGAGAATGGCGCGCATGATCGAATTGGCCCATTTCGGCGCCGGCGTGTCCTTGCCGAAGATCGTGCTGTAATCAGCGATCAGGCCGCACACCGGGATACGTGCGAAGTCGTTGAGACGCGGAAACACCGCCTCGAACACCTTGCCGCCGACGTTCTCGAAATAGACGTCGATGCCCTTCGGGCAGGCTTCTTTCAGCTTCGCTGCGAGATCGGGATCGCGATGGTCGAGACACTCGTCGAAGCCGAGTTCGTTCTTGACGTAATCGCACTTTTCCTTGCCGCCCGCGATGCCAACGGCGCGCGCGCCCTTGATCTTCGCGATCTGCCCGACCGCCGAACCCACCGCGCCGGACGCCGCCGCCACGACAACCGTTTCGCCGGGCTTCGGCTTGCCGATTTCAAGCAGGCCCGTATAGGCCGTCATGCCCGGCATGCCGAGCACACCGACCGCTGTGGAGATCGGCGCGACGCTCGGATCGATCTTGCGCAGTCCCTTGCCGTCGGAGAGTGCATACTGCTGCCATCCGGCATGTGCGAGAACGATGTCGCCCTTCGCAAAGCCCGGATTGTTCGAGGCCATGACCTCGCAAACCGTGCCGCCTTCCATCACGCCGCCGATCGGGACCGGCGCGGAGTAAGACGGACCGTCATCCATGCGCCCGCGCATGTAGGGGTCGAGCGACAGCCAGATCGTGCGCAGCAGGAGTTGCCCGTCGCCCGGCGTCGGCACCGCGTAATCTTCAAGGCGAAAATCACTGGGCTTCGGCTCGCCGACAGGACGGGCCGCGAGAACGATACGCTTGGCTGACTGGGACATGGTGTTTCCTCGGTTTCTTATGAACGTGAGGACTATTTAGCCGAGAGCGAAACGTATGACCATGCGCCTCAAGGGACGCACCGGAGCGGCATGGCATCCATGCCGCTCTCCTGTTTAAAACAGAG
>JAUSAX010000099.1 GCA_030652315.1 Afipia sp. | reverse complement strand
TGGCTCCCCGGGCTGGATTCGAACCAGCGACCATTCGATTAACAGTCGAATGCTCTACCGCTGAGCTACCGAGGAATACTGCTGAAGCAGCAATGGGCCGCCTATAGCAAAGGCCCTGAGTCTTGCAAAGCGTAAATCGCCGAAAAAAGAACGATGTGCGTGAATGGATAAGAGAATATTGGAGGCCACGACCGGAATTGAACCGGTGTACACGGTTTTGCAGCCATACCTTCGAAACACCTCTAGACCCAGCTAGTCCCGAAAACCGGGTACTTTTCCGGATCGCGCGGGCCCCAGTGCTGGTCCCTCGGAGAATAAGCCAGACACCGCATTCCGAAAGCACGATGCCAATTTGCGACAGCAAAAGGCTTCAGTGACCATATCGACCTCGCGACATCATCACGCCGCCCGGTTTCTATTGTCATGGTTCAATATTTCGGGCTTGCTGTTGGCTCGACTTACTCTTGGAGATTTCAAACGTGGCTACAGGCACAGTGAAGTGGTTTAACGCAACCAAAGGTTTCGGTTTCATTCAGCCAGATACGGGCGGCAAGGACGTGTTCGTCCACATCTCGGCGGTCGAAAAGGCCGGCCTCTCGGGTCTCAATGAGGGCGCCAAGGTCAGCTACGAGGTCGTCGCAAACCGCGGCAAAGAATCCGCAGAGAACTTGCGGGTCGGCTAACGACCATCTTCCGGCGTTCGCTCGTGGTGAACGCCGGACAATTGGATCGGTGCGTTTCACCACTGTTAGCGTATCAGTGGCGAGGTATTTTCATGCCCGATGCGGATCCTCTGCAACCTGTTCGAGGCGCACCGTCCAATGACGGAACGATAACCTCTCGATCATGTTGCCAATAGAGGCACTTCAGCAAATGCAGTTCCCGATTGTTCTGTTTTGAACAGACTGCCTCATTACTCGTCGTTAGTTCTGCGCTCGGATTGCCATGCCGGTGATCCGTGAACGCCACGACAGTTTGGATGAAGCCATGAATACTTTGCTTTTCATCGCGGGGGTGGTCGCTCTTTCGTTTTTCGCCATTTGGGCATTTTGGTTTATTGAAAAATGGCGAGGGAACAGTGCGCCCAAAGTCGTCGCGTTGACCGAGCAGATAGTCGCTCGTGCCAGGTAAATGAGGCGGCCAATAAAGGCAACCTGACTTACAGGATCGTCCTCCAGGCGCGAAAACAATGCCCATAACATCGGCGTTGCAGCGGGGGCGCTTGCTGGCTGGCATCCGGTTATTTGTCGGTTGGGGCTTTAAGCCCGGGAGACGTCAGCCAGCCATTCATTTCGGATGCTGTGTTGAGCTGGCGAAACTTCTTCAAGAGGGCCTCGCGCTCGGGGCCGGGGGGAAGCGATGCAGCTTCCTGCTTTGCGGCTTCAGCCTCGTCGCGCCAATTCTGTTCAATGGTTTTGCGAGTCACAGTCGCTCTCCTGCTTGGATCAGGCGGGAGCACAACACTCTCAGTCACCGGTAACAGCCGAGGGCAGGCGGTGATGCCCCACAATGCGCCGCACGAATCGATATTGGCGAGTCAAATCGGTGTGGGTGCAGACATAGTGAGGCACTGTTAATTCGGAACGGTCGGCTAGCCGGGCGCTTAGCTCCCCGGAGGTCACAATGCCGCACTTCTTTTTCGAGATTACCAACGGAATTACGCTCGAAGACCCGACCGGTCTTTGGTGCCGTGACGAGGCTGATGCCAGGGTAAGTGGCATCGCCATCGCCAAGCGTGTTGCGATGGTTGAGGCTGAGATTGGCGGTCCGCCTCGCCATATCAGCGTCCGCGACGATCACGGACGCGAGGTCCACAGCATCGTTGTGCGGGAGCGGCCGCGTCCCCTGAAATCAAACTAGACCACGCAAGGCGCGACCCGGCCGTTGAAAACGAGCCGCCGGCAAAGAACGCTCAGGAAGAGACAGGCGAGGGGCATTCCTCGTCGGGACGCCCTCGCGCTCGGCAGCGCAGTGGCAAGCAGGCAGGCAACCGACCTAGCAGTCGAAGCTGTGAACGAAATTAATACTGAAAATGCAAGAGGTTAGCTTGGAGGCCACGACCGGAATTGAACCGGTGTACACGGTTTTGCAGACCGTTGCGTAACCACTCCGCCACGTGGCCCCACTGGCGCGACTAGTTACAAGGGCACAGGCACTTATGCAATCCCGTGACCGGGGCCCGTCTTTATGCCGCAGCCGAGCCCGGTTGGGCGGATTTGCGGCGGTGAGACCCACGCCGTCAATTTGAGCTAACTGCCGCTCTTGGCATTGCTTGCAGCGATCACCTTCATCAGGTCCGCGACCGGAAAACCGCTGCGATGCATGGTGCAGAGGACATCGATCATCTGATCGCTGGGCTCATTCGCGGACATCAATGCCGCGCGCACCTCGGGCGGCAGGTCGTCGAACTCGCCCATCTGCCGCCGGACAGTCGACAAGCCGGTTGCGGACAGCGCGCCGGACGCAGACTCCGGAACTGATGTGTCCGTACCCGATGCCGGCATTCCGCCGTGACGTTTGCGCTGATCTTTCTTCATTTGAATGAATTGGCTGCCACGTCATAGGTCCAGGTCAGGCGGCCGTCCGTGAAGATCACGGACCGGAATCCGAGATCGCGCGCCCTGTCGAATATCTTGCCGGATCTCGCGAGACTGAGAACTGTCGGCCGATCCATCTTGAAATACTTGATGCTCAACACCGTCTCGTGTTCGTCGGACGTGCCGATATCCATGGAAAGTCCCCGCCGCGACATCTGCTTGCGGGTGTCGGTTGCGAATTTCTTGCGGCCCTCGACGTTGTCGGCGAGCGAATCGAGCCTCGCGTCGATGTTGTTGGTGCCGAGCTTGCGGACATATTCGCGCTCGTTCTTCTGCATCGCCGCCAGCAGTTTCTTCGCCCGCGGCGCTTCCGGGGCAGACGGATCGATCGACTTGAGGTCGGCCTTGGCGGCGTAATAGTCGGCCAGCGCCGGGAGTTTCTGCCCGCGCTTCGCCGAAGCATCTCCGAGTGCCTTCATGACGGCGGCGGCGCGCTCGACCATCTTCTTGCGCTTGGGAGCCTGTTGATCCGCGGTGTCCGCCGGTGTCGCGGTCGTCTGCGCAGGGGCGGGGATTATGCTTGCGCCGATCAGCAGTGCGGCCAGCAGCAGTCCAGAAATATGAAAGCGGAACGGAAGTGTTGTCATATGATGTGCCATCATTTCCCACCATGCCCCGGCATGCTGCCATCGGCCGTAAGCCCATACCATAGACAGGCTTGCAACGTATTCTGCCTTGCCGCAAATATGCCCGCGCCGGATACGTCGATCCGGCTGTCCCAATCAGTTCCGTCTTGAGGTTATCCCATGTCAGATTTCACGGCCCAGCGGCAGAATATGGTCGACTGTCAGGTGAGGCCGAGCGATGTGACGGACCTGCGCATCATTGACGCGATGCTCGCGGTGCCGCGCGAACAGTTCGTGCCGGACGGCAAGCGTCCGATCGCCTATCTGGATATGGATATCGATGTTGCCGCGGACGGGCGGGCGAAACGCCACCTGATCAAGCCGGTGGTGCTCGCGAAAATGATTCAGGCCGCCGCGATTTCCGAAACGGACCGCGTGCTGGTGGTCGGTTGCGCGACCGGCTATTCAGCGGCCGTCGTGGCGCACCTCGCGGCGCAGGTCTTTGCCACCGAGCCCGATTCGGCACTGGCCTCTGCGGTGGCGAGAAAACTCGCCGATCTGGGCCTCGTCAATGTGACGGTCACAGCCGCCGCACCGGCCGAGGGCGACCGCGTCCATGGCCCGTACGACGTCATCGTCATGGACGGCGCCACCGAGATCGAGCCTGACGGGCTGTATGAGCAGTTGAAGGTGGGCGGGCGGCTTGTCGGCGTGTTTGCGACCAGCAGGCCTCCACGGGCGATGCTGGTCGCGCGCTCACCGGCGGATTTCGGCAGCCGGGTGCTTTTTGATGCCTCCGCGCCGGTCTTGACCGGTCTGGAACGCCGTCCGGCGTTCACTTTTTAGGACCGTTTTCCTCGGAATTGCGCAGGTGTGGCTACAATGTCCCAG
This sequence comes from Afipia sp., assembly GCA_030652315.1. GTDB lineage: Bacteria > Pseudomonadota > Alphaproteobacteria > Rhizobiales > Xanthobacteraceae > Afipia. Next base: position 12,223 of record JAUSAX010000099.1, on the reverse strand, counting down.
CCACACTGTTTCGGTTGCGGCCGGGCGAGACGGGGTTTCACCCCGGCTTGGCGATGCATAGACTGGCAAGGAGGGCACAGCCCGACTCAGTTGCCCGGTTTTACGCGCGCCTCAGATGGCGAGCAGAGCCGGTTTGGGGAACAAAGAATGCAAGCTACCTATCGGATGAAGCTTAGTGCGGGTGCCGCTCTGGCGGCTCTCCTGGTGTGCTCGGTCATGGCGACTCCTGTCCTGGCTGACACCATCGATGCCGCACTGGTGCGTGCCTACCAAAACAATCCGCAATTGAACGCTCAGCGCGCATCGGTCCGCGCCACTGACGAAAGCGTGCCACAGGCATTGTCCGGTTATCGTCCACGCGTCGCCGTTACGGCCAGCGCCGGCACCCAGTACACCGACACCGCTCAGAACACCCAGGTCGGTGGACGCGTGGCCACCACCAGCATCGCGGGCGTCAATGCGCCGCGCTCGGTCGGTGCGACGGTAACCCAGACGCTGTTCAACGGCGGGCAGACCGGCAACCGCACCCGCGCCGCGGAAAGTCAGGTCTCCGCTGCACGCGAAGGTTTGCGCGTGCTCGAACAGACCGTGCTGTTCTCGGCTGCGACGATCTACATGGACTACCTGCGCGACTCGGCCATCGTCGAAGTGCAGAAGAGCAACGTCCGCGTGCTCGAGCAGACCCTCAAGCAGACTCGCGATCGCTTCAACGTCGGCGAAGTGACTCGCACCGACGTGGCTCAGTCCGAAGCGCAACTTGCCGCAGGCAAGACGCAGCTTTTGACGGCGGAATCCAACCTGACCACGACGCGCGCGAATTTCCGCCGCATCATCGGCAATGACCCCGTCAACCTTGCGCCCGGTTCGCCCGTCGATCGTTTCCTGCCGACCACGCTGAACGGCGCAATCGATCGCGGCCTCCTGGAAAACCCCAACGTGACTGCCGCCATGTACGGCATCGACGTAAGTTTCCTGCAGGTGAAGGTCAGCGAAGGTGCGCTGTTCCCGGTTGTCACGCTTCAGGGCAGCGTCCAGCAGTCCTATGAGAGCACGATGGCCACGTACCGGGCCTTCGGCGCATCCGCCGTCGCCCAGTTGACCGTGCCGGTCTATCAAGGCGGCGCGGAATACTCGCTTATCCGTCAGTCGAAAGAATCACTGGCGCAGCAGCGCCTCAATCTCGAACAGGTTCGCGACCAGACCCGTGCGACCGTCGCGCAGGCGTGGGGCCAGCTTGTTGCCGGCAAGGCACAGGTTCAGTCGGCGCAGTCGCAGGTGGCCGCATCTGAAATCGCGCTCAACGGCGTTCGCGAAGAGGCTAGGGTCGGGCAGCGCACGACGCTCGACGTCCTCAATGCACAGCAGGCGCTGGTGAACGCGCGCGTCGCGCTCGTGACGGCGCAGCACGATCGCGTCGTCGCGTCCTACAGCGTGCTGAATTCCATCGGCCGCCTGTCGCCGAGCGTCCTGAAACTCGCGACGAACGTCTACGATCCAAGCGTCAACTATCACCAGGTTCGTGATAGCTGGTTCGGCGTACGGACACCCGACGGCCGCTAATAAGCTTCTCGTGGAATTTCGGATTTGATGTTCGCGTCGGGAAACCCGGCGCGAATGTCTAATCCACTCCACGAGGCCGCCGGTTAACCTTCTCTCGTCAGCGCTGTGATCAACCGGCCGAGTTCAGAGGCCGTTGCTTGCAATAAATTGTTGCCATGACATACCGTTCTGAAGGGTCGCTAAAGCGATTCGTGACGGTGATGTGCGGCTTTTGCAGATCCCATGGATAGATCGAAGCCGATGATGTGGAGTCGGAGATGACGCAACCGGCAAAGGCGCAGGAGCCCTCGATGGAGGAGATTCTGGCGTCGATCAGGCGCATCATTTCGGATGATGAGGCCAAGCCTGCCGCAGGAGCTGCCGCACCGCCTTCTGCTGCTCCGGTGGCTGCTGCTCCGGCTGCCGCGCCTCCAAGGACCGAAGTTCCCAAGGCGGAGATGTCGCGACCCGCACCGGCGCGTCCGGTGATGGCAGGCATTCCGCCGTCCAAGATCGCACCGGCCAAACCGGCAGTCGTGGCCGCGGCACCTGCACCGGCTCCTGCGCCCGCGAAGAACAGTCAGGCCGAGATCGACGCGATGATGGCGAGTTTCGATGCGCCCGCCGCACCGCCGCCAAAGGCCGAAGAGCCCGAAGAAGACAACGATGTGTTCGAACTGACCGAACAGATGGCGGTGCCGGAAACACCCCCGCCGTCGTTCAACAAGATCGAACCCGAGGATGATCTGGAGTTCACCGAGTCGCCGATGGTTCAAGTTTCTCCTCACCGCGCCCCGGCGATGGAATCGCCCAGCTTCATCGAACGGGCACCGCCGCGCGAGATGCCGTCGCAGCAGATTCTGTCGGGTTCGACGGTTTCCGCGGTTGAGTCGGCCTTCAATACGCTGGCCAACACCGTCCTGAGCAACAACGCCCGGACGCTGGAGGATCTCGTCAAGGAGATGCTCCGTCCGATGCTGAAATCCTGGCTGGACGACAATCTGCCCCAGCTGGTCGAGCGGATCGTCAAGGCCGAGATCGAGCGTGTCGCCCGCGGCCGCTAATTCTGGCTTTCCGGGCCTAAATTCCCCATATTCCGAATGGTTGACTTGAGCCGCGCTGGGGGCTTTCTAGTGGAGTGGATTTGACATTCGCTCCCGCCAAGCCGCGAGTCCGCAAAGCGAATGTCAAATCCAAAACTCCACTAGAAACTTATATTTGCTAGTGGTCCTTCGATTCAAACATTCGCAGCAATGCCTGCCGAAGCGAACGGCGAATGTTTGAATCGGACCACTAGCGCGAGCCTTTCCCTTTTGATTGCAGTGTGATGATCGAGAAAAACTACCAGCCCGCCGAGATTGAGACCCGTATCGCCAGCGCCTGGGAAGACGCCGGCGCGTTCAAGGCCGGACGGCCCGAGCGCCGCGACGCCGAACCCTTCACCATCGTGATCCCGCCGCCGAACGTCACCGGCTCGCTGCACATGGGCCACGCGCTGAACAACACGCTGCAGGACATCCTGTGCCGGTTCGAGCGCATGCGTGGCCGCGACGTGCTCTGGCAGCCGGGAACAGACCACGCGGGCATCGCCACCCAGATGGTGGTCGAGCGGCAGTTGATGGAACGGCAGGAGCCGGGCCGCCGCGACATGGGACGCGCGGCGTTTCTGGAGCGGGTCTGGAAGTGGAAGGCCGAATCCGGCGGCGTCATCGTCAATCAGCTCAAGCGCCTCGGCGCATCGTGCGACTGGTCGCGCGAACGCTTCACGATGGACGAGGGGCTGTCGCGCGCGGTCGCCAAGGTGTTCGTCGAACTCTACGCACAGGGCCTGATCTACAAGGACAAGCGGCTGGTCAACTGGGACCCGAAGTTGCTGACCGCGATTTCGGACCTCGAAGTCCAGCAGATCGAGGTTAAGGGCAGCCTCTGGCACCTACGGTATCCGCTCGAGGGCATCGCCTATGATGCGGAGAATCCATCAACCTACATCGTGGTCGCGACCACGCGCCCCGAGACCATGCTCGGCGACACCGCCGTCGCCGTGAACCCTGACGATGACCGCTACAGGCACCTCGTCGGCAAGAGAGCGGTGCTGCCGCTGGTCGGCCGCCTGATTCCGATCGTCGCCGACGACTACTCCGATCCCGAGAAGGGCTCGGGCGCTGTGAAGATCACGCCGGCGCACGATTTCAATGACTTCGAGGTCGGCCGCCGCCACAACCTGCGCTCCATCAGTGTGCTCGATCAGGAAGGGCGCATGGCGCTCTCGGGCAATGAGGACTACCTGCGCGACCTGCCGGAAGCCGCGCTGATCTTTGCCGAAGAACTCGACGGCAAGGACCGCTTTGCCGCGCGCAAACTGATCGTGGCGCGGCTGGAGGAAACCGGCTTCCTCGACAAGATCGAACCCAACACCCACATGGTGCCGCACGGCGACCGCTCCGGCGTCGTCATCGAGCCGTACCTGACCGACCAGTGGTACGTCGATGCGAAGACGCTTGCAGCGCCCGCGATTGCGGCTGTGCGCAATGGCGAAACCGCGTTCGTGCCGAAGAACTGGGAGAAGACCTACTTCGAGTGGATGGAGAACATCCAGCCGTGGTGCATCTCGCGCCAGCTCTGGTGGGGTCATCAGATCCCGGCGTGGTACGGACCGGATGGCAAGGTGTTCGTTGCCGAGACCGAAGACGAAGCGGTCGGCAAGGCGCTCGGCTATTACGTCGAGAAGGAAATCATCACGGCGGAGCAGGGCCATGACATGGCCGTCGATCCGGCGAAGCGCGAGGGCTTCATCACGCGCGACGAAGACGTGCTCGATACATGGTTCTCGTCGGCGCTGTGGCCGTTCTCGACGCTCGGCTGGCCGGACACCGACGTCGATGTGAAGCGCTATTACCCGACCAACGTCCTCGTCACCGGCTTCGACATCATTTTCTTCTGGGTCGCCCGGATGATGATGATGGGCAAGCACTTCATGAAGGACGTGCCGTTCCCGACCGTCTACATCCACGCCCTCGTCCGCGACGAGAAGGGCGCGAAGATGTCGAAGTCGAAAGGCAACGTCATCGATCCGCTGCACCTCATTGATGACTATGGCGCCGACGCGCTGCGCTTCACGCTGGCGGCGATGGCGGCGCAGGGCCGCGACATCAAGCTCTCGACCCAGCGTGTCGAAGGCTATCGCAACTTCGCGACCAAGCTGTGGAACGCATCGCGATTCGCAGAAATGAACGGCTGCGCGCTGGCCGACGGATTTGATCCGTCGAAAGCGAAGGAAACGCTCAACCGCTGGATCGCGCATGAAACCGCGCGCGCCACGCGCGAGGTCACCGAAGCCATTCAGGCCTATCGCTTCAACGACGCAGCCGGCATCATGTACCGCTTCGTCTGGAACATTTACTGCGACTGGTATCTCGAACTCGCAAAACCCGTGCTGATGGGCGCGGACAGTCCGGCCAAGGCCGAGACGCAGGCCAGCATCGCCTGGGCGCGCGACGAAATTCTGAAACTGCTGCATCCGTTCATGCCGTTCCTTACGGAAGAACTCTGGGCAGTGACGGCCAAACGCGAAGGACTGCTGGCGCTTGCCGAATGGCCGCTGAAGGCACCGGCTGCGCCAATCATCGCGCCGGCAATTGCTGGCGATCCGATGGCGATGCCGGTCATCGTTGTGCCGGCGCCGGAGATCGAAACATTCAGCGATCCTGCGGCCGAGGCTGAAATCGGCTGGCTGATCGAACTCATCTCGGCAATCCGCTCGATGCGCGCGGAAATGAACATCCCGCCTGCCACGCTGTTTCCGCTGGTGCTGGTCGGTGCGTCCGCCGACATCAAATCTCGCGCGGAGCGCTGGAGCGATGTGATGAAGCGTCTCGCACGCCTCGGCGATATTTCGTTTGCCGATCGTGCGCCGGACGGCTCGGTGCAGTTGCTGGTGCGCGGCGAAGTGGCCGCGATCCCGCTCAAGGGTGTGATCGATCTTGCTGCGGAGAAAGTCCGTCTCGACAAGGAACTGGCCAAGGCGGACGCGGACATCAAGCGTGTCGATGCCAAGCTCGGCAACGAGAAGTTCGTCGCCAATGCGCCGGAAGAGGTGATCGACGAGCAGCGCGAGAAGCGTGACGAAGCCGAAGCCCGCAAGGCGAAGATTCTCGAAGCACTGGAGCGGCTGAAGGACGTGGCGTGAGTTCGGCACGCTCGACATTCGGCGCGCTCTTTCTACTTTGGCTGGCAGGGAATGGCCTTCGTCTGACCATCCTTGCGGTCCCGCCGGTTCTTGCGCTTATTATTCTCGATCTCAAGCTTTCCGGCACGGAAGTCGGAATTCTCAACGCCATTCCGGTTTTTCTGTTCGCTCTGGTCGCGATCCCGGGCTCGCTGCTGATCGCGCGTGTCGGCGCCGTGCCCGCGCTGATCATCGGGCTTTTGATCGCTGCGGCGGGTTCGGCCTTGCGCGGCCTGACGTCCGATACGATCGTGCTTTACATCACAACCGTCGTCATGGCGGCGGGGATCGCGGTGATGCAACCGGCGATGCCGCCGATCGTGCGCCAATGGGTGCCGAGGCAGATCGGCTTCGCCACCGCCGTTTACACCAACGGACTTCTGTTCGGCGAGATCTTCCCCGTGCTTCTTGCCGCCGTGATATTGCCGGTCGTGGGCGGAAGCTGGCGGACCAGCCTCGTGCTGTGGTCAATTCCGCTCGTCGTCATCGCACTCGTCATCTTCTGGTTTCAGCCGGGAGGGAAGAGCGCGCCGGTCTCCCGCCCACGCCAGTGGATGCCGGATTGGCGCGATCCGTTGCTCTGGAAGCTTGGCCTGATGATGAGCAGCAGCAACCAGATTTATTTCTGCTCCAACGCGTTCCTTCCCGGATTTTTGCTTCACACCGAGCGTACGGACCTGATCGGTCCCGCGCTCACCGCGCTGAACGTCGGGCAGTTGCCGGCGTCGTTCATTCTGCTGGTCATGTCGAGCCGATGGGAACGAAAAAAGTGGCCGCTCATTGCAGCCGCGGTGATTGGAATCGTCGCAATTGCAGGCGTTTTGTCCGCAACGAGCCTGTGGGGCGTTCTGGCGGCAGCCGCCTTTATCGGCTTCTCCTGCGCGGTTGTGCTGACCCTCGTCCTGACGCTGCCCGCTCTGCTGGTTGCACCGGATGACGTGCCCCGCATGTCTGCGGGGGTATTCACGATTGGTTATGGCGTTGCGATGCTCATCTCAATCATCGGCGGGATCGCGTGGGACGTCAGCGGGAATCCAGCGTTTGCATTCATACCCATCGCAATCGCAACACTTCCCGTCATCTTGTTTGCATTGCTGACTGACTTCTCACGACGCCGGGTCTGAACGTAGTCTGACCAATGAAGATCACGGAGCGATATCCTGGAGTGAACGATGCTCGATCATGTTTCGATTACCGTCTCCGACATCGCTGCTGCTGAGCGCTTCTATGATGCGATCATGAATGCGCTTGGCGTCGTCAAGGTCGGACGCCGAGACGATTGGCTTGGCTACGGCGAACGCTCGCGCTCCGCTTATCCGGATCGCGTCTATATCTCGATCCGCAAGGGCGCGAAGCCTGAGGACGCCGCTGGCCGACACTGGTGCTTCAAAGCAAAGTGGCAAACTTAGGTTGATGCATTCTGGGACGCGGGAATCGCAGCGGGCGGCAGCGACGACGGCGCTCCGGGCCTGCGCAATTATCACGCATCCTACTACGCTGCGTTCCTGCGCGATCCCGATGGCAACCGGATCGAGGCGGTCTGCCACGCGACGATCTGATCGGACACCGGAGCGCGATGTGGATCCGTCATCCTGAGGTGCGAGCCAACTTTGGCGAGCCTCGAAGGATGATGGACGTTTTTCAAAAAGCATCCTTCGAGGCGCGCAAGAGCGCGCACCTCAGGATGACGATCCCGCAGTCGGAAAAACTGGCGTGTCTTGGCTGCCTGTATTCTGATGGATGCACTTTTTCGAGGCGTGCGTGCCGTTACACCCATGCTCACTACGCATAACAAGGACACGATCCGTCGGAGCGACGTCGCCGCGATGCAAACATCTCGAATTCTGAGGTGTCCCGGTTACGCCACCGCTTCGCCTTTTGCAGCGAAGTTCGTCACCATTTCGCCTTATGCCGGAAACGGCTTACTGAGAAATTTCGAGCCCTTTAATCCGTAGCGCCACGGCAGCTCGACGGCCTTGGTGATGCCGATACGGATGCCGCTGACGATCTCGGGCTTCCGTGTCCGCGCATAAATCGCAATCGGCGGCGCGTCGAGCGGCAGCGCATTGTGTTTGTCGCTCACGGCCATCGCCTCGCAGAGCTTGCCGGGCCCCGAACACAGCGTTCGTTCGTCGTGCAATCCGCGACGGCGGCGCATCGCCGGGATGCCGTGGGTAGGCTCAATCGCGCGGATCAGCACCGCACTGGCGGAGCCTTCCTTTTCGCAGACGACATTCATGCACCAGTGAATGCCGTAGGAGCGATAGACGTAGAGAAACCCCGGCGGGCCGAACATCACCGTGTTGCGCGGCGTCGGTCCGTTGAAGGAATGTGCCGCCGGCTCGGTGTGGTGATAGGCCTCGACCTCGGTGATGATGCCGCCGACGCCGTCCACCAGCATCGTCGCCCCGATCAGGTCGGGCGCAACCTCATGGACGCTGCGCGCGAAGAATTTGCGCGTCAGCAGGCGTCCGGCAGGGGCTGGAACGCGGCTTTCAGCCATTTTTGGGCAGGGGATGTGCGCGGAGGGCCATGCTGGATCGCTTCAGGACGTGATATGCATTCCAAGGTAAGGCATGATCCCGAAAAGTGGAAACCGGTTTTCGGAAAAGATCATGCCCTATCAAGGTGACGCGGACAGCTTGCGCCAAGGGGGCGGCAGGCTTAGGTAAGTCGAAGGAAATCGCGGGCTTTTCATGGTTGTTCTGATCGATACGGTGTCTTCCAATCAGGTGCGTCCGCGCCATCCGGAGAAGGTCAACCGACCGGATGCGAAGTCGCCGGCGAAGCCCGACTGGATTCGGGTGCGCGCGCCGAATTCGCGCGGCTATGCCAACACCCGCAATATCGTCAAGGAAAACGGCCTCGTCACCGTGTGCGAGGAAGCGGGCTGCCCGAACATCGGCGAGTGCTGGGACAAGAAGCACGCCACCTTCATGATCATGGGTGACACCTGCACCCGCGCCTGCGCCTTCTGCAACGTCAAGACCGGAATGCCGAACGCGCTCGACGCATCCGAGCCGGAGCATGTGGCGCTGGCCGTATCGAAGCTCGGCCTGAACCATGTCGTTATTACCTCGGTGGACCGCGATGATCTCGCCGACGGCGGTGCCGATCATTTTGCCAAAACCATCCGCGCGATTCGTGCGAGCTGCCCGACTACGACGATCGAGATTCTGACGCCGGATTTTCTACGCAAGAACGGTGCGCTGGAGCAGGTCGTGGCCGCAAAGCCCGACGTGTTCAATCACAATCTGGAAACGGTGCCGTCGCGCTATCTGACCGTGCGTCCCGGCGCGCGCTACTTCCATTCGATCCGGCTGCTGCAGCGGGTCAAGGAAATGGACCCGACCATTTTCACCAAATCCGGCATCATGGTCGGCCTCGGCGAGGAGCGCCATGAGGTGCTGCAGGTGATGGACGACCTGCGTTCGGCCGATGTGGATTTCCTGACCATCGGCCAGTACCTGCAGCCGAGCCTCAAGCATCACGCCGTGATGCGCTATGTGACGCCGGATGAATTCGGCGGCTACGAGAAGGTTGCCTACACCAAGGGCTTCTTGATGGTGTCGGCGAGCCCGCTGACGCGATCCTCGCATCATGCCGGCGAAGACTTCGCGAAACTGCAGGCGGCGCGCGCCGCTGCAAGGCGCTAGTTTTCCATGCCGAAGTTCTCAAGCAAGCGCCGCGTGCATCACAGCGCGGAGAAGATGTTCAGCCTTGTCGCCGACGTGGAGCGTTATCCCGAGTTTGTACCGCTGTGCCATGCCCTGAAAATTCGTCAGCGGACGAAGAAGCCCGACGGCAGCGAGGTCATCGTTGCCGACATGACGGTATCTTTTAAGCTGATCCGCGAGTCGTTCACCAGTCGGGTGACGCTCGATCACCCGAATCTGAAAATCCTTGTCGAATATCTGCAGGGGCCGTTCAGCAAGCTTGAGAACCGCTGGACCTTCGAGGCGAAATCCGAGAACGCCTGCGATGTCGGCTTCTTCATCGCCTACGAATTCAAGAGTCGGATGCTCGCGGTGCTGATGGGCGCGATGTTCGACGCAGCTTTCCACCGCTTCGCCGCGGCGTTCGAGAAACGCGCGGACGCAATCTATGGGCGGCCGCGCGTAGGCGCTTCTTGAGCGGCGGCTGCGGTCCGCGCGCCATCTCCGTCAGCATCTTCAGCGCTTCGACCACTGATTGCTCGCGGACATTGTTGCGACCGACCGCGCCGAAGCGGCACTCCTTGTGCGCGATACGGCCATCGCGCGCGGCGACCGCCAGATGCACCAGTCCCACAGGCTTTCCGGGCGTTGCGCCGCCGGGGCCTGCGATCCCGGTAATCGAAACCGCAAGATCGACATCGGCATGTTCCAGTGCGCCGAATGCCATCGCGGTCGCGGTTTCCTTGCTCACCGCACCGAATGTTTCCAGCGTCGAGGTCTCGACGCCGAGCATCGCGTGCTTGGCTTCGTTGGAATAGGTGACGAAGCCGCGATCGACGACGTCGGAGGAACCGGGAATTTCGGTCAGTGCCGCCGCAACAAGTCCGCCGGTACAGGACTCGGCGGTCGCAATCGTCAGCTTGCGCATCCGGCACAGATCCAGCAACGAGCGGGAGAGGGCGCGAATGGCGCTGGCGCTCATGCGAACTGCCCGTCGTTAGCATCCCACGGCAGCCGGATGGTAGCGCTCGCGGTCGCGGCAATGCCTTCCTGGCGTCCGGTAAATCCGAGGCGTTCGCTTGTGGTTGCTTTCACCGCAACGCGCGACTGCGGAAGCCCGGTGATCTCTGCGATCTTCGCACGCATCGCCTCGCGCAGCGGACCAATTTTCGGCGCTTCGCAAATCATCGTCACTTCGAGATGCGCGATGCGGCCGCCACGCTTGCCGACGAGTTCGACGGCATGTTTCAGGAACTGATCGGACGCAGCCCCCTTCCACTTAGGGTCGCTCGGCGGAAAGTGCGAGCCGATATCGCCATCTGCCAGCGCGCCGAGGATGGCGTCAACAATGGCATGCAGTCCGACGTCGCCATCGGAGTGCGCAAGGAAGCCGCGATTGAACGGCACACGCACGCCGCACAGCATCAGGTGATCGCCGTCGGTGAGGGCATGCACGTCGTAGCCGGTGCCGGTGCGGATATCGCCCAGCATGGCGCCAAGGCGCGCTTCTTCGCGTGCAAAGTCTTCCGGGGTGGTCAGTTTCATATTCGCAGCATCGCCTTCAAAGGTCGCGACGGTCAATCCTGCCCATTCGGCGATTGCGGCGTCGTCGGTAAAATCATCGCGGCCTTCACGCGCGGCGCGGCGATGGGCGTCCAGAATAACGTCGAAACGAAACGCCTGCGGCGTCTGCGCGATTCGTAAATTCGCGCGATCGGGAGTCGTCTGTACCGCGCCCGATCCATCCACCATCTTGATAGTGTCGGTCACTGGCACGACGGGAATCGCAGCGCCAGTGATCAGCGCCGCATCGATGGCGCGCGAGATCACCTTGTCGGTGACGAACGCGCGAGCGGCGTCGTGAATGAGGACGATGTCCGGCGACTGGCTTGCAAGGGCTTCGAGTCCGGCCCGGACGGAAGCCTGCCGCGTCGCGCCGCCGCTTACAGGCGTTTGATATTTGAGATGGCAAACCGCCTGGTCGAAAATGTCGGCGTCATCCGGGTTGCGCACCGGTTGAACGGCGAAGACATCCGGATGTGTGCAGAACGGCTCCATCGCCCTCGAAAGGACGGTTTTACCGCCGATGGATCGGTATTGCTTGGGGCCTCCGGTCCCGGCGCGAAGCCCGCGGCCGGCGGCGACGATAATGGCGGCAGTCCGTTTTGATGTTGGCATGGGTAGGTAACGACCGTCCGAGCAGGTTGGATGAGCCGAGTATTGGCGGGTTTGGGTGCAGCCCTTAGCATATTCGGGCCGGGAACAGCGCGAATCTGCAACCCTGTGAAGAATTTGGAAGAATTGTTGCGGCGCACTTGCGCGTCGCTCGCAAATGGCTAAAGTGTAGGCATGATTTTGCGATGCTTAGAAATTGAGCTATGGGTCCTCCGCAATGAGGCGGGGTTCGTCAGAAAGCGGGATACGCGGTGATCGGCATGGCACCGGCACGTCAGGCAGCGCTGACCATCGGCGACATTAAAGTCGCCAATCGCGTCCTCCTCGCCCCGATGTCAGGGGTGACCGATGCTCCGTTCCGTCGCATTGCTGCTGAGCTGGGAGCCGGTCTCGTCGTATCCGAAATGACCGCCAGCGACGATCTCGCACGCGGCCGCCCAATGTCCGTCCTGCGCTGTGAGGCCGCCGGTATCGGCCCGCATGTGGTTCAGCTCGCCGGCTGTGAAACGCACTGGATGGCCGAGGGCGCGCGAATAGCGGAAGCCGCCGGTGCTGACATCATCGACATCAACATGGGCTGCCCGGCGCGCCACGTGACCGGCGGCCAGTCCGGCTCCGCGCTGATGCG
>JAUSAX010000093.1 GCA_030652315.1 Afipia sp. | reverse complement strand
GTGATGATGCCGATGCCGAGCGTCACGGCGAAGCCGCGCACCGGCCCGGTGCCGATATAGAACAGCACGGCGGCCGCGATGAACGTGGTGATGTTGGAGTCCAGAATGGTCGCGAGCGCCCGGGTGAAGCCGGCGTCGATGGCCGAGATTGCAGTCCGGCCGGCACGCAATTCCTCACGGATACGCTCATAGATCAGGACGTTGGAGTCGACCGCGATGCCGACCGTCAGAACGATGCCGGCGATGCCGGGCAGCGTCAGCGTTGCATTGAGCAGCGACAGGATACCAAAGATCATGGCGACGTTGATCGCGACCGCCACGTTGGCGAAGAAGCCGAACAGCCGGTAGGTCAAAAGCATAAACACAATAACCAGCACCGAGCCGACGTAGGACGCCAGTTCGCCCGCGGCGATCGAGTCCTGACCAAGTCCCGGGCCGACCGTGCGCTCTTCGATGATCGTCAGCGGCGCGGGCAGCGCGCCCGCGCGCAGCAGGATCGACAGATCATTCGCGCCCTGCACTGTAAAGTTGCCGGAAATCTGGCCGGAACCGCCGGTGATCGGTTCGCGGATGACCGGCGCCGAAATCACTTCGTTGTCGAGTACGATGGCGAACGGTTGTCCCACGTTCTCAAGGGTGGCTTGCGCGAACTTGCGCGCGCCGGAGGTGTTGAAGCGGAAGCTGACGATCGGTTCGCCGGAGCGCTGATCGAAGCCGGGCTGCGCGTCGGTCAGATCGCCGCCGGAGACAAGCACCTGCTTCTTGATGACGTAGGGCACCTTCGGCGCTGTCGAGCTCATCAACAGCTCGGAGTCCGGCGGCACCCGCCCCTGCTGCGCCTGATCGGGCGGCACGGTCGGATCAACCATCCGGAAGTCGAGCTTCGCCGTCTTGCCGAGCAATTCCTTGAGGCGGGTCGGATCCTGGAGGCCCGGTACCTGAACGAGAATGCGATCGATGCCCTGACGCTGGATCAGCGGTTCGACGGTGCCGAGTTCGTTGATGCGGCGCTCGACGATCTGGATCGACTGTTCGACCGACTGGCGGACGCGTTCGGTGATCGCTGCCGGAGGCACGGTCAGACGGATCAGCCCGCCGCCGGCATCGCTGACTTCAACGCTGCGCTGACCGCTCGAGCCGAGCAGACCGCCAAGCGGCTGGGACAGTTCGCGCAGCTTGGCGAGCGCGTTGGTGAGGTCGGTGTCCTTGACGCGGACTTCGACGCTTTCGCCGCGAACCGCGAGCCCGGTGTAGCCGATCTTGGCGTCGCGCAGCGTGCGCCGCACATCGTCGCGCACCTGATCGAGCTTGTCCTTCTTCACCGAGTTCGAATCGACCTCGAGCAGGATGTGCGAGCCACCCTGCAAGTCGAGGCCGAGCACGATATGACGCTGGGCCCACTTCGGCCAGGTCTTGACGGTCGATTCAGGGAAGAAGTTCGGAACCGCGAAAAGGCAAACGATCGTGGCGGTCAGAATGACCGCCAGCGCCTTCCAACGCGTGAAATAAAGCATCGAGTGTCCCGTGTCCGACGTTTGCTTAATTCTGCAGCGGCCCCCTCGTGCAAACGTCGGACACGAAGGGACACTCGAAACCTATAATTGCCAGTGGTCCTTTGTTTCTAACATTCGCAACAATGCCAGCCGAGAAATGGGTGCGAATGTTAGAATCGGACCACTGGATGACCCGTCAGATTCGTGAAAGCGTTTGCACCCGGAGCGTTAGCTCGCGGCTGTTTCTTCCTTTGAATCCTTGGCAGGCTCGCCCTTCGTCCGCACGCCGGAGATCATCTGGCGCATCTGACGGATACGGACACCGTCGGAGATTTCGATCTCGACCTGGTCGTCATCGACAACCTTGGTCACCTTGCCGACAAGGCCGCCATTGGTGACGACGGTATCGCCGCGGCGGATGTTCTTCACCAGTTCCTGATGATCCTTCAGCTTCTTCTGCTGCGGCTTCAGAATCAGGAAGTACATGATGACGAAAATCAGTGCGAACGGCAGCAGCGACATCAGCATGCTGTTGGTATCACCGGCGCCGGCGGCTTGAGCAAAGGCAGGAGTAATGAACATACGAAAAGTCCTCAGAAAGGCGCCCGCCATCGGGCGAAACGCGTAGGCGCAAGGCCGTTTTGGCCGAATTTGCGCGGACTATAGCGACAGGCCGTCCAATTGCAACGGGACCTGACATGTCGATTTGGCCATGCATCTGTGGCGCTTGCAGCCGCCCGTTGCCCTCGCTAAGGGTGCCTCTGAGGTACTGATTCATGTCCAAAAAACCCAATAAAAAGGCCTCCAGGGCTGCCACGAAGGCGCGTCCCGGCAAGGCCATCAAAACCGCGACAAAACGCCCTGCCGCAGCAGTCGACACCGAGATCCAGGCCCGGATCGCGCTCGCGCTCGAGAGTATCGCCGCCAGCCTGAGCATTTCAGCGGCCAGACCATCGACCCCCGATTCTCTCAAAAAAGCCGACGCCTTTGTCTGGCAGCCGAGCGGCCATCTGGTGCCGGTTCCAAAGGTCAGCCGGGTCGATCTCAGCTTGCTCCGGGGCATCGACCGGATGCGGGACATCCTGATCGAGAACACCGAACGCTTCGCCACAGGCCTGCCCGCGAACAATGCCCTGCTTTGGGGCGCGCGGGGCATGGGCAAGTCGTCGCTGGTGAAGGCGGCGCATGCCAGCGTGAACGCCATGCCGAAAGTGCGCGGCCGGTTGAAGCTGATCGAAATTCATCGCGAGGATATCGAAAGCCTGCCGCTTCTGATGTCGCTGCTGCGCGAATCCGATTTTCACTTCATCGTATTCTGCGATGACCTGTCGTTCGACGGCAACGACGCGTCCTACAAGTCGCTGAAGGCTGTTCTGGAAGGCGGCATCGAAGGTCGGCCCGACAACGTGATCCTTTACGCGACCTCGAACCGCCGTCATCTGCTGGCGCGCGACATGATCGAGAACGAGCGTTCGACCTCCATCAATCCCGGCGAAGCCGTCGAGGAAAAGGTCTCGCTGTCGGATCGCTTTGGCCTGTGGCTCGGCTTCCATAAATGCAGCCAGGACGAGTATCTCGAGATGGTGCGGGGCTATTGCAAGCACTTCGGCGTCAAGATGCCCGACGATCAGTTAGAACGCGAAGCGCTCGAATGGTCGACCACGCGCGGATCGCGCTCGGGCCGCGTCGCCTGGCAGTTCACGCAGGAAATCGCGGGGCGGATGGGTCTGAAACTCGCGACGGCGTAGAGCGCACGGGCACCGACCAAAGCGAAGTGCGCTAGACCGGTGTCAAGCGAGCCCGCTCTGGCCCTCCCGATGAGTTGGGCCAGAAGCGCGCCTCGTCAACGATCAACCGCCCCAGTTCAGCAGCGCACGGCATCTGGTCGCCATGCTTCCGGATCAAGACGTAATTCGCTTCCGGCAAAGGCGGCAGGCCGTCGTTGCCGTCAAGAACCCTCATCCAGGGTTCGATCTCCTCCTGGGCGAAGATCGACACCGCCAGTCCCGCTTTCACGGCCGCCTTCAGACCGTGCTGGTTCGCCGACGTGAAACCGACGTGCCAATCGATGCCCGAAGCCGTGAGAGCCTCAACAGCCATCGAACGGAGCGCGCACGGCGGCGGCGAGAGCGCGAATGGCAACGATGAATCCTGCGGCCGTTTGAAAGTGTCGGTTGCCGACCAGACGAATTGCGTCTGGCGAAGAACGGCTCCACCCTTTGCGTCCGATCGGGTAATCGCCACCGCAAGATCGAGTTCGCCGGCATCGACCTTGGCCCGCAAGTCAAGACAGACACTGACCGAAACCTCGAGCCGAACCGCAGGGTAGCTGCGAGCGAACCGGCCAAGCAGTTGCGGCAGCCGATCGCCAATGAAGTTTTCCGGAACGCCCAGCCGGATGGCACCTGAGGCTGTGGAAGAATGAAAGCGGCGCGTCAGCGCCTCCTGACCTTGCAGAATCTGTTCGGCGTGACGCAGAAAATCCTCGCCATCTTCGGTCAGGGTCAGCTTGCGCGTGGTCCTATACAGAAGCGGCCGCCTGACCTGTTCCTCCAGCCGCCGGATCTGATGGCTGACAGCGGACTGGGTCAAATGCAGTCGTTGCGCCGCGCGCGTGAATCCGCCGGTTTCGCAGACGGCAACAAAGGCGCGAAGCAATGTGGGCTCGAAGTCCATAGCCCACATATATGAGCAATCAAACTGAAATCAACAAAATCAATTCATTTCCGTCATAAGCGCATAGCGCCCATATCCGTCAACCCGTGCCGCCGACGTCCGCGTCGGGTTGAAAAGGAATGTCCATCTATGAGCGTCTCAACCTCGGCCAGAAACACGGCCGCACTGATCGGCGTCTGTCTGGCGTCACTGATGTTCGGCCTCGAAATATCCAGCGTCCCCGTCATCCTGCCGACCTTGGAAACGGCACTGCCCGCAAATTTCAAAGATCTGCAGTGGATCATGAACGCCTACACGATCGCCTGCACCACCGTGCTGATGGCGACCGGCACTTTCGCTGACCTGTATGGCCGGAAGCGGATTTTCATCGCGGCCACGATTGCCTTTGGCGCAACATCGCTGATGTGCGGGCTAGCGCAGAGCGCATCGGTGCTTATTGCTGCGCGGCTTCTGCAGGGTCTCGCCGGCGGCGCGATGCTCACCTGCACCATCGCTATTATCTCGCACCAATACCAGGATGAAAACGCGCGCGGCAGGGCCTTTACGACCTGGGGCATCATCAGCGGCGTCGGCTTGGGATTTGGTCCGATCATCGGCAGCACAATCAATGCAATATCGAGCTGGCATTGGGTGTTCTTGATCCACGTCCCGCTGACGATCCTGGCCCTCATTCCGGCCTGCATCGGCATCCGGGAATCTCGCGACCCGCACGCCAAGAGACTCGATGGCTGGGGTATCGTGACGTTGACGATTGCTGTCTTCGGCCTGACCTACGTTATCACCCAAGGAGCAGACCTTGGCAGAACCACTGCGATCGGGCTCGCTGCCATCGCCATTGCAAGCTTCATCGCCTTCGTGCTCGTGGAGCGCAACACCGCGCAACCGATGTTCGACTTCTCGGTGTTCCGAATTCGGAGGTTCAGCGGCGCCATCATCGGCTGCATCGGCATGAACTTCTGCTACTGGCCGTTCATGATCTACCTGCCGATTTACTTCGAGGGTGGCCTTGGCCTCGACAACAGGGCTGTCGGGTTCTTGCTCCTGGCCTATACAATTCCGTTTCTGATCCTGCCCCCTTTTGCAGACTATTTGCTCCGGCGTCATGGCGCTCGCATCGTGATCCCCTTGGGCATGGCCATCATGGGCACCGGCTTTCTCGCCATGCGTCTCGGCAGCGGCATCGAACAGGCGAACTGGCTCACCGTGCTCCCCGGCGCGCTTCTGGCGGGCATAGGACTTGGCCTGACCAATACGTCAGTGACCAACACAACAACCGGTGCGGTTCCGAGCAACCGTGCGGGCATGGCGTCCGGGATCGACATCAGCGCACGATTGATCTCGCTGGCCATCAACATCGCGGTGATGGGGCTGATCCTGCTGGAGGCTATCCAGTGGTCTCTTTCAGATACGCTTTCCGCAGCGCTCGACGGCCAGCAGTTGCGGGCGTTGGCCTCGACCAACGCCACTGGAAACTTCGGCTCACTGCAGCAAACCTACCCGGTGCTGTCCGTTCAGGACCCGTCCGGTGCTGCCATTCACACGGCGCTGGTCAAGGGATTCGGCTGGGTGATGTTGTATGGCGGTATCGGTGCGTGGATTTTGGCCGCGGTCAGTTTCCTGATCTTCGGTTTCGAGGACACTACTGCGAAATCGAATCTGGCCTGCGTCGCCGACGCAGCCGAATAACCTGCTGGACTTCGTTGTGTGAAACAAACGAACGGCGCTTGTTACGCGCCGTTCGGGATTCTCGAATGACGCGATGTGTCGCAAACAGACATCCTACTTCACTGCCTTCGCATCACGCTTTCGATGTAAGCGGATTTGGCGTCGGTATATGCCTCGCGATCCGCCCGATATTCGGCGGCAAGTCGTCTTTTGAGTCGCTCGTAGGTCCCGGCTTCCTCTGGATGAGCGCGCAGATAATCTCTGAACCCCAACCGCTGCCACATCTCTCCATGTGGTTCCGTCACATGCACATGGTGGGAGCGCCTCGATCCAAAGGGTGGCATGCCTTTGACGAAGAACATGCGATCCGTCTTTGGATTGTCGGCCCAGTAGACGTAGTCAAGATTTCGAAGGGGTTCGACAAAGGTAGCTTGCGCGTCTGCCAGTGATCGGACTGCAATCAGGATATCTATGATGGGCTTGGCCGATAAGCCGGGAACAGCCGTACTTCCAAAATGCTCAAGTCCTACGATCAAAGACGGATCGAGCATTGCGCGCAACCGTTCGGCCTCTTCATCGAACAATGCCGGCCAGTGCGGATTGTAGTTGACGATCTCAACCTCATCCATCCCCGGCTCCATGATCCCCGCTCAGGCCTCGTCATCACACAAGCGGCGTTTGCACCGGAGAATGTGCGCGAAGCGCCGGGCTAAATCCAGCGGATAGGTCGACAGACGGTCAGTCTCAAAACCTCAGTCATAAAAATATCCCCCGGCTTGCGCCGGGGGATACGAGATTGCATCTGAATGTTTCGGCTTTATGCGCCGTTCAGGAATTGAAGCGGGTCGACGGCTGAAGATCCCTTACGAATCTCGAAGTGAAGCTGCGGCGACCCCACCTCCCCCGTCTGACCCGATTTGGCAATGATCTGGCCGCGCTTGATAGTATCCCCGCGCTTCACCATCAGTTCACTCGCGTGGGCATACGCGGTGACATAACCGTTGGAGTGCCGCACCAGGATCAGATTGCCATAACCTTTGAGTTCGCTGCCCGAATAGG
>JAUSAX010000091.1 GCA_030652315.1 Afipia sp. | reverse complement strand
TCTATTTCAACTCAGGGCTTGCCTACCTGCTGAACCGCGCGACGGGCGAGGAGCATCGCGTGGCGGCGCCCTCGGCCCTGATCGGCGCCAGCAACTTCTTCGAGCTCGCGGTCGCGGCGGCCATCAGCATCTTCGGATTTTCCTCGGGCGCAGCGCTTGCCACCGTGGTCGGCGTTCTGATCGAGGTGCCGGTCATGCTCTCGGTCGTGAAGATCGTGAACGCGAGCAAAGGCTGGTACGAAGCCGGCCCCGCCGTCGCGCGCCGGAAATAGCGGGCGGCTATTTCTGCAGGCCTACTTCTGCAAATACGGCTCGACCTTGCCCTTCAGCTTGATGGTGAGCGGGTTGCCCTTGCGGTCGACGGTCTTGCCGACGGCGAGCCGGACCCAGCCCTCGCTGACGCAATATTCCTCGACGTTGTTCTTCTCGACGCCCTTGAAGCGGATGCCGACATCGCGCGACAGCACGTCCGCGTTGTAATAGGGGCTGCGGGGGTCGGTGGAGAGGCGGTCGGGAAGCTGGTCGCTCATCGTCATATCCTGATTCATGTTGGTCTTACGTCTTGGTCTTGAAGTCGACGTCCTGATCTTACAGGAGCTTTTCGATATCGCGGTTCAGCGCGCCGGGCGCCGTGGTCGAGCCGTAGCGCGCAACGACCTTGCCGGCGCGATCGATCAGGAACTTGGTGAAATTCCATTTGATCGACGAGCCGAGCAATCCCGGCTTCTCGGTCTTGAGGTGATCGAACAGCGGCAGCGCGTTGCCGCCGTTGACGTCGATCTTGGCGAACATCGGAAACGTCACGTCGTATTTCTGCGAGCAGAAAGCGGCGATCTCCTGCGCAGTTCCCGGCTCCTGGCCGCCGAACTGGTTGCACGGAAAGCCGAGCACCGAAAAGCCGCGGGGGCCGAGCGCGCGCTGCAATTCCTCGAGCTGCGCATATTGGGGCGTGAAACCGCATGCGCTCGCGGTGTTGACGATCAACAGCACCTGCCCCTCGTAGGCTTTGAGCGGCCGCTCTTCGCCGTCCAGCGTCGCCGCCGAGAAGTCGTAGACCGTCGTCAATGGTGCTCTCCGATCGCTTGTTCGATGCATGTTCGCCGTCACCCGCGTCGTCCCGGCGCAGGCCGGGCCCCAGACGCCCAGGCGGCGGTTTTAAGACAGGAACATTCACCAACAAAGAATTCGGTGGTTATGGGTCCCGGCCTGCGCCGGGACGACATAGCGTTAGGTCCGGAAGCCGCCCTTTTGCTGATTGGCGAGCCAGTCAGAGAGCTTCGCCGGGGCCTCTTTTTTGGCGGGCTTTGCCGTCGCTTTCTTGGCTTTGGCCCGGGCTGGCGGGGCCGCAGCGCCCTCGGCGGCCTCCCTGGCAAGACGCAGCGCGCGCAGCTTTTCCATGTTGGCGCGCACCGCGCGGCCTTCTGCCTCGTAATCCGTCAGGCCCTTGTCACCGGCGCTCTTCTGGCCGTGCGGCTTTTCGCTCATTGTTGTTCTCCGGATAGGGGCATGGTCAGTAGCATGCCCTTGGGTCAACCCGAGGGCGGGAACCGCGCCCGGGCGAGACCATGCCCAAACATCGTCGCCCGCGTCGCCGCAGCGGTCCCTTTAGCCGATCCGCGATGCCATGTCTTGCACCGCGAAAGCCGCTGATTTACCCGATATTGGCAACTCGGCGCTAAGGCCTGCGAGGGAATCGGAGCCTCGGAAAGCCACAATTGTTCAACAATTTGGGCGAGACTTGACTGGTTTCAGCAACAGCGGACATCTTCGACAGAGAAACGTTTTGGCGATCCGGACGACATATATCGTGCTGATGTGTGGCGCGGGCCTCCTGGCCGGCGTCGGCGGATGGCTGATCGGCGACCAGTTGTTCTTCCAGAGCGCATCCGCATCGCTGACCAGGGACGATCCCAAGGACGACTTCGACGCACGCTATCCGGTCTCCAACACAATGACGAAACAGGACCGCGTGATCGCCTCGCCTGTTCCGGCAGAAAGCACAGAATCCACCGTTCCGAACGACATGTATGAAACCGCGCGCGCCTGGATGGCCGCGCCGGTGACGCTGCCGCGCAGGCTCGCTGCGAAATCGGAGAAGCCCTCGCGGCTATTCCTCAACGACAGCCAGATCGCCGGCATCAAGAAGCGGCTGAACCTCACCGCCTCGCAGCAGAAATACTGGCCGCCGGTGGAAAACGCGATGCGCGAGGTCACGCTGCAGATCGAGGACTACCAGAAGCGGCTGAAGAAAAATCGCGACGATTCGTTCGACACCGAGAGCGATGCCATTACGCGGCTGAAAACCGCGACCCGTGCGCTCTACGCGCAACTCAGCGGCGCGCAGAAGAATGACATCGCACTGCTGGTGCGCATGACGGGGCTCGGTCCGGCGTTCGCGGAGTTGACCGGCACCAAGGCGGCCAGGAACGAGCCGGAAAATTCGCGCTGAGGCGGCGTGCGGTGATCGATCACGCATCGCGCTTCATTCACAGCGCGTCATCACCGGCCTTGTGCCGGTGATCCCGATGAATTGAACACCATACTCAAATCAACGGGATGCCCGGGACAAGCCCGGGCATGACATCGGAAGTGCTGGGTCGTCCCCGCGAAGGCGGGGACCCATACTCCTTGCGCCACCGAGCGAGCCAGCCACAATCGCAATGCGCTCCCTCTCCCCGCTCTTGCGGGGAGAGGGTTGGGGTGAGGCGCATTGATAAATGCAACCGAAAGGAAAGAGCCCCTCACCCGCTCGCTTTGCTCGCGACCTCTCCCCGTAAGAGCGGGGCGAGGTTAAGGGACGCCGCGGCCTTCGCGGGGACGACCCATTTTTAGCCGCGCCCTCAATTCCTGAACTCGTTGGTCAATTCGCCGACGCCGTCGATGGCGATGATGATCTTGTTGACCGGCTCTTTCATCACGCCGACGCCCAATGACGTCCCGCAGGCGATGATATCGCCCGGCAGCAGCGTCATGTCGTGCGAGATCTTGCTGACCAGTTCCTGCGCCGAAAAGATCATGTCCGAGATCCTGTAGGACTGCCGCTCCGCGCCGTTGAGAATGGTGCGCACAGTCAGCTTTGCCGGATCGACATCCGTGACGATGGCGGGGCCGAACGGGCAGAAGTCGTCGAAGCCCTTGGCCCGCGCCCACTGCGGAAATGTCGGATCCTTGTTGAGAATGTCCGCGGCGGTGATGTCGTTGACGCAGGTGTAGCCGAGAATGAAATCATCGGCCTGCGCGACCGACACCGCGCGGCAGGTCTTTCCGATCACGATGGCAAGCTCGCCTTCATAGACGACTTTCCCGTCATACCATGCAGGCTTCTGCACCACCGCGTTCGGCGACGTCACGGTGGTCGGCGCTTTCAGCAGATAAAGCGGCTCAGCCGGTTCAGCAACATCGAGCTTCGCCGCCAGCGCGTGAAAATTATTCCACAGCGCGATGACCTTCGACGGCGTGGTGGGCGCAAGCAGTTCGACATCGGACAGCGCAAGTGTCTTGCCGTTCGCCTTCGGACTGTCGAACATGTCGCCGTGATGCACGGTGATGTCCTGGCCGGACAGCGTGCCGAACCCGGTCTGATCCTGATGGCGAAAGCGAACCCACTGCGTCACGATAAAATTCTCCAAGGAAATTTCAAGAAGATGAGACATCCTCTCGTCGTCCCCGCGAAGGCGGGGACCCATAACTCCTCAACTCAGTTCAGTTCGCGATGCAGCAACTAATTCTTTCAGCGATCGCGATTTAACGACAGCTCAGGGAGTATGGGTCCCCGCCTTCGCGGGGACGACCCGCGGAGAGTTGGTGCCCATACAGCGTCGCCTGTTCAATAAAGCTCCGCGATCTTGGCGCGCTGCGCCACCAGCGCCAGCACGACGTCAATCGACGGCGTCGGGATTTTCGACAGCGCGCCCATCTCCTGAACCACAGTCACCAGCGGATCGATTTCCATCGGCCGGCCGCGCTCGAGATCCTGCAACATCGATGTCTTGTGCGCACCGACCTTGCGCGCGCCCTCGATCCTGCGTTCGACATCGACGCGGAACTTGATGCCGAATTTCTCGGCGATGGTCTGTGCCTCCACCATCATCGACCTGGCCACCGCGCGCGTGCCCGGATCGCTGCCGATCACATCGAGCGTGGCGTGGGTCAGCGCGCTGATCGGATTGAAGCAGACGTTGCCCCACAGCTTGAGCCAGATTTCGTCGCGGATGTTCTCCAGCACCGGCGCCTGAAGGCCCGCCTTGACGAACATCGCCGACAGCGCCTCGACATCGGCGCTCTTCTCGCCGGACGGCTCACCGAGCGGAAAACGGTCGCCATAGACATGGCGGATCACGCCGGGCGCTTCGATCTCGGTTGCCGGATAGACCACGCAGCCGATGGCGCGCTCCGGTCCAAGCTCTTTCCACTGGCGCCCGCCGGGATCGATGCTTTCCAGCGTCGCGCCTTCGCAGGCGTTGCCGTGCTTGTAGAAGTACCAGTAGGGAATGCCGTTCACCGCGGTGACGATGCGCGTCTTCGGCCCGAGCAGCGGCTGCATCGCCTCAATCACGCCGGTGATCGAATGCGCCTTGAGGCAGATAATGACGACATCCTGCACGCCGAGTTCGGCGGGATTGTCCGTGCAGCGCGGATGCACCACGCGCTCCTCGTCGCCGATCAGAAGCTTCAGGCCGCTCGCCTTCATCGCCGCCAGATGCGCTCCACGCGCCACCAGGCTGACATCGGCCCCCGCCAACGCGAGCTGCACGCCGAGATAGCCGCCGATCGCACCCGCACCGTAAATACAGATCTTCATCGCGTTTCCCGAAATGATTGCAGCAATGGAGGTGCGGAATGGATTCTGAAAAAAAGCAGGGCGCGATCACACGACCGGAGAGTGCATGTGATCGCGCCCTGCAGGGAGATACCCCTCAGACAAACGCGAGTTCGGCAGGCCTTGGGCCGGGGCGCGCCATCGCATCGAAGCCGGTGGTGGCGTTGATGTCCCGCATGCTGATCACGCCGATCAGGGTGTGATCGTCGATCACCGGCAGATGCCGGATGTGATTGTCGTTCATCAGATCGCGCACGTATTCGAGCGAATCCGTGGAATGGCACGACACCAGCTGCTGCACCGAGATCAGCGCCGAAACTTTCATGTTCAATCCCGCAGGCCCGTGCTCGGCGACGGCGCGCACCACGTCGCGCTCGGAGAACATGCCGACAGCGACATTGCCTTCGGTGCGGCACACGTCCTTCACGACGAGTGCGCTGATGTTCTCGTTGCGAAGCAGCCGCGCGGCGGTCGCGACGGTCTCGTTCATGCGGACGGTGGCGATACGGGTGCTCTTCCTGTTCAGGATGTCTCCGACTCTCATCACAACCTCCCTGGTCCGTGGGCGGGGATGTCTCTCCCCAGCGGGCGCTCGTGTCCGAGGATGGATGTCCTCGTTGACGCCTCGATACTGGTATACATTATGCCACGAGTCAATCGGAACAGATTCCTATTTCGCGGTGGTATGCCTGAGCCACGCCACGACGACGGGAGGCCTGCGCGGACCAGATGCAGTCGCCGCAATGCCGTCGCCGTCCCGCCTTTTGCGCTGGAATTCGTCACCATTTGGCCATTTGCTGCGGCGTGCCCGGCGAATAGCGGGCAAGGCGTTGAGATGGCGCTGGATTCTCGTTGAATGAACTGCGTACTGCTCACTCGTCGTCCCGGCGAAGGCCGGGACCCATAACCACCGCACTCTCAGAGAAAAATAACTGCCTCATCTCACACGCCATCAAGCATCGGGAGTATGGGTCCCGGCCTTCGCCGGGACGACGCAACACGCACGCGTCATTCCGGGGCGCGAGCAATTGCGAGCGAGCCCGGACTCTCAAAGTTGTTTCCGATGAACTCTTCGGGATTCCGGATCAGCCGCTGCACGGGCTGTCCGGAATGACATGCTGGTTGATCAGCCCTTCAGCACATCCACGAGCGTCTTGCCGAGACGCGCGGGCGACGGCGAGACGCGAATGCCGGCGGCTTCCATCGCAGCGATCTTGGATTCGGCATCGCCCTTCCCGCCCGAGATGATCGCGCCGGCATGGCCCATGCGGCGGCCGGGAGGCGCAGTGCGGCCGGCGATGAAACCGACCATCGGCTTCTTGCGTCCGCGCTTCGCCTCATCCTTGATGAACTGCGCCGCGTCTTCTTCCGACGAGCCGCCGATCTCGCCGATCATCACGATCGACTTGGTATCAGGATCGGCAAGAAACAGTTCAAGCATCGCGATGAAGTCGGTGCCCTTCACAGGATCGCCGCCGATGCCGACCGCCGTGGTCTGGCCGAGACCCTCGGCGGACGTCTGGTACACCGCCTCATAGGTCAACGTGCCGGAACGCGACACGATTCCCACATTGCCCTTCTTGAAAATGTTGCCGGGCATGATGCCGATCTTGCATTCGCCCGCTGTCATCACGCCGGGACAGTTGGGACCGATCAAACGCGACGACGATCCTTCAAGCGCACGCTTGACGCGCACCATGTCCGCCACCGGAATGCCTTCCGTGATGCAGACGATCAATGGTACTTCAGCGTCGATGGCTTCGCAGATCGCATCCGCGGCGCCCGGCGGCGGCACATAGATCACGCTGGCGTCGGCTCCGGTCTTCTCGCGCGCTTCCGCCACCGTGTCGAACACCGGCAGGCCGAGATGCGTGGAGCCGCCCTTGCCCGGCGAGGTGCCGCCGACCATCTGCGTGCCGTAAAGCGCCGCCTGCTCGGAATGAAAAGTGCCGTTTTTGCCGGTAAAACCCTGGCAAATCACCTTCGTGGTGCTGTCGATGAGAATGGACATTACGCGGCCTCCTTGCGTGTGGCGCGAACGATTTTCTGCGCGGCATCGTCGAGATCGTCGGCGGCGACAACATTCAATCCGGACTCGGCGATGACCTTCTTGCCGAGTTCGACATTGGTCCCTTCGAGGCGCACCACCAGCGGCACACTCAAGCCGACCTCGCGCACCGCGGCGACCACGCCTTCTGCAACAACATCGCAACGCATGATGCCGCCGAAGATGTTGACCAGAATTCCTTTCACGTTCGGATCGGATGTGATGATCTTGAAAGCGGCCGCGACCTTCTCCTTGGTCGCGCCGCCGCCGACATCGAGGAAGTTCGCCGGCGTCGCGCCATAGCGCTTGATGATGTCCATGGTCGCCATCGCCCGTCCCGCGCCGTTGACCATGCAGCCGATGGTGCCTTCAAGCGCGATGTAGTTCAGGTCGTACTTCGACGCCTCGATTTCCTTCTCGTCTTCCTCCGTCAGATCGCGCAGCTTCACCAGTTCATGGTGGCGATACAGCGCGTTGGAATCGAAGTTGATCTTGGCATCGAGGCAGCGCAGTTCGCCCTGCTTCGTCACCACCAGCGGATTGATTTCCAGCATCGCCATGTCGGTGGAGAGGAATGCGTTGTAGAGCTGCGCGGTGAGGATCGAAGCCTGCTTGGCGAGATCGCCGGTCAACCCGAGCACCTGCGCGATCTTGCGACCGTGATGCGCCATCACGCCGGTGGCGGGATCGACGGAGAACGTCACGATCTTGTCCGGCGTGTCGTGTGCGACCTTCTCGATGTCCATGCCGCCTTCGGTCGAAACCACGAAGGCGACGCGCGATGTTTCGCGGTCGACCAGCATCGAGAGATAGAATTCCTTTTCAATCTCGGAGCCGTCTTCGATGTACAGCCGGTTGACCTGCTTGCCCGCCGGCCCGGTCTGCTCGGTGACGAGCGTGCGCCCGAGCATTTCCCTGGCGAAGCTTGCGACTTCATCGACTGACTTCGCCAGCCGCACACCGCCCTTGGCGTCCGCCGGCAAACCCTTGAACTTGCCCTTGCCGCGACCGCCAGCATGGATCTGTGATTTCACGACGTAGACCGGACCCGGCAACGCGTTTGCCGCTGCGATCGCTTCATCGACAGTGAAAGCCGGCGCACCCGCAGACACTGTCACTCCAAAATTTTTCAGGACGGCTTTGCCCTGATACTCATGAATATTCATGGCTTCCTCCAATCGTGGCCCGGATCGAGAAATGCCCTGTTTTTAGGGCTTAAACGCACTCGCCCGCCATCTTGTATTATGTATACCAGAAATTGCCTGTGCGCTCAGCGTGAGTCAACCGGTTTCGCAGGCTCGAGCGAGAAAAGAAAAAGCGCGCCCATCCAAAGGATGAGCGCGCTTCGTCGGGTCGCTTTCGCTCGCTCGCGCCTCAGTCAGGCCTGCGGCAAGCAGACTTCACCTTGCTCACGTGGCCGTCTTCGGTGCGCGTGACTGCAACCAGGTCCAACCGTTCGAGATCACAGGCCAGAACAGCGCAATCAATCCCAGCATCATGATCGTTCCGACCAGACCATTGGAGAAGAACACGCCAAGGCTTCCCTGCGATCCCAGCAGCGACTGCCGGAACGCTTCTTCCGCCTTGTCACCGAGCACGATCGCAAGCACCAGCGGCGCCATCGGATAGTTACACTTCTTCATCACGTACCCAACCACACCGAACACCATCATCATCACGACATCGAAGGTGTTGTTGTGCACGGTGTAAGCGCCGATGGCACACAGCACCAGGATGACAGGTGCAATGATGCTGAACGGAATGCGCAGGATTGCTGCGAACAGCGGCACGCAGGTCAGCACGATAATCAGGCCGACGAAGTTTCCGAGATACATGCTGGCAATCAGGCCCCAGACGAATTCCTTCTGTTCGACGAACAGCAGCGGTCCTGGCTGCAGTCCCCAGATCAGCAAGCCACCGAGCAGCACCGCAGCCGTCGGCGAACCCGGAACGCCGAGTGACAGCATGGGCAGCAACGCGGCGGTACCGGCCGCATGCGCGGCTGTTTCGGGCGCGACCACGCCCTCAATCTCACCCTTGCCGAAGTTCTTCCCGTTCTTCGACATGCGCTTGGCGATGCCATAGCTCATGAAAGATGCAGGCGTTGCGCCGGCCGGCGAAATTCCCATCCACACGCCGATGAAACACGAGCGCAGTGATGTCGCCCAGTAGCGCGGGAGTTCTTTCCAGGTTTCCCACACCACCCTTGCATTGATCTTGGCGGGCTTGCCGCGGAAGTTCAGCCCCTCCTCCATGGTGAGAAGGATCTCGCCGATGCCGAACAAACCGATCACCGCGATCAGGAAGTCGAACCCGCTGAGCAATTCGGTGAAGCCGAATGTCAGGCGCAACTGTCCCGTGACGCTGTCGAGGCCGACGGACGCCAGCGCAAAGCCGATCATCATCGCGACAATTGTTTTGAAAGGCGGCTCCTTACCCATGCCGATGAAACTGCAGAACGCTATGAAAAACACCGCGAATTTTTCCGCCGGCCCGAACTGAAGCGCAAACTTCGCAACCAGCGGCGCGACCAGCGTAATCATGATGACGGCGAACAATGCTCCGACAAAGGACGACGTGAACGCGGCGGTGAGCGCCTCGCCGGCCTTGCCCTTCTGCGCCATCGGATGGCCGTCGAATGTCGTGGCCACAGACCACGGCTCGCCGGGGATATTGAATAGCACCGACGTGATGGCGCCGCCGAACAGTGCCCCCCAGTAGATGCAAGACAGCATGATGATGGCCGACGTCGGCGTCATGCTGAATGTGAGCGGCAGCAGGATCGCCACACCGTTGGCACCGCCGAGACCGGGAAGCACGCCGATGATGACGCCGAGCAAGATCCCGATGATCATGACCATGATATTGAACGGCTGCAGAACCGTCGCGAAGCCGTGAAACAGATTTACGATTTCTTCCATATCGAAGTCCTCTACCGCAGCTTTGAATTTTCAGAGACCGAGCAAGTCTTCCAACGGTCCTTTTGGCAACGGAATGAGGAACCATTTTTCGAAGAACAGGTAGATCGCGAACGGCGTGCCGAGCGCTATGGCAGCCGTGGTGGTCCACGGGTATTTACCGAGCCATTTCATGAACAGCGCAATCAGGATGACAGACGCGAGGTAGATGCCGAGATACGGAATGCTCAGAGTGTAGATCGTGGTCGGAATAACGACGCACATCACCTGGCGAAGCTGGCCCCAGTCCGCGAAAAGCTGACCGTCATCGGACTCCATCAAGATCTGGACGCCGTTCACGACGCTCGCCAGCACAATGATGACGCCGATGTAGAAGGGAAAGAATCCGGCTTTCGGACCTTCAGGGCCCCACCCGGATCCCGCCTTCACGCTGCCGATGATCGTGATCGCGCCGAACAGGATACAGAATGCTGCTACCCCGAATTCCGTCCATCTATGCGACGGACCGCGCTGACCAACTCCAGAAGAATGCTCGCTCATGTTTTTTTCCCGCGCTGAAGCCCTGCCGGCGGAGATAATCCGCCGGCAGTATTGACCCATTGATGTTATTGCGGCGCCGCCAGGAAGCCGGCGTCCTTCATGAGTGCCTGGTGCCGTTTCTCTTCGTTCTCGACCCAGGCGCTGTATTCGGAACCGACCATGAGAGTCTGATTGAAGGCGCCATCCTTCATCAGGGTCTGCCATTCCGGAGTTTCACGAACCTTCTTGAGCAGGTTGACGTAGAATTCGACCTGATCCTTGGTCGCCTTGGGCGACGTGAAGAATCCGCGCAGCATCAAATATTCGACGTCGAGCCCCTGTGACTTGCACGTCGGAATGTCGCTCCACGATTTGCCATCGGCCATGACGTCCTTGTATGGCAGCGGTTTCGCATCGAACACGCAGAGCGGACGTACGGCGCCGCCCCGCCATTGAGCCACGGCCTCGATCGGATTGTTCACAGTGGAATCGACGTGCTTGCCGACGAGTTGAACCGCGACTTCACCGCCGCCGCGGTATGGAATGTAGGTGAATTTGGTGCCGGAAGCCTTTTCGATGGCGACCGTAATGATCTGGTCTTCCTGCTTCGATCCGGTGCCGCCCATCTTGAACTCGCCGGGCTTTGCCTTCACCGCTGCGATGTAGTCCTTCACCGTCTTGTGGGGACTCTCCGCGTTGACCCAGAGGATGAATTCGTCGAGCGCCATCATGGCGACCGGCGTCAGATCCTTGTGGCTGAACGGAATGCCCGTTCCCAGCGGCGTGGTGAAAAGATTGGACAGGGTGATCACCAGCTTGTGCGGATTGCCCACCGAGCCTTTGACGTCAAGGAAACCTTCGCCACCAGCGCCGCCCGCCTTGTTCACAACCACCAGCGGCTGTTTCATCAGTTGGTGCTTGGTAACGATGCCCTGGATGGTCCGCGCCATCTGGTCGGCGCCGCCGCCGGTGCCCGCGGGCACGACGATTTCAACGGGACGAGTCGGCTCCCAGGCCGCAGCAGCAGGCCCGGAAGCCAATACTGCCGCCAGCGAGATTCCCAGCATTGTATGGATCGACAATCGCATCATCGCACTTCTCCCCAAACATTGTTTCATGCCACTCAACGGCGGCTTGGTTCCGAAATCCGCACTGCGCAGTTCCGGTTTCTCCTGTCGCTATTGCGTCGCGTGCATGCACCTCACCAAACAGAGTTGCGATGCACATGACGCAAAATGCTCGCTTGCGTGGCACGCAGCCCGCAGCGGTCATTGCAATCATTGTGAGGAAGTTCGTGCTGATAGCTAGGGCGACATCCGTCGGCCCTGTGCTCAGCAACGGCTGCAATCGTCAGAGCGATATTGGCCAGTTTCCCCTCCCAAGGCGCGTTGTTCTGTTTTGTTTTCGACAAACACTGCCTGAGCACATCCTTGTATGCGATATACCAGAGTACAAGTTAAATCTGACGCCACGCCTTTGGGCAGTGCGACATTGTCAGCACCTGGAACCAAAATACGGTCCCAACAAGCGAGGCCTCTCCGGCAAGCATTTGATGTTTTTCGGCTAACCAGCCATGCGCAGACAGAGTCCTGGCTCTCAAAGACTGGGCCACGACAGGTCGTTGTCGAAGACTGAAGTGTGGGCGTGCCCCAGCAGAAAAATGCCAGGAAAAGCAAGCCATTGATGAAGCAACCCAGCGATGGAACGCACACCCGAAGGATCGTCCCTGTGCGTTGCGAAGGTTTTCCAAAAATCGATTTGCTCAACACCGGTCACTGCGCGGCGCAATGTGGTCTGCACTTCAGGTATACCAGATACCAGAACCCACGCGGTGCTTTGCGAAGCAACATTGATGAATACTGCGCCGCAGCAGAGGCCTGAGTAGCGACAAAATGTCGCAGTTGAGGATGTGCGCTGTCACGAGCGCCACGAACTTCGGCGCAAGAAAAAGGCCGGCGGAAACCGCCGGCCTCAACATGAATGAATAATACGACCGTTCGTGGTTATTCCGCGGCTTCAACCTTTCGGGGCGGAGCAAGCGCACCCGAATTGTGCGTTTCGGCAACCTGGTTGTCGTTGAAGCCCAGCACCTGTTTCAGAATCTCGTCAGTATGCTCACCCAGCAACGGTGAACGCGTCACCACGGTCGGGCTGTCCGACAACTTGATCGGGTTACCGACAGAAATGTACTTGCCGCGTGTCGGATGATCGACCTCAACAAGCGTGCCGGTGGCGTAGAGAGACTTGTCTTCGGAGATCTCCTTCATCGACAGGATCGGGCCGCACGGAATGTCGTCCTTGTTGAGAATTTCCATCGCCTCGAACTTGGTCTTAGTCATAGTCCACTGTTCGATGCGCGCGAAAATCTCATTCAGGCGCGGCAAACGCACTGCCGGCTTGGCGTAATCCGGATGCGTCTTCCAGCCAGGCTCGCCGATCACGTCGCAGATCTTCTCCCAGACAGGAGCCTGGGTGATGAAATAGAGGTAAGCGTTCGGGTCGGTCTCCCAGCCCTTGCACTTCAGGATGCGGCCCGGCTGGCCTCCGCCGGAATCGTTGCCCGCGCGCGGCACGGCGTCACCGAACGGAATGCCTTCGCCGAACTGGCTGTATTCCTTGAGCGGACCGTGTGCGAGACGCTGTTGGTCGCGCATCTTGACGCGCGCCAGATTGAGCACGCCGTCCTGCATCGCTGCCGTGACCTTCTGTCCCTTGCCGGTGACCGTACGCTGATAAAGCGCGGTGACGATGCCGAGTGCCAGATGCAAGCCGGTACCGCTATCGCCGATCTGCGCACCAGTGACCAACGGCAGACCGTCGCGAAAACCGGTTGTCGATGCAGCGCCGCCGGTGCACTGAGCGACGTTCTCATACACCTTGCAGTCTTCGTAAGGACCGGGACCGAAACCCTTGATCGACGCCACGATCAGTTTCGGATTGATCTTCTGGATAGTCTCCCAGGGAAAGCCCATGCGATCCAGCACGCCAGGACCGAAGTTCTCGACCAGCACATCACACTTTTTCATCAGCTCGGTGAGGACTTCCTTGCCCTTCGGGTTCTTGGTGTCGAGCGTGATCGAGCGCTTGTTATGGTTGAGCATCGTGAAATAAAGACTATCCGCGTTCGGGACATCCATAAGCTGGCCGCGGGTGATGTCACCGACGCCGGGACGCTCCACCTTGATCACATCGGCGCCAAACCATGCCAGCAATTGCGTGCATGTCGGTCCCGACTGAACGTGGGTGAAATCAAGGATGCGAACGCCCTTCAGCGCCTGTGTCATTATCTGCTACTCCGTATCAACCGACGCCTTCTGACGCCGAGTTTGAGGACTGAAATTGGTTGGGCGCAACGTGAGCCCAACGGTGTGGCCTTATTTCTTCTTCAGAACGCTTTGCGGATTGAGATTGCCGATGCGGCCGCTTTCGCTGCCGGCAGCCGGGTCGATCACCGCATTAATAAGCGTCGGCTTACCCGAATCCATCGCCGCGTTGACAGCGCGCTTCAACTCATCAGGGGTCGTCGCATTGACGCCAACGCCACCGAAAGCTTCCATCATCTTGTCGTAACGAGCGCCCTTCACGAACACGGTCGGAGCCACGTCCGAGCCGCCCGAGGGGTTGACGTCGGTACCGCGATAAATGCCGTCATTGTTAAAGATCACCACGCAGACCGGCAGCTTGTAGCGGCAGATCGTTTCCACTTCCATGCCCGAGAATCCGAATGCGCTGTCGCCTTCGATCGCGAGAACCGGCTTGCCGGTCTCGATGGCCGCGGCAATCGAATAGCCCATGCCGATACCCATGATTCCCCAGGTGCCGACGTCGATACGTTTGCGCGGCTGATACATGTCGATGATGCCGCGCGCGAGATCGAGCGTATTGGCACCTTCATTGACAAGGATCGCATCCGGACGCTCCTTGATGATGGTGCGCAGAACACCGAGCGCGCCGTGGTAATCCATTGGCGAGTTGTTGTTCATCAGGCGCGGCGCCATTTTGGCGACGTTGTCGTCACGCTTGCTCTGAACGGACTTGGTCCAATCCGCGGGCGGCGCAGACCAGTTGCCGCCCATGCCTTGCAGAAGGGCCGTGACGCACGACCCTATGTCGCCGACCACTGGCGCCACGATCTCGACGTTCGAATCCATTTCCTTCGGCTCGATGTCGATCTGGATGAATTTCTTCGGAGCGTCGCCCCATGTCTTGCCCTTGCCGTGCGACAGCAGCCAGTTCAGCCGCGCGCCGATCAGCATGACAACGTCGGAGTCCTTCAGCACCGTCGACCGCGCCGCACCGGCGCACTGCGGATGTGTATCCGGCAGCAGCCCCTTGGCCATGCTCATCGGCAGGAACGGAATGCCACTTTTTTCAACCAGAGCGCGGATCGCGTCATCGGCCTGCGCGTAGGCCGCTCCTTTGCCGAGAATGATGAGCGGCTTCTTCGCCGATTTCAGCACGTCGAGCGCACGCTTGACGGAATCGGGAGCCGGAATCTGCGCCGGGGCAGCATCAATGACCTTCACCAGCGACTTCTTGCCGGCTTCCGCATCCATCACCTGCCCAAACAGCTTGGCCGGAAGATCGAGATAAACACCGCCCGGACGACCGGAGACCGCAGCGCGGATCGCGCGCGCAACACCGATACCGATGTCCTGCGCATGCAGCACGCGGAACGCCGCCTTGCACAGCGGTTTCGCGATCGCGAGTTGGTCCATTTCTTCGTAATCGCCTTGCTGCAGATCGACGATCTCGCGCTCCGATGAGCCAGAAATCAGGATCATCGGAAAGCAATTGGTCGTGGCATGAGCGAGCGCGGTCAGGCCGTTGAGAAAGCCGGGCGCCGAAACAGTGAGACAGACACCGGGCTTCTTCGTCAGAAAGCCTGCGATCGAAGCGGCATAGCCGGCATTTTGTTCGTGGCGAAACGAAAGAACGCGAATGCCTTCGGCCTGCGCCATGCGGCCGAAGTCGGTGATAGGAATGCCTGGGACACCGTAGATCGTATTGAGGCCGTTAAGTTTCAGCGCGTCGATGATCAGATGAAAACCATCCGTCAGTTCCTGCTCTGTGTCACTTGCAGCCGTCGTCTTCGCCGTCGTAAGCATCGGTGGACTCCCTGGTCTCTTTTCTTGATCGTTGGTCTACGTGAATATTTCCTGTCCGTGGGTTTCGACATAAGTCGCAAGCCCAAGCGTATGATCGCGCGCACGCTTCTCGGCCAGTTCCGTGTCGCGCTCTTCGAGTGCCTCGATGATCGCGAGATGTTCAGGCAGAGACACCGCGGTGCGGTCGGTCCGGCCAATCGTCAATTGGCGGTAGCCGCGCACGTGCAACAGGATGTCGTTGGTCATATCGACCAGAACCGGAGATTCGCTCAGCGAGATTAGCGCTTGATGGAACGCGATGTTCGCCTTCGAATACTCGGCGATGTGATCCTGCGGCAGACGATCCTTGTTGAAGTCCTTGAAGAAGTTACGCAGCGCAGAGATGTCCTTCTTGCGCGCGGTCGTGGTGATGAGGCGTGCGGCCATGCTCTCGAGCGCAGCCCACGCCCGGATCATGTCGACGATTTCGGCCTTGGTCTTGCGCACAACGACGATGCCGCGGCGTGGAACCGTTTTGACGAAACCATCCTGCTCCAGCATCGCGATTGCTTCGCGGATTGGCGTACGGCTGACACCGAGATGTTCCGACAGCGCGCGCTCGTCGAGCATGACGGGCTCCGGGCTGGCATAAATGTCCATCTTGAGGATGGCTTCCTTCAGCGCGTCGTAAGCCTTGTTTTTGAAACTGGCTTCAGGCGCGATGCGGACGATCGCGATATCCTTTTCGGTCAGCGGCACCTTTGAAATTTTCTGAGTAACCATGAATCATCTCCCTCTCCGGTTGAGGGCTGTATACCACGGGAGCATTTCGTTGTGTTCTTGGCATACCAGATGCCAAAGTGTCAAGCTGCGCTCACACATCGTCAAAGCCCAGCGAACAGGCTTGACAAACATGGTTCTTGGCATGCCAAATGCCAATTATAGGCTTTTCTCTGCGCATTCTAAAGGTGCGCAGTTCAATGCCCAACCGTGGTGCTCAAGCGTTCGGGAAACTCCGTCCGACAACCCGCGCGCAATCCGGTTTCCCAAAAAATGGACGTGACAGGAGGAAGTAATGGCTCATTCGCAGGACGCAGCGCGAAAGCTCGACGTCGGACAGCAGGCAAAGGCCGAAGTTCGGAAAATTCTCGACGCCGTCAAAGCAGATAAACGCACCAGCCTGACCGCACCGGAAGGCAAACTGGTCTGTGATGCTTACGGAATTCCGGTTCCGAAAGAAGGCGTCGCCAAGTCCGCCGCGGATGCCGCCAAGATCGCGACCGGCATGGGCTTTCCCGTGGTGATGAAGATCGTCTCCCCCGACATTCTCCACAAGACCGAGGCCGGCGGCGTGATCGTCGGTGTGAAGAACGCTGCTGACGCTGAAAAGGCCTATGAGACCATTCTCGCGAACGCCAAGAAGTACAAAGCAGACGCCAAGATCGAAGGCATCCAGGTTCAGCAGATGCTGCTGGGCGGCACCGAAGTCATCGTCGGCTCGATTACAGACGGCTCGTTCGGCAAGCTCGTGGCGTTCGGCCTTGGCGGCGTGCTGGTCGAGGTGCTGAAGGACGTCACGTTCCGCCTTGCGCCCGCAACCAATGCCGACGCGCTGTCCATGCTGGACGGCATCCAGGCTCACGAAATGCTGCAGGGTGTGCGCGGCGGCGATCCGGTGAACCGTGAGGCGCTCGCCGACATCATCGTCAACGTCTCCCAGCTCGTCAGCGATTTCCCGGAAATCATCGAACTCGATCTCAATCCGGTGTTCGCGACCAAGAAGGACGCCATTGCCGCCGACGTGCGCATCGTCGTCGACTTCGATTACAAGCCGCGCCCCGCTCCGCGCTCGAACGAAGAAATCGTGACTGCGATGAACCGCATCATGATGCCGAAAGCCGTCGCCGTGATCGGCGCCTCGGCTGAGGACGGCAAGATCGGCAACTCGGTGATGAAGAACCTCATCAACGGCGGCTACAAGGGCGATATCTATCCGATTCATCCCAAGGCCGATGAGATCATGGGCCGCAAGGCCTACAAGAGCGTCAAGGATGTGCCGGGCGTTATCGACACCGCCGTGTTCGCGATTCCTGCCAAGTTCGTAGCCGGCGCGCTGATCGAGTGCGGTGAGAAGAAAATTCCCGGTGCAGTCCTGATCCCGTCGGGTTTTGCCGAAGCGAACGAGCCTGCCTTGCAGGAAGAAATCGTCGCGATCGGAAACAAATACAACGTGCGCCTAATGGGGCCGAACATTTACGGCTTCTACTACACCCCGGCCAACCTCTGCGCGACATTCTGCACGGCTTATGACGTGAAGGGTTCGACTGCATTGTCGTCGCAATCGGGCGGCATCGGCATGGCTATCATCGGCTTCTCGCGATCCGCCAAGATGGGCGTATCCGCGATCGTCGGTCTCGGCAACAAATCCGACATCGACGAAGACGATCTGCTCGCCTTCTTCGAGCAGGACAAGAACACCAACATCATCGCGATGCACTGCGAAGACCTGAAAGATGGCCGCGCTTTTGCGGACGCCGCCAAGCGCGTCTCCAAGAAGAAGCCGGTCGTCGTCCTGAAGGCGGGCCGCACCTCAGCGGGCGCCAAGGCGGCGGCGTCGCATACCGGCGCACTCGCCGGCAACGACAAGATTTATGAGGACGTCTTGAAGCAATCGGGCGTGATCCGCGCCCGCTCGCTGCGTCAGCTCCTTGAGTTTGCGCGCGGCATTCCCGCGTTGCCGACCCCGAAGGGCGAAAACGTCCTCATCATCACCGGCGCCGGTGGCTCCGGCGTGCTGCTGTCCGACTCGGTGGTCGATAACGGCATGTCGCTGATGAAGATGCCGGACGATCTCGACACAGCGTTCCGCAAGTTCATCCCGCCGTTCGGCGCAGCCGGCAACCCGGTGGACATCACCGGCGGCGAACCGCCAATCACTTACGTCAACACAGTGAAACTCGGTTTGTCGGATGAGCGCATTCACTCGCTGATCCTCGGCTACTGGCACACCATCGTCACGCCGCCGATGGTGTTCGCGCGTAACATGGTCGAGGTGAAGAAGGAGATGGAAGCGAAAGGCATCAGCAAGCCGATGGTAGCTTCCCTCGCCGGCGATATCGAAGTCGAGGAAGCCGCTGAGTATCTCTACCAGAACGGCATCCCGGCTTACGCATACTCCACTGAACTCCCTGTCGAAGTTCTCGGCGCGAAGTACAAGTGGGCGCGCGGCGCGGGCCTGCTGTAAGTTCTGACAATGGGTGCCGCCTCAAAAGGGCGGCACCCTCTCTTCTCAGCACGACCTTCACTTCTATCGACGACCGTAGGTAGCAATGAAGAAAAGTGTGATCCGGCGAAAGATCGTCGAGCCGCGCAGCGGCGTTGAGACGGAAGCCGAAGGCAAAGACGGCGGCGTGCAGTCCGTCAACCGCGCTCTGACTCTGATCGAAACCCTTGCCGAAGACGATGAAGGCTACCGGCTCACCGATCTGGCGGTGCGCACCGGCCTGTCCACCTCGACCGTCCATCGCCTGCTGACGACGCTTGAGAAGCGGCGCTTCGTGCAATTCGACCGCAGCGAAGCGAAGTGGCATATCGGCGCGCGGAGCTTCGCCGTCGGATCGACGTTCGCAAGGCGGCGGAACTTCGTCGCCCATGCAATGCCCTATCTGCGCAAGCTGCGCGACCAGACGCGGGAAACCGCCAATCTAGCCGTCGTCGATGACGAAACCATCATCGTTCTGACCCGCATGGAGAGCCGCGAGATCATGCGCTCGCTCACCAAGGTGGGCGGCCGCGTGGCCATGGTCGCCTCCGGCGTCGGCAAGGCGGTGCTGGCGACCTATTCCGACGAGGACGTGAATGCCATCATCCACCGTCAAGGCATGCCGCGTTTGACAGAGAAATCGATCGTGCGGCCCGGCGAGCTGTTCAAAGCGCTGCAGATTGTCCGTCAGCGCGGCTACGCGGTCGATGACGAGGAGGCCCGTATGGGACTTCGGTGCATTGCTGCGGTGGTTTACAACGATTGCAGCGAGCCACTTGCAGCGATTTCGGTATCCGGAATGACATCACGCGTCACGGACGAGCGCGTACCGATCATCGGCAATATCGTACGCGATGTCGCTGCCGAACTGACTGTTGCGCTCGGCGGAGTCATGCCGACTTCCCAAGGCAGAAGCTGAACGTAGCTTCCACGCGCTCACGCATGCATTTCACGTTTTCTTCTCCGCTAGCCATTTGATCATGCGGGAGAATTTCGCACGCACGTCACATCGCGGGAAACAAATTCAAGACCATTGAGACGACCCGTCGTCCCCGTGATGATCGCATCCGAACCTAACCAGTCGAGGTGTGACATGGCGAAGATGCGGGCAATCGATGCGGCGGTACGTATCCTTGAGAAGGAAAGTGTCGTCTGTGCGTTCGGCGTTCCGGGCGCCGCGATCAATCCATTGTACTCGGCGCTCAAGAAGCGTGGATCGATCAATCACATCCTCGCGCGCCACGTCGAAGGCGCATCTCATATGGCCGAGGGATACACCCGCGCCAAGGCAGGCAATATCGGCGTCTGCATCGGCACCTCCGGCCCAGCCGGAACCGACATGATCACCGGGCTCTATTCGGCCATCGCCGATTCAATCCCGATCCTGTGCATCACCGGACAGGCGCCCCGAGCACGCATGTATAAGGAAGACTTCCAGGCCGTCGACATCGAGTCGATCGCAAAACCCGTCACCAAGTGGGCCGTCACGGTGCGCGAGCCAGCATTGGTGCCACGTGTCTTCAGCCAGGCGTTCCATATTATGCGCTCCGGCCGTCCCGGTCCGGTGCTGATCGACCTGCCGCTCGATGTGCAGTTGGCCGAGATCGAATTTGACGATGAGACTTACGAGCCGTTGCCGGTCTACAAGCCCGCCGCGACACGCAGGCAGGTCGAGAAGGCGCTCGACATGCTCAATGCTGCCGAGCGCCCGCTGATCGTGGCCGGCGGCGGCGTCATCAACGCCGATGCGTCTGAGCTTCTCGTGGCGTTCGCCGAGATCGTCAATGTTCCTGTGGTGCCGACGCTGATGGGCTGGGGCGCAATCCCGGACGATCATGTCCTGATGGCAGGAATGGTCGGCCTTCAGACCAGCCACCGCTACGGCAACGCGACCATGCTCGAGTCGGATTTCGTACTCGGGATCGGTAACCGTTGGGCCAATCGTCACACCGGATCGGTCGAAACCTACACCAAGGGCCGCACCTTCGTGCACGTGGACATTGAGCCTACGCAGATCGGTCGCGTATTCAATCCCGATTTCGGCATCGTCTCCGATGCAAAGGCTGCACTTGAACTCTTCATCACGGTGGCAAAGGAATGGCGCAAGGCTGGAAAGCTGAAGGAGCGCCAGGCGTGGCCCGCAGCAGTTCAGGACCGCAAGCGCACCATGCTGCGCAAGAGTCATTTCGACAACGTGCCGATCAAGCCGCAGCGCGTCTATGAAGAGATGAGCAAGGCATTCGGCCGCGACACCTGTTACGTCAGCGTGATCGGCCTGTCGCAGATCGCCGGCGCGCAGTTTCTCGGGGTCTATCGCCCACGCAACTGGATCAACGCCGGTCAGGCTGGTCCGCTCGGCTGGACCTTGCCGGCCGCGCTTGGCGTCCGCGCCGCCGATCCGACGCGCGAGATCGTTGCACTTTCGGGGGACTACGATTTTCAGTTCCTGATCGAGGAACTCGCCGTCGGTGCGCAGTTCAAGCTGCCCTACATCCACGTCGTCGTGAACAACTCCTATCTGGGCCTGATCCGGCAGGCGCAACGCGGCTTTGAGATGGATTATCACGTGCAATTGTCGTTCGAGAATATCAACGCGCCGGAACTCGGTGTCTACGGCGTCGATCACGTCGCTGTTGCCGAAGGCCTCGGCTGCAAGGCGATCCGCGTCCGCGATCCGAACGACGCGCAGGCTGCTTTCGCAACGGCGCGTGAGATGATGGCGGAACATCGCGTCCCGGTGGTGGTCGAGTTCATCCTCGAGCGCGTCACCAACATCGCGATGGGGACCGAAATCGACAACATCGTCGAATTCGAGGAAGTGCTCGATCTGCCGCTCGACGACACGCCAACGAGCCCGGAGAAGACCTCCCGCGGCGAGCTGCAGCCTGTCTAACGGCAGCCAACACAAACAAGAAAAGGGATACTTCGCGTGCCAAAGTTCGCAGCCAATCTCACGATGCTCTTCAACGAGCTGCCCTTCCTCGATCGTTTCGCGGCAGCCAAAGCGGCCGGGTTCACGGGCGTGGAGTATCTATTCCCCTACGATTTTGAAAAAGCAGTGCTGGGCGAACAGTTGCAGCAACATGGACTCACTCAGGTGCTGCACAATTTGCCTGCGGGAAACTGGGGCACCGGCGAGCGCGGCATCGCGATCTTTCCAGATCGCGTCGCGGAATTCCGCAACGGCGTCAAACGCGCGATCGAATACGCCAAGGCGCTGGGCTGCCGACAGGTGAACTGCCTCGCTGGCATAGCGCCGGCGGACGCCAATCCGGCGGAGCTTCACGCCGTGTTCGTGGAGAATCTGCGTTACGCTGCTGGGGCCCTTGCTAAGCAGCAAATCAAGCTGCTGATCGAGCCGATTAATACGCGCGACATTCCCGGATTCTTCCTCAACGGGACGGAGCAGGCAATCCAGATCATTTCGGAAGTCGGCTCGGAGAATCTGTTTGTCCAGCATGACATCTATCACATGCAGATCATGGAGGGAGATCTGGCCCCAACCATGAAGAAGCATCTGGACCGCATCGCACATATCCAACTGGCCGACAATCCGGGCCGGAACGAGCCGGGTACCGGAGAAATCAACTATCCCTTCCTCTTTCGTTACCTTGACGAGATCGGCTATCGTGGCTGGATCGGCTGTGAGTACAAGCCGAAGACCACCACCCTTGAAGGTCTTGGGTGGTACGAACCGCATACGGTCGATGCGTAATCAAGAAGAACCAGGGAGATCAGAATGACCGATATCGGTTTCATCGGCCTCGGTATAATGGGACGACCGATGGCGGGCCACCTCCAGGCCGCCGGGCATCGCCTGTTTGTGCCGGAAAAATCCGGCGCGTCGAAAGAACTCGTTGCCGCCGGCGCTGTCGCCTGCAAGTCCGGCAAGGAAATCGCGGAGAAAGCCAGCGTCGTGATCATCATGGTGCCTGACACGCCGGATGTTGAGTCCGTGCTGTTCAATGCAGGCGGCGTTGCAGAAGGACTTTCGCAGGGAAAAGTCGTCGTCGACATGAGCTCGATCTCGCCGATCGCGACGAAAGAATTTGCAAAGAAGATCAACGCAAAGGGCGCTGACTACCTGGACGCGCCGGTCTCCGGCGGCGAAGTCGGCGCAAAGGCCGCATCGCTGACCATCATGGTGGGCGGACCGCAAAGCGCATTCGATACCGTCAAGCCGCTGTTCGACAAGATGGGCAAGAACATCACCCTGATCGGCGGCAACGGCGACGGCCAGACCACCAAGGTCGCCAATCAGATCATTGTCGCGCTCACCATCGAGGCTGTCGCCGAGGGGCTGCTATTCGCATCGAAGGCAGGCGCCGATCCGGCATTGGTGCGGCAGGCGCTGATGGGCGGACTCGCCACATCGCGCATTCTCGAATTGCATGGGGAGCGCATGATCAAGCGCACATTCAATCCAGGCTTCCGCATCGAACTACATCAGAAAGACCTAAACCTCGCACTCGACGGCGCGCGAGCACTGGGCCTGTCATTGCCGAATACATCGATGGCCCAGCAGCTGTTCAATTCCTGCGTGGCTCAAGGCGGCAAGGCCTGGGATCATTCGGCGATGGTGAAAGCGCTGGAGACAATGGCGAGCCACGAGGTCGCCAAGGCCTAAGAATTGGCGGCGCAGTGAAATCAACACCGCGCCGCTCTTCCATAAGCGTCCCGATGGGTTAGTCCGCGCGCGATCTATCAGCTGGCAAAGCCGCCTTGGTGGGAACAGCTTGGGGAGAGACACATGATTGTCGTGACCGGCGATGCGT
The DNA here is from genome assembly GCA_030652315.1 of Afipia sp. Lineage (GTDB taxonomy): Bacteria > Pseudomonadota > Alphaproteobacteria > Rhizobiales > Xanthobacteraceae > Afipia. The sequence goes on along the minus strand of JAUSAX010000091.1, from coordinate 10,678 downwards.
GCGCAAAAGCCGAAACATTCGACGAGGTTCGCAGGCTCAGCCTGGAACACGTTCATCGCTCACGCACCGAACCCGGCTGCATTTCGCATGCGGTTCATGTCGACTGCGAAAATCCGCTTCACTTCGTATTCGTCGAGCAATGGGCCGACAGGCAAGCCTTGATGGCTCATTTTCAGGTGCCGGCGTCGCGCGAGTTTGTGAAGGCGCTGCGGAGTATGCTGTCCGAACCATCGACGATCCAGATCTACGACGCAGCGCGGTTACAGCTGCCTTAACTCACTGCGCTGAGGCGAGGCATCAGTCTGCTGTCCATCCGCCGTCGATCATCAAGGACGAGCCTGTCATTAGCGCTGACGCATCGCTGGCAAGGAATACGATCGCGCCCATCAGATCTTCGACCGTGCCGAGGCGTCCGAGCTTGATTTTCGAGAGCACGCTCTCCTTGAATGCAGCATTTTCGAAGAAAGGCCTTGTCATCGGCGTTTCGATAAACGTTGGACACAGCGTATTGACGCGGATTTTGCTAGCAGCGAGGTCAAGCGCCATCGCTTTGGAGAAACCTTCCATCGCCCACTTCGACGCACAATAGAGCGAGCGGTTTGCGCCGCCGACATGCCCCATCTGCGATGACATATTGATAATCGAGCCACGAACGCCGGCCGCGACCATTCGTCTTGCGACGGATTGTGCAGCAAAGTAAGCCGCGCGTACGTTCAGGTTCATCACCGCATCGAAATCCTCGACCGGCACGTCGGTGAACGGATTGGGCCGGTTGGTCCCCGCATTATTGACAAAAGCATGAAACGGTTCCCGCGCGTCAATCGCCGCGCGAAAGGCCGCCACGTCCGTCACATCGAGCGCGAGGGTATCCGCCGAAAAGCCCTTCTTGCGTAGAGCCGCTGCCGCCTCGTCGATCTCGCTCGCAGTCCGTGCGCAAAGCGTGACATGTGCGCCCGCTTCCGCCAGTGCCGCGGCCGCGGCCAGGCCGATCCCACGGCCTGCCCCGGTGACCAGGGCGCGCCGGCCATCCAACCGGAAGGTCGGCGTTGTCGGCAGCGACAGGCCGCTCATTCGGCGGCGCTCGCGTACGGCACGTTGCGCCCGCCATAACGCCGGACGCGAACATTGGCCTGCTCGGCATGACCGGCAAAACCTTCCAGCATGCAGAGGCGCGAGCAATATTCGCCGATCATGGCAGATGCCTCGTCCGTCAGGACGCGCTGGTATGTCACGGTTTTGAGGAACTTACCAACCCACAAACCACCGGTGTAACGTGCCGCCTTGTTGGTCGGCAGGGTGTGGTTGGTGCCGATCACCTTGTCGCCGTAAGCTACGTTGGTGCGCGCTCCCAAGAACAACGCGCCGTAGTTGGTCATGTTCTTCAAAAAGTAGTCCGGATCCCGGGTCATCACCTGCACGTGCTCGGAGGCAATGCGATCTGCTTCCTTCACCATTTCCTCTTCGGAATCGCAGACGATCACTTCGCCGTAATCCTCCCAAGCCTTGGCCGCGACAACCCCGGTCGGCAAGATCTTCAGGAGGCGTTCAATCTCCGCCATGGTCTCGCATGCGAGCTTCTCGGAGTTAGTAAGCAGGATCGCGGGAGAATTTGGTCCGTGCTCAGCCTGCCCGAGCAAATCGGTCGCGCAAATCTCGCCGTCCACAGTGTCGTCGGCGATCACCAGCGTTTCGGTTGGGCCTGCGAACAAATCGATGCCGACGCGCCCGTAAAGCTGACGCTTAGCCTCTGCCACGAACGCATTGCCCGGTCCGACCAGCATATCGACCGGCGCGATCGATCCCGTTCCAATTGCCATCGCACCGACAGCCTGAATGCCGCCGAGGCAATAGATGACGTCCGCACCTGCAAGATGCTGCGCGGCGACAATGGCCGGAGCCGGCTTGCCCTGGAACGGCGGCGCACTGGTGATGATGCGCGAGACGCCGGCAACCTTTGCAGTGATGACAGACATATGTGCAGACGCCAGCAGCGGATATTTTCCGCCAGGAACATAACAGCCGACGGAATTGACCGGAATGTTCTTGTGGCCGAGCACAACGCCCGGCAGCGTTTCGACCTCGACATCCTTCATCGAATCGCGTTGGTGCTGGGCGAAATTGCGAACCTGCTCCTGCGCGAACTTGATATCGTCGATGTTCCGCTTGGACAGCTGCCCGACGCAATCCTTGATTTCGGCATCGGTCAACCGGTAGTCCTTGCGATCCCACTGGTCGAATTTCACCGACAGTTCGCGAACCGCGTCATCGCCGCGCTTCTCGATGTCCGCGAGAATTCCCTCGACTGCGGCGCGAACTTTTGAATCGTCTTCAGCCCGCTGGGCAGCATCCCGGCTGCGCTTGAGATACTTTGCCATCAGATTTCTCCGCGATTACTTGATTGCCTGAGGATTGATCGGCGATCCGGCCGCGCCCGGCAAATGCATCGGCGGCGCGGCGAAGAAGAATTCATACACCTTATCCTGCGCGCAATCTTCCGCCAGTTCCTTCAGATAGAAGATTTCGCCCATGGAAATCCCGATCGCCGGGATTACCACCCAATGCCAAGGCTGATTGGCCTCGTTCGTTTCGTTCGGGCGGACTTCGCATCCCCAAGTGTCGGTGCAGATCGCAGCGATGTCTTTTTCGCGAATCCAGTAACAGGTTTCAAACGCCATACCCGGCGCATCGCCGCCCGCGTATCCAGACCAATCCTTCTTCTTCAGGCAACGCTCCTGATGGCCGGTGCGGACAATCACGAAGTCGCCCTTGCGAATTTCGACGCCCTGCTTCGTCGCGCACGCATCGAGGTCCGCATTGGTAATCGCATAGCCATCGTCGAGCGATTCAACACCCTTAAAACGGGCCATATCGAGTAATACCCCGCGGCCTGCCATCTTGTCGCGCGTATGCTCGATACCGAGCTTCTTGGCGCCGCGCGCATCGACCAGCTTGGCGTCGTAGCCGTTGTACATCTTGTCATCAAGGAAGATGTGGCAAAGAGCGTCCCACTGCGTCGAAGCCTGACAGGGCATATTGATCGCGTCATCGGCGTAGCGCAGATAGGGTGACGGGATGTCCTGATTACCCGCAGCAGCGTCGGTGCCCGTCGCCAGCATGGTATGGATTGGATTCCAGCGCCCGCCGAACAATCCGGACTGAATCGGCTCCTTCAGCGACAGACCGAGCGCGAAGACCTTCCCCTTCTTGATCAGCTTGCCCGCGTTGATGACGTCTTCCGGAGTGACGTTGTTGAGCGTTCCGATCTGATCGTCCGCGCCCCAACGGCCCCAGTTCGAGAGCTTCTTGGCGGCTTCATAGATTGCGGCTCTATCGACCTTCATGATGGTTTTCCTTATTCTATTTATCGAACGATAATTCAATGGACGAGCGAATGCATCGGCAAGCCTTTTGGCTAAACCGAGCAGTAACGCTCCTTGATTTCGTCGTCGGCCAGCAGCGCGGCTGCGGTCGCATGATGCACGACAGAACCCTGATCCAGCACGTAGGCACGATCGGCGATATCGAGCGCCAGTTCCACGTTCTGTTCGACGAGCAAAATGGTCGTCCCCTCAGACTTCATCTTGCGGAACAGTTCGAACATCTCATCGACGAGCACCGGCATGATGCCCTCGGAAGGCTCATCGAGCATGATGAGGTCCGGCCGGGCGATCATGGCGCGCGCAATCGCGAGCATCTGCTGCTCGCCGCCGGACATCGTGACGGCTTCCTGATCCAGCCGCTCTGCCAAGCGCGGGAAGATCTCGGCGATCTGAGCGATGCGCCGAACCTCGTCCTTCTTGTCGGGCGACGCGACGAGGCCGAGCCGCAGGTTTTCCCGCACACTCAGTCCCTGCACGATCCGGCGTTCCTCGGGGACATAGGCCAGTCCCAAGCCGAAGCGGATATGCGCCGGCTGGCCCAGCACTTCCTTACCCTTGAACGTTACCGACCCACGCGTCTTGTCCAGCAGGCCGATGATCGACTTCAGGGTTGTGGTCTTGCCGGCACCGTTACGGCCGATCAGACAAACGATCTCGCCCTTGTTCACCTCAAGGCCGATGTCCTGCAGCACGTGGCTTGCGCCGTACCAGGAGTTCAGATTTTCGACACGCAACATCGCTTTAGTGCTCCCGCTGGCCAAGATAGACCCGCTTGACCTGTTCGTTTTGGCGGACGTCCGTCGGCGTTCCCTGCGCGAGCAGTTCGCCATGATGAAGCACGAGCACCCGGTCGCTGATACCCATCACCAGTTTCATCTTGTGCTCGACCAGGATGACGGTGCGCTCCTTGGCCAGCTTGACGATGAGGTCCATCATCACCCGGGTCTCTTCCGGGCTCATGCCTGCCGTCGGTTCGTCCAGCAGCAACAGCCGCGGATTTGCGGCCAGCGCCATTCCGATTTCGAGCGCGCGCTGTTCGCCATGCGCGAGTTCCTTCGCCAGCCGCTCGCGCCTGTCCCAGAGTCCTACTTGTGCAAGCAGCGCATCGGCCTTTTCGACAAGTCCGGGGAGCTTGGCCCGGGGCCGCCAAATATTGTAACGCGAGACGAACGCCTGCAGCCCGACGCGAACATTCTCACGAGTCGTCAGCAACGGGAAAACGTTGGTGATCTGGAAGGACTTGGCGATGCCCATATGCGCAAACTCATGCTGCGCGATATTGGTGACGTCGCGTCCCTCGAACTCGACCTTGCCGGTAGACGGAGGAAAAGCACCCGACAAAAGGTTGAAATAGGTGCTCTTCCCGGCGCCATTCGGCCCGATAATGGACGTGATCGCATTCCGCGAGAACTCAGCCGAGATGTTGTTCAGGGCCACGAACTTCCCGAACGATTTGCTCACACCGGTGGTGCGCAGAATAACCTGCGAGGATGTGTCTGCCGTCGTCATTTATTGATCCACTTCAAGATCGTTCCCCAGATTCCGGCCGGGAAGAACAGGACGCAGATCATGAACACCGCGCCCACGAACAGCTGCCAGTGAACGGTCCAGATCGAGACCAGATTCTCCAGCATCATGAATACTGCCGCTCCGACGAACGGACCGAAGAACGTCCCCATTCCTCCCAGCAGCGACATCATCACAACCATGCCGGAGGTTTCGATATGAAGAATCTCGATTGGCACGATGGACAGGTGCAGCGCCATCAGAGCGCCCGCCAATCCGCAGAACGCGCCGGACAGGATGAAGGTAATGAGCCGCGTGAGAGTCACATTGTATCCCGACGCACGCGCTCTCGCTTCGTTCTCCCGGACGGCTTCAATCACCGCACCGAACGGCGATGCCAGAATTCGGGACAGCATGAACAGCGCCAGAATGACGAACGCAGCGACAACATAGTAGCGCGTCAGTGGATTGATGAAGTCGAACTTCAACCCGAATATGTCGATGATCCGGACGTTAATGCCGCGTAAGCCGTTCTCGCCGCCGGTCCAGTCGACCGCCTGATAGAACAGATAGAACACGCACTGCGAAAGCGCCATCGTCACCATGGCGAAGTAGATGCCGCGGGTGCGGATCGCCAGCGCGCCGATCGCAGCCGCCATGACAGCGCCGCCGATAATTCCGACCACGATGGCGAGATACCACGGCAATCCGAAATGCACGATTGCGATTCCGCAGAGATAGGATCCGGTTCCGAACAGCGCCGCGTGCCCGAATGACAGCAGTCCGAGATATCCGAACAACAGGTTGAACCCGAGCGCGTAGAGTCCGTAAATCAGGATGTTCACGGCCAATGCCGTGAACGGCATCACCAGGGGAAACACCAGCACAAAAATGCTGGCAAGGATGGCCCGATGACGCTTGGCGAAATCGAACCAGCTTGCCGAAGCAACGCCCGGCTGGGTCAGAGTCTGTGAAAGTTCATTCATTGTTTTGCTCGCCTCAGCTCATGAGCCCGGCGCGGCCGAAGAAGCCTTGCGGACGGACGAGAAGAACTACTGCCATCAAGGCAAAAATCGAAACCTTCGCCATTTCGGGCGCGAACAGCGACGTCATACTGACGACCACGCCAACGAGAAGACCAGCGATGACTGCGCCCCCGATCGAGCCCATGCCGCCGACAACTGTCACGACAAACGCCTCGGCAAGAATCGTCGCTCCCATTTCAGGAATAACGCCTTGCAGTGGCGCGGCGAGAAGTCCGGCCAATGCCGCAATTCCGGAGCCGATGCCGAAAACAAACAGCCAGACCTGCGAAACATTAACGCCGAGCACGCGGACGATCTGAGGGTCACGCGCACCCGCGCGGATGATCAGGCCGAAGCTCGTGCGCTCGAGGAAGAGCCAAAGACCCAGAAGAACCGCCGCCGCGATACCGATGACGAACAGGCGGTAGAGCGGGAAATATCCGACACCGATATTAACCGCACCCTGCAGGATCTCAGGCGTGTCGAACGGATAGCCGCTCTTGCCGAACGCAATACGGATGAGTTCAACCATCACATAGCTCAGGCCGAATGTCAGAAGCAGTGGATAGTCGATGCCGCGGCCATACAGCGGCCGGATCAGGAAGCGCTCCACAACGAGACCGACAGTGCCGACGATCAAGGGAACCGCAATGAGGCAAAGCCAGAAGTTTCCTCCCAGCGAGAGCAGGAACAGCCCGACATATGCGCCGACCATATAGAAGGCACCGTGCGCGAAATTCACAACGGTCAACATGCCGAAGATCAGCGACAGCCCAATAGCGAAAAGCACGTAGATCGCGCCGAGCGCCAGACCGGTGAACAACTGCAACGCGATCAGATCGAAACTCAAACCGGCCATGGATATCTCCAGAGAAGACGCGCGCCCATGATGGACGCGCGTCCGTTAGTTCAGATGGTTCAGGACTTGTGACCGAGCGCTTCGCAGGTGCGCAGGTTCTGCTCGCTCGGCTCCTCGGTGGCGACGACATTAAAGACGTCGGCATCGCCCTTCTCGGGCTTCGACTTGGATTCGATGATAAGAACCGACTGCACGGCCTGGTGGTCGCATTTGCGATAGTACTCGGGGCCTTTGTAGTAGTCGTACTTGAGCGCTTCGACTGCGGCGATCACCTTGTCGGTGTCGAGCGTGCCGGCGGCCTTGGCGCCCATCAGCAGCGTCATGACGCCCGCATAACCCAAAGCGCCGTAGTCCGACGGCACCTTGCCACCATGCATCTTGCGGAAACGGTCGTTGAAGGCCTTCGCCGACGCAACCTTGTCCTCGATGCCCCAATAGTAAGAAGTGCCGCCAACAACGCCTTCGAAAGCCTGCGCGCCGGCCGCGAGGCGGCCAGTGTACAGCAGGATCGGCGCGACGAGCTTCATTGACTTCTTCATGCCGAAGTCGGTTGCCTGCTTGAGCGCGATCTGCTGATCGCGGCCGAAATTGTTGATGATGAGAATGTCCGGTTTCAGCGCCTGGATGCGCGGCAGCAACGCCGAGAAGTCCGTGGTGCCGAGCGGGTGGCGGATGTCTGCCAGCGTCTCAACGCCAAAAGCCTTGCCTGCTGCCTGGAAGCCACGAACCATTTCGTGGCCATAGGCATAGTCAGCCGTGAGGAACGCGACTTTCTTGCCAAACTTCGGGAAAGCATAGCGGCCAACCGCGCCTGCGGTCAGGTGCGGCGTGAGAGCTTCGTGGAACGTGTACTTGCTGAAATCCTTGACCTCGTTGATTTCATCGGACTGGCTGATCGAATTGTAGATGATCCCGCGTTCCTTGGTGACGTTGTTCACCGCGAGCTGGACGGAAGCCGACAGGCTGCCGACGATGAAATTGACCTTTTCCTTTTCGATCAATTCCAGAGTGCGGGTCGCTGCCTCGCCAGGATTGAGCTTGTCGTCGCGCACGAGCAGCTCGGCCTTGCGGCCGTTGAGCCCGCCCTTCTCGTTGAATTCGGCGATGGCTACTTCCGCTGCGCGAACCTGGTCCTGCGCCTCGGTGCCGTAGGGCCCGGTCAGCGGCACGGGAAATCCAACCTTGATGGTCGGTTCCTGCGCCTGAAGAAGATTGATGCGAAACGGCGACGCCGCGAGGACAGCGCCAGCGCTGGCGGTTGTCAGCAAGCGGCGGCGAGAGATGGATCCTGTCGTCTTCTTGGCCATGTATTCCTCCGAGGTTGATATTCTTTGTGGTGTCGATCAGATCCGCCCAAGCGCTGCGAGAACGACTCGTGGCGTCAGCGGAATTTCGGTAATTGTGACGTTGAACGGCGAGAGCGCGTCATTGACGGCGTTACTGACCACAGCGGCCGCAGCAGCGGTCCCCGCTTCTCCCGCTCCCTTGGCGCCCAGTTCGCTCTCAAGCGTGGGAGAGACAACGTGCGCGACGTCGATATCCGGCATCTCGCCCGACATCGGCACGAGATAGTCCGCCATGTTGGCATTGGTGAGCTGTCCGCGCTCGTCGTAGATGCAGTGTTCGTAAAGCGCGGCACCCAGACCCTGGACCACGCCGCCGCGGATCTGCTCGTCCACCAGTTGAGGATTGATGATGGTGCCGCAGTCCTCGACCACCCAATGCCTGAGCAGTTTGATAAAGCCTGTCTGAGGATCAACCTCTAGCCACGAGGCCTGAACACCATTGGTGAACGCGAAGGGATACTCACGCGGTACGAAATGGCGGGTCGCCATCAGTTCGGGCTGGAATCCTGGCGGTAAGGTGTCGGGCCGGAAGTACACGATGCGCGCCAGCTCATGCAATTCGATGCGCTGCTGTCCACCATCAATATCCACTACGGCGTTATCGACGATATCGAGATTACCCGGCTTGGCTTGAAGAATGGCCGCCGCGACATCCAGAATGTTTTTACGGAGCACCTTCGCAGCCTGCAACGCGGCCTCGCCTCCAATGCCCGCTCCACGCGACGCCCAGGTGCCGCCACCATAAGGCGTGTTGTCGGTATCCCCCAGAATGACGCGAACGCGTTCCATCGATACGCCGAGCACGCTTCCGACGATCTGCGCGGTCAGAGATTCTGACCCCTGCCCCTGCTCGGTGATGCTGGTCTGGCAAATCACCCGGCCGGTGGCGTCCAGGCGCACGGCGACACCGTCCTGCGACGAAATCCGCGCACCGCCCACGCCGTAGAATGCCGCGCTGGGATTGGTGACCTCGATAAAGCTTCCGATGCCGATGCCGCGATAGATCCCATGCTTGCGCAACTCTGCCTGTTCGGCGCGCAACGCGTCGTAGTCCATCATTGCGACGAGCTTATCGAGCGACGCGTGATGCGACAGCGCCTCAAATTTGAGTCCTGACGGCGAGCCGCAAGGATAGGCGTCGTCGCGAATAAGATTGCGGCGGCGAATTTCAATCGGATCCATCCCGATCCGCTGCGCGGCAAGATCGACCAGCCCTTCGGTGATCGAGCAGGCAATGGGATGCCCGACGCCACGATACTGACAGGTGACGTTTTTGTTCTGGAAGACAACGCGGGTTCGTGCGCGATAATTCTGCGTCGTGTAGGGCCCACCTACCAGATTGACGACCTGATTGGCCTCGATCGCGCTGGTGCGCGGATACATCGAGTACGGACCAATGCCGGTAACGTCATCAATCTCAAATGCGTTGATGGCCCCGTCCTTGCTGACGCCGATGCGCGCCTTGCAGACGTGATCGCGCGCATGAATATCGGTATTGAAGCTCTCGACCCGGTCGGCAACGAACTTGATCGGACGGCGCAGCAACTTCGACAGTGCAAGAGTCGCCATTTCGTCGGCATAGATGTGGACCTTGATGCCGAACGAACCGCCGACATCCTTGCACACCACGCGAACCTGCGCCTCATCGAGACCCAGATGCAGGGCGGCGATATTCTGCACCATGTGCGGCGCCTGCGTGCCCAGATAAACGGTCAGACGCTCCTCTCCGGAATTCCAGTCAGCCAGAACCGCGCGGGGCTCCAGTGTGACACCGGTGTGGCGACCAAAGACGAACTCGGCTTCCACAACCTCGTCCGAATCCCTGAAGGCCTGATCGACGGCTCCGGCATCGAGATTGCGCTCGAAGGCCAGGTTGTCCCCGAGATCCGCATGAATCACCGGCGTATCGGGATCGAGCGCCGTGCGCATATCCGTCACCGGGACAAGTTCTTCGTAATCCACCAACACAGCCTCGGCGGCATCTTCGGCGAGCGCCCGGCTGGTCGCGATAACCGCCGCCACTGCCTCTCCCTGCCAGCAGGCGCGATTAATCGCGATCGCGTGCTGCGGAGCCGACTTGAGACCTTTGAGATGGGATAGCACGCCAACCCAAGGCGTAATGATTTTCGCCAGTTCCGCACCGGTGACGACCGCAATAACCCCAGGCATGACCTTTGCCGCGGTCGCATCAATGTTCAGGATCTTGGCATGCGCGTAGGGCGATCGCAGGAATACCGCGTGCGCCATGCGCGGCAGCACCATGTCGCTGACATACTGCCCACGCCCCTGCATCAGCCGATCGAGATTCGGGCGCGGCACCGTCTTTCCGATGTACGAATTCGGGCGATCCAGAACCGAAAGACCGGGTTTCTTTTCGGAGCCGCCGTTCATCGCGCCTGCTCCGAACGTGCACGGGCCGTCGCTTCCACAGCGTCGATGATCGCGTGATACCCCGTGCAGCGGCAGTAGTTGCCGGACAGGTGCTCGCGAATTTGCTCACGGTCCGCCTGGGGCTCATGGATCAGGATATCCTGCGCGGCCATCAACATGCCCGGCGTGCAG
>JAUSAX010000077.1 GCA_030652315.1 Afipia sp. | reverse complement strand
CGGGCGGCGATCGCGGCGCTGCTGGTGGCCGTGGCGGCGCAGGTGCAGGCACCGGTCCGCGTGGACCGCGCTAAGCGAACTCAACAATTTTGAATACGAAAACGCGGGCCTCACGGTCCGCGTTTTTATTTGAGCGACAGCTAATCCTGGCCAGCCATAAAGGCACGCGCGACGTCGACAACACCATAGTCGTCGAGGTTGACGTGGGTGCCGAGCGGGAACGGCACAAAGCGTTTCGGGCCGGGAGCAAGATCGAACAGCCGCAGTCCCAATTGCGCCGGGACCACCGTGTCCTTCTCTCCGTGCATGATCAGCAGCGGCACTTTCACACCGGCGATTCGCTCGTCGGACCGGAAACTGTCCTGGATCAGCCAGCGCACCGGCATGTACCAGAACAGCGACGCGGCAATATCGGCGATCGATGTGTAGGGCGCTTCAAGAACGAGTTTTCCGACCGGCCTGCTCGCGGCGATGGCGAGCGCGACGCCGCTGCCGAGCGAGTAGCCCCACGGCACGATGCGCTCCGGCGGATAGTGCGCCGCTGCGAACGCATAAGCCGCCGCTCCGTCGTTCAGCAATCCGTCTTCGGTGGGTTTGCCGCTGGAGCCGCCGTACCCACGAAACGACAACGCGATGAGGCCGGTGCCGTCTGCGGTGATGGCGCGAAAGCGCGGCACGCGCCACGCCAGCACTTCGCCGTTGCCGTGAAAGAACAGCACCACCGGTTTGCCCGGCTTCGGCGGGACGTGCCAGACGATGACTTTCTCGCCGTCTTTGGTTTCGAGCACGACCTCCCGCGCTTCCGGAAATCCCGCCGTCACAGGATCGGTTCGCGTGGTCTGCGGCGCGGGATAGAGCAGCGCCCGCTGAAAGACATACAGCGCGACCGCGACCGCGGCATAGGCGGCTATCGCAAGCATCACGATCGACTGAAGACTCTTCATGACCCCATGCAGACGAAATGACGGCCTGGCCGGCTGCATCGGATCATGGACGACGGCATTCAGCAAGGCTGAGAGCACGTAGCCTCACCACACACCAAAACGCGGGCCCTGCGGCCCGCGTTTGTGCTTGAGCTGTCTCCTGTCATCACCGGGCTTGTCCCGGTGATCCCGACAGATCAGGCATCGTGCCCGCTTTATCGAGATGGCCGTGACATAGGCGCCGTCCCTTCGGACGACTACGCCCGGCCATGACAACATCACACCTACACGTTCAGATTCATCCACACCGCTTTCGGCTCGGTGAAGTTGGCGAGAGCTTCGGTGCCGTGTTCGCGGCCGAAACCTGAATCGCCCGCACCGCCCCACGGCAACCGCACGTCGGTATAGCCATAGGTGTTGATCCAGACGGTGCCGGCCTTCGCCTTCTTCGCGAAACGCTGCACGCGACCGATGTCGCGGCTCCACACGCCAGCGGCGAGACTGAACGCCGTGCCGTTGGCGATCCTCAGCGCATCGGCTTCATCCTTGAACTTGATGACGCTGACCACGGGGCCGAAGATTTCTTCCTGCGAAATCCGCATCTCGTGCTTCACATCGGCGAACACCGCCGGGCTGATGTAGTAGCCGCGATCGCCGACATGCTGGCCGCCGGTGACGAGTGATGCGCCTTCCCTCTGACCCACATCGACGTAGTCGAGAATCGACTTCATCTGCTTTTCGCAAATCACCGGTCCGAGCGCCGTGGCCCTGTCGGCGGTGTCGCCCATGCGCAGGGCTTTCGCGCGCGCCGCGAGCCGCTCGACCACTTCGTCGTAGACGTTCTCGTGCGCGAGCACGCGCGAACCGGCCGAGCACACCTGCCCCGCATTGAAGAAGATCCCCGCCGCCGCAGCCTTGGTGGCCGCATCCAGATCGGCATCGTCGTAGATCACGTTGGCCGATTTGCCGCCGAGTTCGAGCGACACGCGCTTGAAGTTGCCCGCCGCACCGCGAAGGATGCCGCGGCCGACGCCGGGCGATCCGGTGAAGGTCACCTTGTCCACATCGGGATGATTGACCAGCGCATCGCCGACCACACGGCCCGGACCCGGCACGATGTTCAGCACACCCGGCGGCAGGCCTGCTTCCAGCGCAAGCTCGCCGAGGCGCAGCGCCGACAGCGAGGTCAGTTCGGCAGGCTTCATCACGATGGTGCAACCGCAGGCCAGCGCCGGTGCGAGTTTCCACATGCCGATCATCAGCGGGAAATTCCACGGCACGATCACGGCCACCACACCGACCGGCTCGCGCACGGTGTAGGTCAGCGCATCGCTGCGTGTCGGCACGGTGTCGCCGTGAATCTTGTCAGCCCAGCCGGCGTAGTAAGTGAGCGTGTCGATAGCAGCGGGAAGATCCTGCCGCAGCACCGCCGAGATCGGCTTGCCGGCGTCGCGGCTTTCCAGCTCGGCGAGTTCATCGCCGTGCTGCTTCATCAATTCCGCAAGCCTGAACAGAATGTGGCCGCGCTCGGCCGGACGCATGGTACCCCAGACACCCTCGAAGGCGCGGCGAGCTGCCGCGACCGCGCGATCGACATCGGCCTCGTTGCCTTCAGAGATCACCGCGATGACCTCCTCTGTCGCGGGATTGAGGGTCTTGAAGGTGCGCCCGGAAACCGACTCGACATGGCGGCCGTCGATCAGGAGCTGCTTGCGGAGCACCACCGCATCGCGGGGCGACTCCAGGGAATGATCATATGCAATCGACATCATATACTCCTGTTCTTTCTCTCAGTTTTTCCACTAAAAGCTCTGGAGTAAATATGATATGATTTGCCAGTGGCTCACGATCATATGAAATTCATTTCATAACTAGAGGTGCCCGATGTTTCATATCGAGATCGAACCCGTCTGGCGCTTTCACAAGGAAGGCAGCCCGCAGACCGCCGTCGTCATGCTGGGCGTGCTCAACGAAATCCGTACAACCGGCAAACTCACCAGCGCGGCAAAACACGCCGGCCTGTCCTACCGCCATGTCTGGAATCTGGTCGAACAGTGGTCCGAGTTTTTCGGCGTGCCGCTGGTCGAGACCCATCGCGGCAAGGGTACGACGCTGACCGCCTTCGGCGAGAAGCTGGTGTGGGCCGGGCAGCGGATGCAGGCACGCCTCGGCCCGCAGCTTGAAAATCTCGCGCAGGAACTTGTCACCGAAATCAAGCCGTTCCTGCATCACCGCCCAAGCGTGATCCGCGTTCACGCCAGCCACGGGTTCGCGGTCTCAAAGCTGCGCGAACTGCTCGACCGGGAGCCGGGCATCGGCGTCGACCTGCGCTATGTCAGCAACCAGAACTCGCTGGTGTCGCTGGCGCAGGGCGCCTGCGATCTCTCCGGCGTCCACGTCCCGCGCGGAGAACTGCGCGCGCAAAGCGTCAAGGCGTGCCGCGAGTGGCTCGATCCGCGTGAGGATCGCGTCATCAGTTTCGTGACCCGCGAGATGGGTCTGATGGTGAAGCCCGGCAATCCACTCAACATCGGATCGCTGAAAGATCTCGTCGATACAAAGGCCCGCTTCGTCAACCGCGATCACGATTCCGGAACGCGGACGCTGTTCGACCAGTTGCTGGCACAGCACAGGATCGACGATGCGAAGATCAACGGCGCGCAGCAGATGGAATTCACCCATGCCGCTGTGGCTGCCTATGTCGCCAGCGGCATGGCCGATGCGGCGTTCGGCGTCGAGGCCGCGGCAAGGCAGTTCGGGCTCGATTTCGTGCGGCTGTTGACGGAGGATTATTTCTTCGTTTGCCGCAGGGCGTTTCTCGACACCGAACCGATGCGCCGCGTGCTCGACATCATGAAGGGCAGCGCGTTTCACGATGCGGTCGCCGAACTTCCCGGCTATCTCGCGACCAGCCCCGGGGCCGTCAGCACCGTCAGGGAATTTCTGGATATTGTCGATGCCACCAGCCGACCCGTTAAGATTAAGCCTTAACCAATTACTAATTCTACGTTTGCGGGCCCCAAAGGCGCGACCTAGCGTGCCTTGAGTGCAGCTCGCAACTTAGAACTGGTGCGTGCCATGACGTATAGAATGTATGGAGCGCTTATCGCCTCTCTCGGCGTGGGAGCGCTTATCCTTGCCCCGAACGAGACATTTGCCGATCCGGCAGCCACGTATGCTGGAGGGTCTGTTTCGGCGCGTCCGGCTTTCCGTCCATCAACCGGCCGGCCGCTGCAGCGTCACCGGGGGCACAACGCCAGAGCGTTCTGGCCGGGCACGGCAGGCTACTTCTACGACCCGTCGTATGCCGAACCCGGCGTAGGGGCCGTGCCGCCCGCATCCGGCGATATCCGTTATACCTACACCTACGACGTTCCCTGGGACTGGTCACATCGATATCCGCCAGCGGTCGCACCGTCTGACAGACCTTATGTCCAGGAATGCACCAAGCAGACCGTCAAGGTTCCTCGGCGCGAAGGCGCAGAGGAAACCGTAAGCGTAAATATCACGCGGTGCTATTGAGCGGCTTAAGACAACACGCTGGTTGAAACGAGAGAAGCAGCGGCTCTCTCATTTCAAACTGTCCCGAGTACGCGCCGCCTAGTTCGATTCCGGCACCACGGCATGGAAGACCGATTTCGCGGCGGACATCACGTCCTCGGTCACCGACGTGCGCCCCTGTTTCGCACGTAGATCGAGCGGTCGCGATGGAATGTCCGCCGGCGGCGTCAGCCGTAAACCGTCGTCGGCACGGATGTCGGACGATCCGGAGATTGGCTGTGGAAATGGCGCTGGAGCCGCGACGGCGGCCTCGCTTGGCGGCGGCGCAACGGTGACCGCAGGCGGCAGCGGCTGGATCGATGGTTGTTGCGGGGCAGCGGCGGGAGCATAGACGACGCTGTTGACCCGGGCACGCTCCTGAGCCTTCGCCGGCTCTTCGGCGCGCGCAGCTTCCTGCGCACGCGGCGGCTCGGGTACAGCGCGAGGCCCGGCGTTGCGCAGCCGCTCGATCGCGGCCCGCGCCAGATCGTTGGCATCGCGCTTGTCGTCAGGTGCAGCATTCGCCTCAGCAGGCATCGGCGCAGCGGGCGCAGGCTTCGCGGCGGTCCGCTCCCGCTTCTCGGCGGCAGCCTTGTCGCTGGCGAATTTGTCGGCGGCAGCCTTGTCACTGGCAGCCTTTTCGGCGGCAAGTTTTTCGGCGGCCTTCTTCGCGTTCTCTGCCCGATCAGCCGCCGATCGCTCCGCCGCGGCCTTTTCGAGGGCAAGTTTTTCCGCCTTGAGTCTGGCAGCCTCGGCCTTTGCGCTCTCAGCTTTGGCAGCCTTATCGGCGGACTCGTCGGCTTTCAGCGTCTGGGGGGCGGCGTCCTTGGAGGTCTTCGCGGGAGCCGCAATGGCGGCCTTCGGCTTGTCGGCCTCCGACTTGGCGTTGATGTAGTGCGTGACGATGTACGCACCGACCACCGTCGCCACGATCGATGGAACGACCTCTAAAAAGTATTTCGTGAACAGCTTCTTGATCATCACCACTCCCCGCGACACGTTGCATGCGGGAACTTTAGGGCCGATTGAGGGATCAACTGCGACAGATCGGTGGCAAAGGCCGGGAAAACGCCGGGTAACGGCTTTGTCAGGGATTTCAGGCGTTACCCGGCGGCATTGCAATCGAGCGGCTATTTCGCCTTCTCAATTCCGGTCAGGGTCATCTGCCCATTGACCTTATCGACGTCGAACCTGACGTTGTCGCCGACCTTCACCCGCTTCAGCATTTCCGGGGTCTGGGCTCTGAAGACCATGGTCATCCCCTCCATATCCAGTTTCTTGATGGGACCGTGCTTGATGGTCATTTTGCCGGCCGCCTCATCGATCTTGGTGACGGTTCCGCTAACCGGCAACGCCTGAGCATGCGCCAGCGCGGCGGGAAGAAGAGCTGACAGCGTGATGACGCAGGACGTCGCAAGAATAAGTTTCCGCATGTTTTTCCTCTGGTTTCTTGGTTCGATCATTTCACGACGACGGTGCCGATCATCCCGGCCTCGCGGTGCCCCGCGATCAGGCACGCAAACTCGAACGTCCCGGCTTTCGTGAATTTCCAGACGATCTCGCCGGATTTCTTCGGCGCGAGTTGAATCCCGTTCGGCTCGTCATGCTCCATGCCGGGATTTTTCTGCATTGCCTCGGCGTGCTTGAGGTTCGCCTCGGGCGTCGCCAGCAGAAATTCGTGATCCTCATAGCCGTCGTTGCGAAGCACGAAGCGAACCTGCTCGCCGCGCTTCACCTGGAGCTGTTTCGGGTGATAGTACCGGTCCCCCATCTCGACGATGATCTCGCGCGAGGGCTTTTTCGGATCGCCGGGCTCCCCGGCGTCATAAGACGCATGGTTGTCGTGCGCCGATATGCGATCGAACGATGCCGGCAACAGCATCAACGTGGCGGCGATCATGACGATTCTGGATTTTCGCAAAGCAGGCATCTTCAATGTCCTTTGTGGTTCTTGGGAGGCTTGATCACTTTCATTTCGATCGCAGGCTTCGCTGCCGATGGCGGCGAAGCTGATTGTTTCGCGGGAGGCGCCGTCGCGCTCGCGACCTCGTAGGCCACCGTTCCAGCGGGGTTCTTGTAGGGAGGCGGGTCGGTGTAATCGTTCGCCGCAAGCCCCTCGCGGATTTTGACGGTCGTGAACATGCCGCCCATTTCGATCGGGCCGAACTGGCCGAAGCCGGTCATCATCGGCAGCGTGTTGTCCGGCAGCGGCATTTCCATTTCGCCCATGTCGGCCATGCCGGCGCTTCCCATCGGCATGTAATCCGGCACCAGCTTGCGCACCGACTTGACCAGATCGCGCTTCTGCACCCCGACGAAGTTGCGGATGTCGTGGCCCATAGCATTCATGGTGTGATGGCTCTTGTGACAGTGGAATGCCCAGTCGCCCGGCGCATCTGCAACGAACTCGAACGCGCGCATGCTGCCGACCGGCAGATCGATGGTGACTTCCGGCCATCGTGCGGTTTCAGGCACCCATCCGCCATCGGTGCAGGTGACGAAGATTTCGTGACCGTGGATGTGCATCGGGTGATTGGTCATGGTGAGATTTCCCATCCTCACCCGCACACGGTCGCCGAGACGAACCGGGAGTGTGTCGATCCCGGGGAAGACGCGGCTGTTCCAGGTCCACATGTTGAAGTCGGTCATCTCCGCGACTTTCGGAAGATACGACCCCGGCTCGATGGCATAGGCGCTGGCGAGGAACACGAAGTCACGATCGACAGGCATGAACTTCCGGTCGCGCGGATGCACGACGAAGAAGCCCATCATCCCCATCGCCATCTGGACCATCTCGTCGGAATGCGGGTGGTACATGAACGTGCCGCTCTTCTTCAGCACGAACTCATAGACGAACGTCTTGCCGGGCTTGATGTGCGGCTGGGTCAGACCGCCGACACCATCCATGCCGTTCGGCAGCAGCATGCCGTGCCAGTGCACGCTCGTGTGCTCGGGCAGTTTGTTGGTGACAAAGATGCGGACCTTGTCGCCTTCGACCGCCTCAATGGTGGGGCCTGGCGCCTGACCATTGTAGCCCCACAGGTGTGCGACCATGCCCGGTGCGAATTCGCGCACCACGGGTTCGGCGACGAGATGAAATTCCTTCCAGTCGCCGTTCATGCGCCAGGGCAGCGTCCAGCCGTTGAGCGTGACGACGGGCTGATAGTCCGGGCCGCTGGACGGAAACAGCGGCGGCTGCATCGTCGTCGCGGTCGAGGTTGCGGCTTCCGGAATGCTGGCCGCTTGGACGCGGCCGCTGACGGCGCTTGCGCCGGCCAGCACCGCCGCCGATCCGAGAACTGCTCTGCGTGAGATCATTGTTCGTTCTCCATTCAATGCTGAGGGGCTTCGGCAGATGCGCCGGACATTGCGCGTGCGGCTTCGCCGCGTCCGGGAACACCTCCGCCCATCACCGCGGTGTTGAGATTTGTCGTGGCCAGCCAGAAATCCCGCCTCGCCTCAATCGCCGCCGTCGTTGCGGCGATGCGCTGACGCGCCTCCGCCAGCAACGAGAACACGTCGATCAGCATTCCGTTGTAGCGAAGCAGGGTTTCGTCGGAGATGATCTTGCGCAGCGGCAGAACTTCTCGCTGGTAGTGGTTCGCGATGTCATAGGACGACCGGTAGCTGCGATAGGCGTCGCGCGCTTCTGATCGAACATTGACCGCCCGCTCCGTCAGGCGGTTGACCGCGTGCATGTAGGTAGCCTCGGCTTCCCTGACGCGAACCTCGCCGAAATCGAAAATCGGAACCTGAAGTTCAACGTCAAAGCCGCGCTCGCGGGCTTTTTCTCCGGTTGCCTTGTCCCTGAAGGTTTTTCCGGTGAGCCCGGCATCCAGCACGTTGATGAAGCGCGTCGCCTGCGTCAGTCCGTAGGATTTTGCCAGCGCATCCAGCTCGATCCGCCCGATCTGGAGATCGACGTGACGACGAACCGCCTCGGTCTCGATGCCCGGCAGCGATTGCGGCCGCGATGGCAACGGCGGCAGCGCAGTGCTCATCCGGAATGCCAGATCGTCGCCCCACAATCCCATGGCGCGGATCAGCGCTTCCCGCTCGCTCGCAGCGCGCTGACGTGTGGTGGCGAGTTGCGCGGTGAGGTCGGCGTAAAACACCTGCTCGCGCGCCTGATCGAGCTTGTTCATTCCACCGGTCTCGCCGAGCCGGGTGGCGAATTTCGCCGCTGTTTCGGCCCCGGACTGGGCCTCTGCGAGAAAGCCCGCGAGTTCGCGCGCTGAGACGGCGCGATAGTAGGCGCGCCGCGTGTCCGCTGCGACCCGCAGCGTTTCACTCAAGGCCACGATCTGTGCCTGCCGGAAGCGAGCCGCTGCGATTTCCGAACGAACCGGCAATGTTGCAAGCGCCAGCACGTTGGCGACAATCTTGCGTTCGACTTCAACTTCGACCGATCCCGCCATCCGCGACAGTGAAATTGCAGGATTCGGCGGCAGGCTGCCCTCCACTGCCTGGGCTTCCGCGATGGCGAGTTCGTTGTAAGCCGCCTGCAATCCGCGATTGTTCAGAAGCGCGATCTGAACAGCTGCATCCGCAGATAACGGCTTCGAGAGCAGCCGCGCGGTTGTGCTGCGGGCGGCCGCCGCCTCATCCGGCGTGCGCAAGGCGGCGGCATTCTTGCCGAGGTCTTGCGACACCGTGGCCGTAACCACGCTCATCCCGCCATCCGGCGAGAACGAAGCGCAGCCCGACAGCAGCAGAAGGGCGGTACTTGCCATCATCCACCTGCGGACGCGGCGCGCGACACTATCATCCAGCGCTGCGATATGGGTGAGAGTCCTGAAATCCTGAGCTGGCATGATGCACCTACTCACTGGATTTCGGAGCGGGCGCGACCTGCTCGTTCTGTTTCTTCCAGGCAGCAGGAGCCACCGGTCTTTGGGACGTGTAACGCCCGAGTGTAGAGCTGTATTCGGTGCGCGATGTCCGCGCGCCCGGATCGGACGGGTCCGGCCCAGCCGAAACTGCAGGCTTGGTGGCGCAGCCTGCGAGAAACAGCAGGGCGAGCGATAGAAATAGTGCTTTGAACGGCACCGGCACGAGTGTCGTCGCCACCGGATCAACGGCAGCGAGCCTCGCCAGATTTTGCGCGGGCATCATATCCTCGAATGTCAAACGGCTTCGAAGGCGCGCGACTATTCAGCCGCAGCGCCGGCGATCAGATCGACAGGAGGACGATTGGGGGGCGATAAAGGCGGTCGGGGGCTTCGCCGGAAATTCCGGCGTCGGAGGACGCAACGACCGATGCGTGAGTCATCGTTCGAGGCATCAACTCAAACATGCTGGCCGGAAGCGCGCTGATGCACATAACGCCGCAGCAAGCGGGTGCGGTCGACTTGCCGCCGGAATCAGTCATTCCGGCATGGTCGTGCATCACATCTGCAGATTCGGTATTCGCTGGCGCCTGATGATCGTGATCCGCATGCGTCATGCCCTGATGAACATGAGCGGCTTCACCGTGCGCGTGTCCCGCATGCTGGACCTGCGTTGGACCTGGCAGGCAGTGCGCCAGAGCGCTGTCTGCAAACGCGAATCCAACCGGCGCGACCAGGCAAAAGGCATAGAGCGCAACAAGAATGCGCGCAGCCTTTGTCCTCACGACCTTGGTCAGTTGCGTCAGCATCCGGAACCGGCACTCCCATCGTGGCGACCAGCCACAACCATCGACAGAGGTACAGTCAGAGTTCCAAACAGGCAAGACGCTTTGAGGTCACAGCAACGTCAGGAGGCTTCGGTTCGCGGCCTCATTTCGCACAGCGGTTCCGGTCTGCGTGGATGCATAGCCGGGCCGATATGGACGAAAGCCTCTCGGCGGCGTAGCAAACACTCCGGGGTTCCTTCGCAGGAGCAGCCCGCGCCGGGCCATCAGCGGCCGACCACTGACAGCAAGCCTTTGGAGTTCACGATCTTGACCGAACATCAGCCGGCAGCCTCCATCGACGCGGTCGAACAGGGTCTGGCCTCGGCGGGTTACATCGCCAACCGTCAGATCGCGACCGCGGTTTACCTGTCGCAGCAGATCGAAAAGCCGATCCTCGTGGAAGGGCCGGCCGGCGTCGGCAAGACCGAACTCGCAAAAGCGATCGCGGCATGGCGCGGCCTCAAGCTGATCCGCCTGCAATGCTACGAGGGCCTCGACGAAGCCAAGGCGCTCTACGAGTGGAAATACGCCAAGCAACTGCTCTACACGCAGATCCTGAAGGACAAGCTCGGCGAAGTGCTGGGCGACGCAGAGACGCTTCCGGCGGCGCTGATCAAGCTGCACGATTTCGGCGACGTGTTCTTTTCCAAGGAGTTTGTCGAACCGCGCCCGCTGCTGCAGGCGCTTGAGCAGCCAAAGGGCTGCGTCCTGCTGATCGACGAAATCGACAAGTCGGACGCGGAATTCGAATCGCTGCTGCTCGAAATCCTGTCCGACTTTCAGGTGACACTGCCCGAACTCGGTACCATCTCCGCGATTGCACGGCCGACGGTGATCCTGACCTCCAACAGCGAACGCGATCTCGGCGATGCGCTGAAGCGGCGTTGTCTCCATCTGCACATCGGCTTTCCGGAGCAGAAGCTCGAGGAGCGCATTGTCGAGAGTCGCGTGCCCGGCATATCGCAGTCGTTGCGGCGGCAGATCGTCAGCTTCATCAACGACGTCCGCACGCTCGATCTGAAGAAGCTGCCGTCGGTCTCCGAGGCCATCGACTGGGCGCGGGTGTTGGTTCTGCTGCAGGCGAGCGAGCTGGATCACCAGATGGTCAAGGACACGCTCAATGTCCTCCTCAAGTATGAGGCCGACATCGAGACCACCATGCCGCAGGTCACCGCCTTCATCGGCAAGACACGCCGCGAGAATGTCTTCGGTTAGACCGGATGAGAGAGAACCTGCATCGCTTCTTTCGGGCGGCCCGTGGGGCCGGGGTGCGGATTTCGCCCTCCGAAAGCATCGACGCGATGCGGGCGGTCTCCGAGATCGGCTTCACCGACCGCGGAATCCTGCGCGACACATTTCTGCTGACCCTCGCCAAAAGCACCGACGACAAACGAGCTCTCGGCGAATGCTTCGACTTGTTCTTCCAGCAGCCTGAGATCACCGGACCGCCGACTCAAGACAACGAGGCAGGCGAGAGCGGCGAGACATCGAGCGAGCAGATGCCGCCGGGCACTGCCACGTCTGCTCCGTCGGGCCTCAGCCCACTGGCCCAGATGCTGATGTCGCAGGATCGCAACGCCCTTGCGGCCGCGATTGCGAATGCCTCTGCCGCCGCAGAACTGTCCGAGATCCGGTTCTTCACCCAGCGCGGCATCTATTCAAGCAAGATTCTCAACGAGCTCGGCATCGCGCAATTGCGGGACGATCTCGATGCCCTGACCGCCAGCAATCCGGCGGAAGCCGAGCGGCTTGCAGCCGCGACCGAAGCGCTGCGCGAGAATGTACGCGATACCGTTTCGCAGGCGCTGCTGCTGTACGGCCGCGAGGAAACCGAGAATCTGCGCAACGACATCCTGCGCAACGCGCCGATGTCGCAGCTCGACCAGCGGCAGATCCAGCAGATGCGGGTGCTGATCCGTCAGATCGCGCGGCGGCTGCGCGAGCGCTACAGCAAGCCGCGCAAGCGCCAGCGGCGCGGCCATCTCGACGTGCGCCGCACGATCCGACGCAACGCGGCGTGGGGCGGCGTGCCGTTCCTGACCACGTGGAAACGCCGCCACCGCGACAAGCCGAAGATCATCGCAATTTGCGACGTCAGCGGCTCTGTCGCGCGGGTCTCGGATTTCTTCCTGCTGCTGATCTACAGCCTGCATGAGGTCGTGTCTGACGTCCGCTCATTCGCTTTCTCCAGTGACCTGATCGAGGTTAGCGATATTCTCGAAGAGCTGGATGCGGACAAGGCGATGAAGGAGATCATGACGCAGGTCGGATTCGGCTCCTCCGACTACGGCAAGTCGCTGGCCGATTTCGAAAAGCTGTGTCTCAGCGCGGTGACGCCGCAAACCACGGTGATCGTGCTCGGCGACGCGCGGACCAACAACCTCGATCCCCGTGCCGATATTCTTCGACGCATCTCGGAGCGCTCCAAGCGACTGGTATGGCTCAATCCCGAAGGCCGGATGGTGTGGGGCTGGGGCGATTCGGAAATGCCGCGCTACGCGACCTATTGCAGCGTCGTGCGCCAGTGCGCCACGGCCAAGCAACTCGAACGCGCCATCACCGATATCGTCGCGGCGTATCAGTAAGTGCGTTGGTTTTCTGTTCGGACATGATCCGACCCGAAAACCAGTGCCCTCCTTGCGGGATCATTCCCCTAAGGCACCAGCACCAGGAACATGAACACCGCGAACATCACCAGATGCACCAGGCCGAACAGGATGTTGGTGCGGCCGGTCCCGAATGTCGCGAGGCTGACCAGAAAGGTCATGATCAGCAACATGGTGTCGCGGGTCTCAAGGCCGAGCACCAGCCGCTTGTCCAGCACATAGGTCGCGATCGCGACGGCCGGCACGGTCAGGCCGATGGTGGCCAACGAAGAACCGAGCGCGAGGTTGATGCTCTTCTGCAGGTCGTTCTTGCGCGCGGCCGCCAGCGCCGCGATGCCTTCCGGCAGCAGAATCAGCAGCGCCACGACGACACCCGCGAAGGCTGGCGGTGCGCCGATGGCGGCCGCACCGGCGTCCACCACCAGCGAGAACTTCTTGGCCAGCATCACCACGCCGACCAGTGAGACCAGCAGCAGAGACCCGCTGATCAGAAACAGGCGGCCCGCCGGCGCGTGATCCTGCTCCCCCTCGCCCACTCCTGCGATGAAGTAATCACGATGGCGGATGGTCTGGGTGTAGAGGAACACGCCATACAGCACGATGGTGATGACGCTGACGAAGCCGAGTTGGCTGGCGGAGTAGACCGGGCCGGGCGTGGTCTCCGTATAGTTCGGCAAGATCAGCGTGATGGTGGCCAGCACGACGAGCACACTGAGGTAGACGTTGGCGCCGGTGACCTGGAAATCCTGCTCGCGGTAGCGCAGGCCGCCAACGAAGATGCAGATGCCCACCAGGCCATTGCACACAATCATCACCACCGCGAACACGGTGTCGCGTGCCAGCGTCGGCACGCCGCTCTCGCCGAGCATGATGGTGGCGATCAAGGCGACTTCAATCACCGTCACCGCAAGTGTCAGCAGCAGCGTGCCGAACGGCTCTCCGATCCGCTCCGCGATCACCTCGGCATGGTGAACCGCGGCGAACACGGTGCCGAACAGGACGACCAGCAGCACCGCCGCGAAGACCAGTCCCGCCGGCGTGCGGGTGAAGCCGATGCCAAGCCCGGGGATTTCGGTGGCGATATAAAGCAAAACGGCCAGCGCGGGATAAACCCAGGCTGACCGCGGCAAGTGTGTGTGTGCACTCATGCGCTCAACATTAGCGGCACGATTGCAAAAGGCATAGCCAGCCCGGAGGAAATTTGCACCCGGAAGCGAGATGCCTTAACCAAAAAGAACTGCTTTTTGGAAGGAAACGAAAAAATGTTCTCTCACGTCATGATCGGGACAAACGATCTCGAAAAAGCCAAGGCGTTTTACGACAACCTGCTGGGCACGCTCGGGGTGCAACCGGGGACTGTCGATCGCCATCGTATCTTCTATCGCACCAAAACCGGGACTTTTTCCGTGTCGAAGCCGATCGACGGCAAACCCGCCACGCCTGCCAATGGCGGGACCATTGGCTTTGCTGCGACTTCGCCCGAGGAAGCCAACGCCTGGCATGCAAGCGGCATCGCGCACGGTGGCACGACGTGCGAAGAGCCGCCCGGCATCCGTGAAATGGGCGGCGTAAAAATGCACCTTGCCTATCTGCGCGACCCCGACGGCAACAAGCTCTGCGCGCTGTATCGGGTGCCAAAGGCTTAAAAAAAAAGAGGCCGTGCAGCGCACGGCCTCTTTCGTTCTGCGATCTGAGAAGGCGGCGTTTGCCTACATCGCTTTGACGATGTTCTCGGTCATTTTCTTGGCGTCGCCGAGCAGCATCATGGTGTTGTCACGATAGAACAGCGGGTTGTCGACGCCGGCGTAGCCGGAGGCGAGCGAACGCTTGATGAACATCACGGTGCCGGCCTTCCAGACC
>JAUSAX010000065.1 GCA_030652315.1 Afipia sp. | reverse complement strand
AGGGCTAAATGGGGCTGGCAAGACGACACTTCTCCAAGTCATAGCCGGGATATATAAGCCGACGAAAGGTCGCTGCGACAAAAGTGGCCGCGTGGCGAGCATGATGAATATGACTTACGGCATGAATTCGGAAAATACGGGATATGAAAATATAAACTTACGAGCAACTTTTCTTGGTTGGCGCGGCTCGTTTTTGAAGGATCGTATCGATGAAATCGCTGAATTTTCCGGTTTAGGGCCGTTTCTCAAGATGCCTATCCGAACGTATTCAGCAGGAATGAGGCTGCGATTGGCGTTCGCTATCGCCACTGCAGTAACCCCCGATATACTTTTGATGGACGAATGGATCGGTTTTGGAGATCAAACCTTTGTTGCTCGTGCGGAGGAGCGAATGATGAAAATGGTTGCACGAACAGGCGTTCTCGTCCTCGCTTCACACAACGAAACCATGCTGGAAAGAGTTTGCTCACGCGGTATCGTTTTGGACGGGGGGCGCATTATCTTTGATGGTGATATTCACGCCGCGCTGCAGGCATACCAGGCAGTCAATATGGATTTACAGGGCGAGCATAGGGCCTGATAGTCTTACCTAGTAGAGGGGTAGCGCTCAAAATTGCACAGCTTAATACGGACAGAATAAATGTCGCGCTCAAAATAGCCGCGCCGCGTACCAACGCGTTATCACTTATTGAGATATTCTGCATCAAGATCAGTATAGCTGGATGAACTAAAAATATGCCCAGCGTTAACGACGAGAAGTATCTGGCCATCTTGCTCGGTCGAATGGCTGAGTAGTCGGTGGCGATACTGAATACGCATAGCGTAGCAATCACGGTAGTAGGCACGAAATAAGAGTACATGTAGAGTGCATTTCCGCTATTTATGCCGTACTCGCGAACGAGCCGTTCGGTAATTACAGCTATCAGCGCAATACAAAAAAGCAGAATCGCGCCGGGTGTTCGTATCCTAATTGGTTGACTCGCGCACAGGTAGCCTAGCCAATAGTACCCAATGTAAGGGATAAACCAGGTAATGAGATTCTGTCGCGGGCTGGTGAGACTGAAAACCAACCAAGCAGCTGTTAGGACTCCAAAAGAAGCAAGCAGTGCGGCTCTCCGTGAAAGTGCATTGATCGCTGCTGATAAGACGGGATTAAGTGCGTACAATCCCGCAAGTATATACAAAAAATACAGATGATATATTATGTCTCCGTAAAAAAACTTTTGTGCCAATTTCCTCGGCGACGCTTCTTCGCCATAATAGAAAATTCGGAAACAGTAGTAAGCGCAGCTCCAAAAAATCGTTAGAAAAAGAACGCGCGAAAGGCGACGAGGATAACCCTCTTGGCGACCCGGGGCGAGATTGGTGGCGCCGCTGATCATTACGAAGACAGGAACTGCCCATCTGGTTGCAGAATCCAGGATATTAAAAATCCACCACTGCAAATGCGGGATTGCATCGTATGCATAAATAAATTCAGCCGATGTATGCAATGTTATTACAGCGCAACAGGCGATATTGCGCAGCAAGTTCA
The DNA here is from genome assembly GCA_030652315.1 of Afipia sp. GTDB lineage: Bacteria > Pseudomonadota > Alphaproteobacteria > Rhizobiales > Xanthobacteraceae > Afipia. Next base: position 20,106 of record JAUSAX010000065.1, on the reverse strand, counting down.
ATGAAGAAAGTCGCACGTGTATTTCTGTTGAGGCAAGCATCGACATGGTAACATCTCATGTAGAGTGAATGTGGCTAAGGTGCGCGTAGCGGCAATTTAAAGAAAAGTTTGAAAATACTGCCGTCCTTAGTTGGCCAATCTCGCGGCAGCCCAAGCGCAAATATAGTGTACCGTCGTTCTGCGCTCTCGGACAACCCGGCCGTGCCGTGGATATTTCTAGAGTAACGGCTGAGCACCTCCAGATTCCCGCCGTTCTGAACTCCGATCTTCAGCACAATAATTGGTGAGCTTTCAATATACTCGAATTGTGAGCTGCATCCGCGGTTCCGAAGACACCAAGTTGGGTGTTTTGTGAAGCGGAAGGTGTGTCATGGAGAGACGGAAGTTCACGCGAGAGTTCAAGAGCCGGCGCGTCAGGAGATCACGCGGCTCAAGCGCGAGGTTGCCAACCTGAAAGCTAAACGAGACATCTTAAAAACGGCCGTGGCCTACTTCGCGAAGGAATCGATGTGAAGTTCGGTTTCATTTCGAAGCGTCGGGGGCTTTGGCCGGCGGACTGGTCGTGCAAGGCGCTCGGTGTCTCGCGAGGTGGCTCTATACTTGGCTTAAGCGGCCAAGCAGTCAGCGTAGCCGAAGCGATGAGGAGTTGGGTGCGAAAGTTCGAGCCAGCTTCCTGGCTAGCGACCGGACCTACGGCGCCAGACGGGTTTGGCACGACGTGCTTGCAGACGGTGTCGTGTGGACTGCACCGGATCGAGCGATTGATGCGCTTGCACGCACTTAAAGCATGCCGCGCCGGCGTCGCCTTCCTTCAGATTTGGGTGATCGTCAGGCGAGCGCCGTCGCAGCCGACGTCTTTGAAGCGGACGCCGATGTTCCATAACATCTCATACGTAAATCTCACATGCGCAGCCCCACCGCGATGCCAAGGCTGAGCGCAAGCACCACCAGCGCGATGGCAAGCGGCCACCTCAACGCAGCAATTGCGCGGTCACCGCGAACCATCACCCGCAGGGGCCAAAAGCGGATGTCTATGCGGTCCGGATCCATGGCAAATCTCCTTCTTTGAACTAGGATCATATTCCTATTAGTTCAGATGTCAACCAGGCTATCGATCTGTCGATCTGATTGCCCATCAGCCGGCAATGGTTCCCTGTTGAATCAGTTGCGCCGCAGTGTCGCGCCAAATTGTATCGAGTGTGTTCGCGGCCCCTTTATTATTTATCGCTCTGATTGAGTATGCTTCTGCTGGAAAATCGCGCGGCGCAGTACGTGCGCATGTCGACCGACATGCAAATTTACTCGCTCGCAAATCAGTCGGAGGCCATTGCGCTGTACGCGGCCAGGCGTGGCCTCACGATTGTTAGAAGCTACGAGGATGCCGGCAGAAGTGGTCTTGGAATTGAGCGACGAACGGCGCTACGGGAGTTGATGCAGGACGTTCGATCCGGCTCCGCCGACTTCAGCACGATCCTGGTTTACGACGTCAGCCGTTGGGGCCGCTTTCAGGACGCCGATGAGAGCGCCTATTACGAATTTCTCTGCAAGGAAGCTGGAGTGACGGTTGAATATTGCGCCGAACAGTTCACCAACGACGGAAGTCTGTTCTCGACACTGCTCAAAAATATCAAACGTGCGATGGCAGGAGAATTTAGCCGAGAACTCTCGGCAAAGGTATTTGCCGGTCAATGCAGGAGTGTCTCAAAGGGATTTTACGTTGGCTCTTCCCCCGGTTATGGCCTTCGACGGGTGGCCGTTGATGATCGCGGAAATGCCAGACTGATGATGACCGCGGGGGATCGAAAGGCCATAACGACGGATCGAACAATATTGGTGCCAGGACCGCCGCAAGAGGTGGTGGTCGTCCGTGACATCTACAGCATGTTCCTGGATCAGAAATTCTCGATCAATGAGATCGCGCGCCAACTCAATGATCGAAAAATTGCCAACGCCTCGGGGCGAATATGGAAGCCAGTCGCTGTTCGAGATGTTTTGGCAAATCCAAAATACAAAGGCACCGCCGTTTTTGCGCGCACGTCAAGAAAGCTCAATTCAAAATCGATCAGGAGGCCTCGATCGGAATGGGTCACGTGCGATGGAGCATTCGACGCGCTCGTCTCGGTTGAACGCTTTCGAGAAGCGCAACGTCGCTTAATTGAGAATGCACGGCCATATTCGGAGCGCGAGATGCTCGATTCGCTGACGGCGATCTGGTGCAACCATGGATGCATCAATGCGAACATAGTTGGAAACGATCGCTGCTCACCGTGTGTAAATACCTACAAAGAGCATTTCGGAGGACTCGTACCAGCATACGAAAAGATCGGCTACTTCGGTAAATTTCAAAGAGGTCGAGCTCCGCAGTTCCGAAAGTCAATTGTAGCCCTTATCGCGGAAGAGATTGCAAAAAGGGGAGGGGTCGTTAGCCACGACAGGGATTGTTCGCAGATTTCTGTAAATGGCGAATTGGAGATCGCGGTCGTAGCAGGATGTGTCGATCCTGCGTGCGGGAAGAACCAATGGCAGATTCGGCGGCGGGCGCTGGCCAAACCTGACATCCTTGTCGTCGTCAGAGTTGACGATTGTACCTCCGAGACAAAGGGATACATCATCGTCCCACTCCTTGTTCTGCCTAATGAAAGTTGGTTGAGCATCACAAAGGCTCGACTTGAGAGGATGTGGGTCTATCGAGCCAACACTCTCGAACTGCTTTTCTCTCTTTGCAAGAGAACGGCGATAGGTGCGCAATCATGACAAGGACGAGGGAATTTTTGGCTCAGAGGGCGCGAGTAAAGCGGGCAGTTAAGGCGAAGCTAGTGCAACAGCAGGCCGCCGCTCGGAGACTGCATATTTCGGAAGTCCTGATCCAAGTGAGTAGCATCATCCGCGATGAGAAATTTGTCGATCTGCTCGCATCGCAGAAGGTCGAGACCGCTCCGGAATGCTTATATCTGCAGGTGGCACTGACGTCCGATGAAATGACCGACGCTCAGATCGCAAACTGCGTTCTGGTCTTTGTCGTGGCTTGGAAGTTCATGTTTCCTATGCTCGGCAATCCACAAATTTCCGATTACCTTGAAAGGGCTTGGCCCGGGTTCATCGAGGATTTCAAGGATACGTTCATAACGTTAGTCATGGATGGGCCCTTTCCTCACGAGCGACGAAATCCGATTCGTCCAACGCACTTCAGCTAGAGGTGGTTGACAGGACTGATGATTCAGGGACCATAAACCCATGAGTCATGGTCCCATATATCTTGCTGCCTCCCTCGCACTTTCTGTCGCATGCCCGACTTCTGCGTCTGCCATTACCGGCAGCCGTTCGGCGCCGAATGCCAATGTCGCGCAATCCATCGTCACGGTTGTTGCCGCGGGCGGCGGCGTCTGCACCGGCACCGTGATCGCGCCGAACATCATTCTGACTGCGGCGCACTGCATCGCGCCCGGAACCGCCAACCGCGTGATCGACTATTCGTCGAAGCCGCCACGGCTGATCGCGCCGCTGCAGGTCGCGACCCATCCGCGCTACAACGCGCAATCCATCGCTGCGCATCGGGCCACCGCCGATGTGGCGCTGCTGCGGTTGCCCGCGCCGATGCCGGGCAAGTCGGCCGCGCTTGTCGGCGTACCGCGTGTTCCGTTTTCGCCAGCATCACGTTTCACCGTGGTCGGCATCGGTTCAACGGTGGCAGGCAGCGATACCGGGGTCGGCACGGTTCGCGCGGCACCGCTCGCCGTCACCGGCCAGCCGGGCACATTGCAGGTTCGCCTGGTCGATCCGCAAACCCAGAACAAAGCTGCGGGTATGGGCGCATGCACCGGAGATTCCGGCGCGCCGGCATTCGAGGATCAGGATGGCCGCAGCATCGTCACCGGCGTGGTCAGCTGGTCGACGGGCGCGAACAATTCCGCAGGCTGCGGCGGCCTCACCGGCGTCACGCCGCTGACATTATATAGAGACTGGATACTGAAGACCGCGCGCAGCTGGGGCGCGGCGCTCTGAACAGTTACTCTTGAGGATCTGACCATGCATCGAGGCCCAGCGTACATGACTCGACTTGTCGCGATGGCGATGGTGTCCGCAGCGATGGCCTCAGCAGCCCTTGCACAGCAACTCGATCCCAAGGTCTTGCGGCAACGTCCGCACGCCGCGCCGTCTTACGACACGGCAAAGACCAAACCCCTCGCCCGGTCGCGCCCGAGCGCGTCCTGTGCCGAATTCGGTCCGGGCTTTGTGCGGATGCCGGGCTCTGACAGCTGCATGCGGTTTGGCGGAGGCGTCGGCATCGGTGTCGGCGCGGTGCCGTAAGCGCCGCGTTCAGTGATGCGCGCTGTGATGCCGCGATGTCTTGCGCTTGTGGGCTGTCGACGGCTGCACGCGATGCTCGGTGGCAGACTCCCGATAACGTTGTCGTGATTCCTGAAGCGCACGCTGGTATCCGGGTGACATCATGATGTTCGATCCACCGCCACGTGCGGCGGCCGGAGTGGCATTCGCGAAAACAAGTCCGCCCGCCAAAAGAAGCAATGCCGCGAAAAGTCTCTGACTGGTGTTCATCGTGCGATCCTTGTGACGGCAATCCAACTTGTGAGCTGCCAGAAACGGAAGCATAGCTGACATACCGCATTGCCCGCGCCGCCCGGACTCAACTTATCAGAACTTAACTGAATAGTTCCAATTTAGGCGGATCATGGAACCTTCAGCCCGAGGGGAAATACTCAGCTCCTTAATTTGGTTGCCGCTTTTTTGTTTATATTTTTATCCCAGATCGCAACGGCGCGATCAGAAACATATTGCCATGCAGAACGCAGGGTTATCGATTTTTGATGAGCTGGACGATGCACTCGCCAGCGGAACGTCCGAACAGCGCGTCAACATGCTTCGGCGTGTGACCGATCTGTTCCTGATTGATGCAAACCGCCTGAACGACGAGCAGATCGGCGTTTTCGACGACGTGCTCTGCCGCCTGATCGACAGGGTCGAATCCAGAACGCTCGCACAGATCAGCAAAAGCCTTGCGCCGATCGACAGCGCGCCGCTGGACGTCACGCTCCGCCTGGCGCGTCACGACGAAATATCAGTCGCAGGACCCGTCCTGAAAGATTCCAAGCGTCTTACCACCGAACACCTGGTCGACATCGCAAAAAGTCACGGCCAGCAACACCTGCTGGCGATTTCGCATCGCGCCGAGATCGCCTCGGACGTCACCGACGTGCTGCTGGATCGCGGAAACCGGGCGGTCATCCACCGGGTCGCCTCGAATGCCGGCGCGCAGATTTCGGAAAAAGGCTTCTCCGCATTGTTGAAAGCCGCCGAGACCGACGACGCCCTGGCCGAAAAGACCGGCTTCCGGCTGGATATTCCGCTGCAATTGCTCCGCGAACTTCTCCTGCGGGCGACGGAAGCCGTGCGCGCTCGGCTGATGTCACGGACATCTCCCGAGATGCAGGACGAGTTGCGGGTTGCTCTAGCAAGCGCTGCCGAAGAGATCGACCGGGAATCCTCCAGATCGCGTAACTACGAAACCGCGCTGCGGGTGACCAAGCTGCTGCACGAGCGCGGCGAATTGACCGATACTGCTGTGCGCAAATTCGCCCTGTCCCGCCACTACGAAGATGCCGTGGCGAGCCTCTCCGCCCTGAGTTCGCTTCCGCTCGACGCCGTCAAGCCGTTGATGGACAGCCCGCGCGACGAGGGCCTGTTGATTGCCTGCAAAGGTTCGGGACTGAGCTGGCCGACCGTCCGCGCGATTCTGGAATGCAGATTTCCTCCGGGCGTTCTGAAGCCTGAAAGTCTCGAGAAGTCCGAAGCCGAGTACGCAAGACTCAAACGATCGAACGCTGAACGCCTGCTGCGCTTCTGGCGCGTGAGGCAAGCGAGCTAACCTGAACGACCTGCACATATGGTCGAACTGATTTTTGAAGATTGGATGCCCAGATGGCATACGGCGACAGAAAAAGTACACGGGTCAGCTTCGAAGGCGGCCTTAAATCATACATCGTCGGCATCGACGGATCGTGGCGCGTCGCATGTTCGATGTCGGATATTTCGCAAACCGGCGCGCGGCTGACGATCACCGACCCATCGATTCCCGTCACCCACAAGGAATTCTTTCTGGCGATCTCCACCAGCGGCGCCGTCCATCGGCGATGCGAAGTCATCCGGCGAGACGGCGATCAGCTTGGTGTGCGGTTTGTCGAGGCACCGCCGTTCGCAAAGAATACAGCGCGCCGGTAAAGGGCCGCAAAACAGAGACGATTTGTCCGTTGGACCCGAATAGCAGAATTGTTTGCGCACTACATATTTCGGTCTTCGCTAAGCATCAGTGTTTCGCAGCTCCGATCTGGGACAACGGCCTGAGTACAGCGTAATGCTTTTCGTAAAGCTCAACCCATCTCAAGGCCAGGCCTTCATCCGAGTCTTCTGTCGTTACGAGTTTTGCCAGCTGCAAATATTCGGAAGTTTCTTCTGGCGTAAGACCTACCAAGACACGGCGGCCGATCGTATCAGTCTCGTATTCGGAATCTTTAATCATGCGCTCAGCTCAAACTCGTCGCTTTCTAAGAAGGATTATTCCTAACTCAAGTAGGGTAGGTGGTTCGATTAGCGCTGCATCAAGAAAAGGGTCCGGCTCTCCAGGCTAAAGTAGCGTGCGGCAGCATTCAATATACAGCTTTAGGCCAATAGATATTTATCCAAAGTGAAAGAAAGCAATCCGTCATGAGATTTGCTTGTCGCGACGCTGAATGTTTCGACGAGGCCTGTTCGTCTCAATGGCGTTTTGGCTATTAGCATACTCCTTGTCCCGCGCAGCTCTCTCCGCCTCCATTTCATCTCTCAAACGTTCAAACTCTTCGGTTGATCGTGCCTTTCCGGGAACCAGCATGATTCCGTGTGGCGGCCTTTCATCCTCCGGCACCTCAACAAGTCGTCCGATTTTATCGGTGAGTGTAATGAGTGCATCAGTATAGCGTCGATTTCCTTTGGTGGCCTGATTCATCAGTACCAGGATCAGAGCTTGTCCTTTGGTAACTGTGCTGGACTTGTTCCTCTGTGTTACTGACACGGGTTGGGAAAGAACATCCTCCAGTATTGTCGTCATACTTAAGCCTCCGCGTGGACGCCCTTTCGGATTTCCTGAGCGCCCTTTCTGAAACCGCGTTTTTACAGGCGGATGCCCGTATCCGCTTTCGTGAGTTGTTCCTGGCCCTTTCAAGCTCACCGTCTTGGCCCACGATAGGAGACGGGATAGTCATCCTCGTGGATTCGGAACGGAACTTTGACGCCATCGCGGTTGGTGCCGTAGTAGAGTTTTCCGATATGTGTGCCGGCGCTCCGATCACGATTGTATTCAGGCGGTGCAACAACGACGCCATACTCGTCTTTAGGGGGAGGGGGAATTTTAAATTTGTTGGCCTTGGAAAGCAGGCGCATGAGCGGTGGAAGAGCTTTCCCGTCGCCGCTCAAAACGCGGTCCATCAGCGATTGCACAAAAATTAGTTGGTTTGAGCGACGTCTGCCGGTCCGGCGCGCACTGAGTAGAGACTGTTCATCAAGCATGTCGCTCAGAAAGACGCTCAGGTCGATAGACGAACGCTTGGGTCTACCACGCGGATTGCCGGACTGACCGGATTTGAATTGGCTCCTAGTTGGAGGACGGCCATAGCCAACTGATGAATGCGAGTGGATTGCTCCTTTCTCATTTTCAGGAAGACTATCTGAATTGCAGGGATCGTCGTTTGACAAGGCAGCCTCCTGTGACATGCGTGATAGTGGTTTTATGCAGCGGCTATTGCGGTGACGACGGAGCGTCGTGCCTCGGCAACGCACTCAAAGGTTTGAGCAGTCGCCGCTAAGATTGCGGATTTTCCGGTGTAGAGCTCCCATCGCTTTATAGCGACGTCCACATAAATAGGATCTATCTCAATCGCCCGAGCGACGCGGCCGACTTTTTCGGCTGCGATCAGTATCGTTCCGCTGCCGCAAAAGGGGTCAAGAACTACGTCGGAACGCCGTGAGCAGTCCTTCATCGCATCCACGATCAGCGCGACGGGTTTGACTGTCGGATGCATGGATAGTTCATCAGAGCGACCGGCACGGAACGTATTTACGCCAGCGTAATCCCATACGTTGGTTCTCAATCGTCCGTGCTGGCCAAGTTCAAAGTTGTTGATGTGCGGAGCTGTACCTGCTTTCCACACGAAGACCAGTTCATGTTTGGAGCGATAGAATGTCCCCATGCCACCATTTGTTTTATTCCAGACGCATACGTTCTTAAGTTCGGAATATTCAGCGTAGCCAGCTGTCAAAATTTCACGCATGTGGCGCCAATCCATGCATACGTAGTGAATTGAGCCATCGACTGAATGCGCTACCAGGCTTTTGAATGCTCCACGAAGGAAGTCACTGAATTCAACTTCGGACATTTCGCCGGCCGCCATGGCGAATTCGCGGTGGCGGATGTGACCGAGGCCGCTAACGTGGCCATCTATTTTGACGTTGTATGGTGGGTCCGTGATGATCAGATTTGCCTTTTCGCCCATCATCAGAGCGGCATAAACAGAATTCTCACGTGAATTCCCACATATCAGCCGGTGTTGACCTAATTCCCAGAGATCACCGGTCTGCGTAACGGCCCGCTCAACATCAACAGGCGGAACCTTGTCCTCCGGCGCCTCACGATCGCCGGCCGCCTCCGCAGCATCCCCAAGTATGATGTCAATTTCCGGCGTGTCGAATCCGCTTAGCTCAACTTCAAAACCTTCATCAATGAGTCCTTGCAGCTCTATGGAGAGATATTCCTTGTTCCATCCTGCCTTCTCCGCCAGCCGATTGTCGGCAAGTATGTAAGCCCTCTTCTGCCGAGCGGTGAGGTGAGAGAGCTGAATCGTTGGAACCTCGGATAGTCCAAGTTGTTTGGCTGCTTCCACGCGGCCGTGGCCAGCGACGATATCTGCTTCATCACCAATCAAGACTGGATTGGTGAATCCAAATTGCGCGATTGAAGCAACAATCTGCTTGATCTGCTCGCGAGAGTGGGTTCGCGCGTTGCGCGGGTAGGGCTTTAGCTCGCCCGTTTTGCGATAGGTGATCGTAAGGTTGCCCATGGTGTCCTCCTTTCCGAGTTAAGTTGGAAAAAAGTCGCAATGGGACTCAGAATCCGAGTGTGACCTTGCGACGATGCATCAAGATCCTTGCCCACGCAGGTTTCTTGAGCCCATCGGGCGTCACGCCCTCTGTGCACGCTACCTGTCAGATTATCGGCCCATGCCGATGCGGGGAGAGTACGAAACCAAACTCAGTTTGGTGGCACTCAAGCCCTACTGCTCTCGCGTGAAGCAGCTACAACAAATACCCTGGTGGAGACGAAAGCAAGCACTTTGCCGATTTAAAATGCAACGACAAGATGTTGTATTTTCAACGAATTATCAAACGGCCTAGACCCCCATTCTGAAAAATCTTTAGCCGATAATCGTTTTGTGCAGGTCAAGCAGAGAGATCCCGATCGCTGTCGACTTTTAAAACTTCCGCGGGCGTCGGGGCCGGGATACCAGAAAAGCGGCAATCGGCTGAGTGGTTCGCTTTCCTGATAGTTGGTTGGCCGTTGCCTGTTAAGCGCGGATAATTCCCTGAACTAAAATTTAAATTCCCTGTTCAAGTTCTTAGGGAATTCCGCTGCAAGTAATTGGATTGACGTCGTAAATGCCGACGTTATTTCACGAACAGGCATTTTTTTGCGAAAATTCCCTGTAAAACCGGGGTTATCAGGGAATTCGGATACAGAGACCTGTTGGCATAGGACTGCCTGCGCCACCAACAATATCAATGGTTTGTGCGACGTCTGAGTCGGTTGCTTTCGGTCGTGCCAACGATACCGCCAATGTTTCGTTCTGACGGCGGTACCCGATGCTCTGCGCCGCCCGAAGCGGACAACCGGATTAACGCTCGGCGTGCCGGGTCTTATCACCAGCCTCGTTGCACCGGAGGGAAGAACTGGCCGCCGCCCCTGCGCGTATTGCTCGGTTGGGGATTTGGATTGCGCTGGAAAAAAAAGCCGAAGCCGTCGGCGTCCTGTCGGCTGCCGTTGCCCCAGCCGTCGTCGCCCGCCATGAGAACCTCGCTCGGTTTTCGCGTGATAAAGCCCCCTTGGGGCTGGTCGCTCAGGACCGCAACAAACTCGGTGCGATAGTTGGTCTCCTCGCTCAGCGGCTCGTCGGAAACTACGATCGAGGATCGCGGCAATGCGGTCGGCGCGATGCGATCAAGGACTTCCTTCGGGATGGTGATGCGGTCGAGCGCTTTTTTGGCGTCATCCCCATTCTCGATCGTGACGGCGGTCCAGCGCAGGCCCGCGTCGTTGCGCGCCACCGCCGTGAACACATGCGTGCCGAGTGGTTTGCCGGGATCGCGGATCGTGACCGGGACCTCGATAGTGGCATCGAACACTTCGCCGCCCCCGTCCGGCGCCGGCTTATGCGTGTTGCGCCGGACGTAAAGCGTCCGCGTCGCGCGGCTGATATAGATCGACACCGGCTCGAGCGCGAGCTTTGCGTCGAGCGCCGCCTTGGCGATGTCGGCCTTTTTTGTCTGAGCCGTCTTGGCCGCTTCTTTTGCGGAGCTGGCTGCGTCGAGCTTTGATGACGCGTCCGTCTTGACAGTGTCGAACTGGGTCCCCAGCTCTGCGGCCTTGGCAGCGGCCTTTTGCTTACGATCCTCGGCCTTCGCCCTGGCTTGCTCGGTCTTGGCGGCGGCCACCGCCTTGTCGGCGGATAGAAGCTCGGCGTCGGCCCGGGCCTTGAGCCGCTCCAGCTTGCGCAGAGACGCTGCGAGCGGTGCCGACCCGCGGGCAGCTGTCGCAGCCGTCTTCTTGGTCTCGTCGGCCGTCGTGGCAGCGTCCGCGGCGTCGCGTGAGAGCGTCTCGGCCTTTGCCGGAGCAGCTGCGATGACCTCTGCGTTCGGCACGAAGAGCGATAGCGCCGGGTGAGAAAAGTCGACCGGGACGGCATCGCCCGGCGAGATGATCACGCGCATCCCGATCCGCGTTTTGCCGAACAGCTTCTCCGCAAAGCCGAAAGGCATTCGCACGCAGCCGTGTGAGGCCGCATAACCGGGCAACGGCCCGCCATGCAACGCAAGGCCGTTCCAGGTGATGCGCTGCATGTTCGGCATCGAGGCATCGTCATACATGTTCGAGCGATGGTCCTTGTTCTTCTCGACGATGGCGAAGACGCCGGCTGGCGTCTCGCGCTCCTTGACGCCGGTCGACACCGGCGCGCGCAGGATCCAGCCGTCGGCGTCATAGATCGTGACCTGTTGGCTCTTGATCGACACGATCGCCATGATCGGCTCGCCTGCCTCGCGCGGCGCCGTCGTCTCGGCGGGTTGCGCGCGACGCGCCTGTTTCGCAGTGGCGTCGGCGGTCGGCGCCATCAGCGCGACCATTGCGGCGAACATCGCAACGGCTGAAGATGCCCAATGGCGTATCGCCGCAGTGGATTTCGCCGACGTCAATCGATCCACCATTCCATTCCCCGTTTCAGCGTGTGTTCGCTGCCGTGACCAACCTCACATATCCGACTCGTGAGGAACAAGCATGCTCCAGCTGAGATTGGCACAAAACGGCCGCGAGCGTTCGCAGGCCTGCCGTTGCACACAGGCAACACTTCCTGGAAAAGGACACGACCTGGCCGTTTGCGCCATTGCGCGGCCATGACCTTGTCCGAACAATCAGCGGCGTTCGCATGCTGTGCAATCCGGTTCCGATGAGGCTGGAATGATGAACCTGCAGCGACTTTCCACAGAGCCGTCGCCATTGTTGCGATCAGTCATTCTCGTGACCGGGGTTGTCGGCTTGCTCGCGACCTCTGGCCCGGAAGGAAGCCAGAACGGCAACGCGGCGTCACGCAAGGACATCAGCGCACCCTCTCAGCTCGCTGGTGCACCGCAGCCAAGCTCAGTGCTCAATGACGATCTCGGTCAAACCGATGGTGCGATGGCCGAACTTGCAGGCGCAGTCGCCGCCGCATTATTCGCTTTGGACAAGCCGGACCTAGTTGTCGAAACGGCCTCGATCAATTCGCCGGATGTGCCGCCAACGCAACCAGCGCCTGTGCAAGTTGCAAGCGCGGATCCGTCGGATCTCGAAATTGGCGACGCAAACAGGGCCGTCAACTCCATCGAGATTATCGACGAGTGCCTGGTCATGGACATCTGCGTCGATCGATATCTGTGGACGCTTTATCAACGGACGCCCAAGGAGGACACCATCAAGGTGCCTGAGCGGAGGAAGGTCCTCGTCAAGCGGAAGGGCAAGATGGTGACTGTCACCAGAACCTTCACCACGCTTGTCGACCAAGATTTTGGGTGGAAGGATCCGAAGGCGGCGGAACGAGTTCGTATGCCGATGATGGACTACGTGATCGGAGGCATGGATCGGAGCTTCAAGCTAAAACTGTTTCATATGCTTCACGCGGCGGAGTCGGCGGGCCTTTCGCCTGGCATCACCAGCGCATTCCGTGATGACTACCGCCAGTCGATCGCGAGCGGTCTCAAGGCGGCGAGCAACAAGTCGTTTCATGGCGGAAGCTCCCGCGGTGGCTATGGGCATGGGCTTGCAGCCGATATCGTGAGCGTCCAGGGAGGAACTCGCAACCAGCGATGGGCTTCTTCCGATAAGCTCTGGAAGTGGGTTGATGCGCATGGGAAAGAGTTCGGAATCGGACGTCCGTATCTCGGCAGGGACCCGCCGCATGTCGCACCGCTCGACGGCCGTGAATATGCAGCGCACAACCGCGGTACTAAACAGGCGTCATCGGTCGTGAAGAAGATCGACGTGAAGAAGGTGAAACGCGTGGCCACGCGCGACTACTCACGCCCCGCGAAGCGCCCGAGAACTGCAGCCGTCTCAAAGCTGAAAGCGAGCTGAGTGGCTTGGGTCCTATATCAGGCTCGAAAAATAAAACCGGGAATCCGTGACGTCCTTTGCTGGCGCAAGCAGACAATTGGGCTCAATCAGCAACTGATAGGAAAACCATGAATTGGAGTCGGTCAGCCAACTGATAAGGAAACAGACAAAATGGAGTCCGTTGGCTAACTGATAAGGAAAGAAGAGAAAGTTTATCAGTAAGTATAACGCTTCTAGGCCAGTTTGTTTGTGCGGCGTATGCATTGATTTAAATCGCGTTCTGGACATGCTTATTCAATCCGAGTAGACGGCAGCCTCAATTCAGAGGAGCATTCATGGCCAAGATGACAAAGAACCAGTTGATTGATGCTATTGCCGAGGCCACCCAGATTTCTAAGGGGGATGTGAAGTCCGTGATCGAGCAAATGGCAACAGTGGGCTACAAGGAGCTGAATGAGTCTGGTGAGTTCGTTATCCCCGGATTTGTCAAGATGTCGGTTGTGAACAAGCCCGCCACAGAAGCTCGCAGTGGCTTGAATCCGTTCACGAAAGAGCCAATGGAGTTCGCGGCCAAGCCTGCCAGCAAGTCGGTTAAAGCTTCGCCGCTGAAGGTGGCGAAGGACGCGGTCTAGATCTGGCGGATTTTGGGGTAGGTCTACCCAACTGTCTGCCGCTTGTGATGCGATGGACGCACTGCTTCGTTCATTTGGGCACAATATTTGCGGCATTCTCGGCGGAATAGGGCGCTTCCGATAGCCTGATGTTTATGAAGAGAACCGCGGGCGCGGCCTGCTTACGGCGAGACAGTTACCGAGATTCCATCCACAATCTCGGTTGTTCGCAGGATGTGGTGCGTCATCGCCGTACGTGCCGTCTTGCCGTCGCGCTGCTCAAGCGCTGTCAGAATGTCTTCATGCAGCTTGATGATTTCTTCCACCAGGCCATGAGGCATCCTGGATAACGGTCTGGTTGCAGGCTCGAGTCCTGCCGAGCCCACCAATTCGCGAGCAATCGTCATCTCCCCAAGGCCATCACCCCACAATCGCAAGGCATGCTGAATGGACAAGAGCGTTGGCATTATCGGCATTGGCATCATGGGCACCGCCATGGCGCGCAACCTGTGTCAGGCTGGCTTTAACGTCGTCGGGTATGATCCTGTCCCCGCAGCCTGTGTGCGCCTGGAGGATTCCGGTGGCCGGGTGCTCCCCTCTCCGCGCGCGGTGGCCGAGGCCGCACCGATCATCATCATGTCACTGCCCAAAGCTGAAGCCCTGACGGATGTGATCGGCGGAGCCGAAGGTCTCGTTCAAGCGGCGGGAGCCGGTCAGATCGTTATTGAATGTTCGACGCTGCCGATGAACATCAAGCAGGCAGCCTTCGACGAAATGGAAAAGCACGGCAAGATTCTGCTCGATTGCCCGATTAGTGGCACCGGCGCGCAGGCCGTCAACAAAGACCTCGTCATTCTGGGCAGTGGCGACAAGGACGCCTTCGAGCGTTGCGCGGCGGTCTTCGCCGGGATGTCACGCGTCCAGCATTACCTCGGGCCATTCGGGCGAGGCAGTGTGATGAAATACATCGCCAATCATCTCGTCACGATCCATAACGTGGCGGCGGCGGAAGCCATGGTCCTCGGAATCAAGGCGGGGATCGATCCGGCGCTGGTCTACGACACGCTTGCAGACAGCGCTGGCACGTCGCGCATGTTCCAGATGCGCGGTCCCTTGATGCGCGATGAGAATTATGACGCGCCGACAGCCACGATCCGCATGCAACTCAAGGACATCGCAATCATCGACGGTTTCGCGGATAGCCTTGATTGCGCGCTGCCGGTCTACGCTGCGGCATCTCAGATCTATCATGCGGGCGCCGCACTGGGCCGCAGAGAACAGGATACCGCGGCCGTGTGCGCCGTGCTTGAGACGATGCACGGAATTGACCGGAAGAAACTGACGTCGTAGGTCAGTTTCTCGCGCTCGGTTTCACTGAACATCTTCGTCAAAGGGTAGGGCTGGCATGGCCGATCTGACAATTATGGTCGCGCCGAACGGCGCGCGCAAAGGCCACGCCGAACATCCCAATCTGCCCCTCACGGCCGATGCGCTCGCAACCGACGCACACGCATGTCAGGCCGCCGGTGCGCAGGCCATTCACATGCACGTCCGCGACGACAATGGCCGGCATACGCTCGATGCGTCACGCTATCTGGCCGCGACCGAGGCTGTGCGACGAACGACGGGGCCTGAATTCGTGGTCCAGATCACGACGGAAGCGGTAGGCATGTTCAAGCCGCACGAGCAGATTGCGGTGGTCCGGGCAGTGCGACCTGAAGCGGTTAGCATTGCGACGAAGGAATTGATCCCGGACGCGGGAACGGAGGCCGACGCGGCAGAGCTGTATCGCTGGGCTCATGAGCAGCGGATTGCGGTTCAGCACATCGTCTATGCCGCGACTGAATTCGATCATCTGCTCGATCTCATCGAGCGCGGGATCATCCCAGGCAAACGTCATTCGGTGATTTTCCCGCTCGGCCGCTATGCTGCGGATCAGGAAAGCGATCCTGCAGAACTTGCTCCATTCGTTGCGAAGGTTTGGGACAGTGGAGGCGCGGCGCGTTTCGATTGGTGGGTTTGCGCTTTCGGCGCGTCCGAGACTGCGTCACTGGTCGCGGCTGCGGCTATGGGCGGGCATTGCAGAATCGGATTCGAGAACAGTTTCTTCAACGCCGACGGAACACGCGCCGGGAGCAATGCCGAGCGCGTTTCCAATCTGCGCGCGGCATTGAACGGAATTCGTCGCCCGCGCTCATCGCGAGCCGAGATTCTGAGAGCGTTGGGCAAGCCCGACTAACCCTCGGCGGGACCACTAACAGACTGAACCACCTCAATAGTTAAGCCGGTCGCCTGGCGCGGATGGCGTTGCAGCACCTTTTGTGCAGCGCATCGTTCGCCAAGCCGCTTGCATTCCCGTGGATGCGGCGTTATTTATCGGGTGATAAATCAAAAAGACGCGGTCAAATCTCGGGAGTGCAAGCAATGAAGGTTCTCGGTTTCAATCATCTTTCCATCGGTGCGAAGGATCTGGAAGAGTCGGCTCGCTTCTACCAAACCGTCCTTGGCATGGAGCTCATCCCGACTTACAATTTTGGTTTCAAGACCAAATACTTGCGGTGCGGAGATCTTCAGCTCCACCTCTTCGAACTTGAAGACAGCGTTCCGGTCTATCAGCACTTTGCGCTCGATGTGGACGATTTTCACGCCGCCTATGAGCAGGCGAAAGCGATCGGCGCCCTTGATTTCAAAGCGTTCCGGAACGCAGTGAACGAATTGCCCGATGGTTGCGTACAAATGTATCTGCGCGATCCCGCCGGAAATCTGGTCGAAATCGACTGGCCGGATGTGAATACGCTGGATCGTTCGCGGATTCCGGAAATGAAGCTGCTGTCCGAATTCGCAACCCAGGATGACGAAGGATTGAAAGCTTCGCTCTACCTCGATCGGCCGCACATCAAGCCGAACGCTCCCAGAAAAGCAGCGGCGCGATAACAGTCAGGGAGGCAGTCATGTCAGGCACCGTTCACAAACTGGACCGGCGTTCGAGCGGCCAGGACGACGCGTACTCCGAGATGTTGCAGCGTGCCCATGCGCTTGTTCCAAAGTTGCGCGAACGCGCCGCAAAGACCGAGGAGATGCGGCGTCTTCCTCCCGAGACCGAAAAGGAACTTCACGAGGCTGGCTTGTTCAGGATTCTTCAGCCCAAGCGGGTCGGAGGTGCGGAACTGGACTACGTAGCGCTGGTCGATTTCGCCGACGTTGTCGCGCTGGCGGATGCTTCGGTTGCATGGAATCTCGCAAACTTGGCCAGCCATCACTGGATGCTGGGCATGTTCGACGAACGGGCGCAGGACCTGATCTGGAAGGATAATCCCGACGCTCTCATCGCATCGTCATTTGTATTTCCGGCTGGCCGCGCCACCAAGGTGGCGGGGGGATATAAGTTGTCTGGCCGCTGGCCATTCTCGTCGGGTGTTGATTCAAGCACCTGGAATATGCTCGCAGGCATAGTGTCTTCCGATGACGAAGCGGATGGCGTCGAGTATCGGGTCTTTTTGCTCAAGCAGGACGACTACACGATCCTCGACACATGGAGTTCGACCGGCCTGAAGGGGACGGGATCGAACGACGTCGAGGCCAAGGATGTGTTTGTCGCCGACCATATGACGCTTGCAGTCAAGGATGTCGCCGGCGGTGCGACACCGGGAAGCGCTGTAAATCCTGGCCCGCTTTACGCGTTGCCTGTGTTCGCGTTGTTTCCGTTTGTCCTCTCGGGTGCGGCGCTCGGCAATGCGCAGGCATGTCTGGACGACTACATCGAGATCGCCCGGCATCGCGCCTCGACCTACAACCGCGCCAAGCTCGGCGACTTGCAGACGACGCAAATCAAGATTGCCGAAGCCTCGGCCAAGATCGATGCGGCGCGTCTGATCATGCGGCGGACCTGTATTGATGCCATGGCCGACGCCCGGCGTGGAGATGTTCCGATGCTTGCGGAGAAGACGAAGTACCGGCGGGACGGGGCCTATGCCGTCAACCTGTGTACGGAAGCGGTTTCGCTGCTGTTTTCGGCAAGTGGTGCGCGTGGTCTTTACACCACCGGTGCGCTTCAGCGGCAGTTCCGGGACGCACATGCGATCAATGCGCATATTGCGTTCAGCTTCGATGCAGCCGGGACGAACTATGGCCGCGTCGCGCTCGATCTGCCGTCTGAAAATCTGACCCTTTAAGAGGGCGGGCCATGGTCGCCGTTTCGCAGAACCCCACCGAATTCGGAAATGAGCTGTCGAGTGACAGTTCTTCGATTGATCCGCGTGATTTTCGCAATGCGCTGGGCTCGTATGCCACGGGCGTCACGGTGATCACAGCCGCAACGCCTGATGGCAAGCAGGCGGGGCTGACCTGTAATTCCTTTGCATCGGTTTCGCTCAATCCGCCGTTGGTGCTCTGGAGCTTGGTGATCTACTCGCCAAGCATGAGTATTTTTCAGAACGCGAGCCATTTTGCGGTCAACGTGCTCGGCGCTTCACAGCAAGCGCTGGCAACGCAATTTGCCACGCGCGCCGACGACAAGTTCGCGGGCGTGTCGTGGGAGCCAGGTCTGGGCAATGCGCCCGTCCTTGCCGATGCCGTTGCCACATTCCAGTGCCGCAGCGCCGACCGCTATTACGGGGGCGACCATGTAATTTTCCTTGGTGCGGTGGAGGCTTATGCGTACAACCGTGCCGAGCCGCTGCTCTTTGCACGCGGCAATTTTGGTCACTTCGTTCCCGGGGCGTGATCCCGCAGGTTTTTATGGCAAAGAAGTCGTCCCCATCGGTCACCCGCGTCAAGCAGAAGCGCCTGTCTCCTGAAGATCGGCGCCAGGATTTCGTCCGCAAGGCAACAGAGTTTTTTTCCGAAGAGGGGTTCAACGGCGGCACCCGCGAACTGGCGCGCCGACTGGGCGTAACCCAGCCGCTGCTCTATCGTTATTTCCCGAGCAAGGAAGAGCTGATCAAGGAGGTCTACCGCAAGGTGTACCTCGAACCGCTCGACACCGGCTGGGAGAAACTTCTCACCAATCGGTCACGTCCGATCCGTGAGCGCCTCGTGCAGTTCTATGAGGCTTACACCAACGTGATCTTCACGCGAAAATGGCTGAGAATCTATCTGTTCTCAGGCCTCAAAGGTCTCGATATCAACCGCTGGTACGTGGGCGTGGTGCGCGACAAGATCCTGACGCGCATCATCAAGGAATGCAGATTTGAGGCCGGCTTGCCGACGCAGGCCAAGCCGACGGCGGCCGAGATCGAGATGGCGTGGGTTTTCCACGGCGGTATTTTCTACTACGGCGTCCGACGGTACATCTACGAGATGGCTCCTCTTCAGGAAAAGGAAGAGATGATTGCCAACGCGATTGACGGATACCTTGCGGGGTTTGCGCGGATATCGAGTCAAGATGCCAAGCGGCCTGCGGTGAAATCAAACAGGCTCAATGCCGCCGCTCTTCGCTGAGCGCTGAATGGCTTCGAACGTCCGGACGTTCATGAGCATCTCGTCGTGGGTCACGGGATAGGAAGGGCCGCCGAGCGCGGCCCGCCCGAACGTTTCCAGATTATCTCGCACCGCCGGATGAGGCTGATAATAGGTTGTTTCCGGCGACTGATCGCGGAGAACGCGGGTAACGTCCCAGCCGGTCGGATTCTCGGGATGAGTCCGATCGCGGATCTCCATCCATCCCTTTGATCCAAGCAGCGCAAGACGGCCCATGAACGGCGTGGCAAGAACCGCGTTCAGTGTCGCCGTCGTACCGCTTTCGAAACCAACGGTTACCGAGAGCGTATCACCGTTTGCGAAACGGCTTCCAAGAGTCGCCAACCGGGCCCACACATGGGTGGGCTTCCCGAGTATCGCAATCGACAGATCCACAAGATGAATACCGGTTGCCGACAGGGGGCCGACGGGATTGACTGTGTTTGACAGGCGCCAGTTGTCGGGTGGCAGGTTGAGAAACTTATCCTGGCTGAAATTGCCCTCAAGCACGAGTGCGTTGCCGAATTCGCCGTCGGCCAGTCGCTGACGCATTTCGATCACAGCGGGCTCGAAGCGTCGCTCATGGCCGATGCCCAGTTGCACTTTTGCCGTTTTGACCGCAGCGATGGCGCGCTCAGCATCGACGGCTGTGGTGCAAAGCGGCTTCTCGCAGAACACGTGACGTCCCGACCGGGCTGCGGCCTCGATCTGGGCCGCGTGATGGTCCTGCGGGGTGCAGAGAATGACCGCATCGATATCGGACCGCGCCAGTGCATCTTCAAAGCGCGCGGATGTTTCGAGTCCCAATGCGGCCCCCTTCGCGCGCATCGGCTCAAGCGGATCGATGCCCAGCACAGGCTTGACGATATCGCTGGTCGCGAGATTGCTGGCGATGGTCTGTCCCCACCATCCCAGCCCGACAACGGCGGCCCGGATCATGTTTTGCGCTCCAACAGGAATTAGACCTTGGCCATTTGGCCGCGATACCAGTCACCGATCTCGCTGGCGGTCATCAGCGCCACGCCGTCGTGGCCGATAACGTAATCGAGCAGTTGCTCCAGATATTTGATCCGGTGCGGAACGCCGGTGATGTAAGGGTGGATCGAGATCGCCATCACACGGGCGTTTTCTTCG
>JAUSAX010000061.1 GCA_030652315.1 Afipia sp. | reverse complement strand
CGGGCTCATCTCCGTCATGCCCCAGGCATGGCGGACCTCGACGCCCTGATCGACAAAGGCCTTGATCATCGACCGCGGCATCGCCGAGCCGCCGCAGATCAGGACCTTGAGGTCGGGCAGTGTCTTCTTCTCGGCGGCCATGTGTTGCAGCAGCATCAGCCACACCGTCGGCACGCCGGCGGTATAGGTCACCTTCTCGGTCGAAAGCAGTTCGTAGACCGATGCGCCGTCGAGCTTGGCGCCGGGCATCACCAGCTTGGTGCCCATGGTCGGCGCCGAGAACGCGATGCCCCAGCTGTTGGCGTGGAATAGCGGCACCACCGGCAGCATGGTGTCGCTCGCGCGGGTGCCAAGCGCGTCGGTGTTGTTGGCCATCAGCGCGTGGAGAACGTTCGAGCGGTGCGAATAAAGCACGCCCTTCGGATCACCGGTGGTGCCCGACGTGTAGCACATCGCGGCCGCGGTGTTCTCGTCGAACTCCTTCCACTGGAAGTTGCCATCGACTTCCGCGATCCATTCTTCATAGGAGATCGCGTTCTTCAGCGTGGTCTGCGGCATGTGAGCCTTGTCGGTGAACACGATGAAGCGTTCGACGGACGGCATCTTGTCGGCGATCTTTTCCAGCAGCGGAACGAAGGTGAGGTCCGTCATCATGATGCGGTCTTGCGCATGATTGACGATCCAGACGATCTGGTCCGGGAACAGCCGCGGATTCACTGTATGGCAAATGGCGCCGATGCCCATGATGCCGTACCATGCTTCAAGATGACGCCAGGTATTCCACGCGATGGTGGCGACGCGGTCGCCGATCTTGATGCCATGCTTGTCGAGCTGCTGACCGACTTTCAGCGCGCGTCCGCGGATTTCGGCATAGTTGGTGCGGTGGATGGGTCCTTCGACCGATCGCGTCACGACTTCCTGCTTGCCGTGAATGGCCGCTGCGTGATCGATAATCCGATGACACAACAAGGGCCAGTTTTGCATCAATCCAAGCATCCGGTATCTCCTCCTGAAGGCAGTCTTTTGTTTGGTGATTGGCGCTCCCCGAAGGGACCTGAATGAACTTTAGCGCGGACAACGCGGGCCGCAAATGGCCTTCTGGCTGGCATGCCACCCGCCGGCCACCGCTGCCCGTCACCGTGGCGGTTGCACTGGTCCTTACTTTCGCCGTTTCGATGGAGGCAAGCGCAAAAGTGCCGCTGCCACGGCCACGCCCGGCCGAAGCGCCGGCAGCCGAAGGCGCACAGGGGCGTGCAGCCGATCAGGCCGAGCCCACGCAGCAGCCCGAAGAGGCCAAACCGCCTGAACTCTCGGCATGCAGGCTCGCGCTGACCAAGAGCATCGCCATCGCACCCTCGATCCCGGCCATTAAGGGCCCGGGCGGATGCGGCGGCGAGGATCTCGTCCGACTGGAGGCGATCGTGCTGTCGCCGACCCAGCGGGTGGCGGTGAAGCCTGCCGCGATCCTGCGCTGTACGATGGCTGCCGCGGTCGCCGACTGGGTCCGCGCCGATATGGCGCCACTGGCGGCGGCCATGGGCACCACGATCAGCGAGCTTGATAATTTCGATTCATTCGAATGCCGTGGCCGCAATCGGGTCAAGAATGCGAAACTCTCCGAACACGGGCTGGCCAACGCGCTGGACGTGCGCGGTCTGAAGTTCGCCAATGGCAATGCGCTGTCGCTGACCGACCGCACCGCGTCGCGGGACATCCGTGAGAAGGTACTCGCGTCCGTCTGCACCCGATTTACCACCGTGCTTGGGCCGGGCTCGGACTGGTACCATGAGGACCATATCCATCTCGATCTCGCCCAGCGGCGCAACAACTACAAGCTCTGCCAGTGGGGCGTGTACGATCCGTTGCCGGCTGTTGCTCCCTTGATGCCGGCGGAGAGGCCGCAAGAGGCTCCGCCGCGCGCCAGCGAGCAGGAGGGGGCAATGTCCGAGCAATCTTCCGAGGATGCGCCGCAGGCGGCTTCAGGCGGCGCGGGCGACAAGCCTGCACCGTCCGCCAAGCCGCGCCGTACGTTGTCGCGTCAGACCAGCCCGAAATGAAAAAGCGCCGGACCGGCCGGCGCTTTTGATCAGATCAGGAAAGCGAAACGTTCAGAACGGGCCCGCTCCGCCGCTTGCGCCCTGCAACGCCATCTTCGAATTGAAGGGGGAATCGCCCTGCTTGGGTTCGAGCACAACCACCACACTGCCTTGTTTCGCGCGAGTGTAGAGATCGATCACGTCCTCGTTGGTCATGCGGATGCAGCCCGAGGAAATCGACGCGCCGATATATTCCGGCTGGTTGGTGCCGTGAATGCGGAACAGCGTGTCGCGATTGCCCTGATAGAGATAGAGCGCGCGTGCGCCGAGCGGATTGTCGGGGCCGCCGGGCACTGACTGCGGCAGGCCTTCGATACGCTTGTGGATGTCCGCGGTCGGGGTCCACTTCGGCCATTCCTGCATGTTGCCGACGCGGGCGATGCCGGAGAACGCAAGCGCTTCTTCGCCAACGGTAATGCCGTAGCGGATCGCCTTGCCACCCTCGAGGACGTAGTAAAGGTAGTGATTGTCGGAATCCACGACGATGGAGCCCGGGGTTTCCTTGCGGTGATAGTTCACGATCGCGCGCCGGAACGGCTCGGCAACCGGGACCTTTTCATACTTCGCCTTGGCCAGAAGCTCCTTATCCCGAGGCTTTAGGCTCGCCTCTGGAGACTTCTCGTAAGTGGTCGAGGTCGCCTGCATGCAGCCGGCGAGCGAAAGACCTGCGAGGAGAACGATAATTTTTGAGCCGAACGAGGACATTCCGAAGTTCCAATGGGCGCTGGGCGTGTCTCCACACCGAATCTAGCCGGAAGATGCTTCCGATTTGTTACCCCTTATTTGCGCTGAAACGGGCCGTTTTTCCAGCGCTTAGGAAGCGGTTTTGCTATGCAGCACGTCACCTGTGGCATTTGAGCCTCAGGACCGGGGGCGAATAAGCCGGAGCGTGCTCAAATGCGCGGCAGGGATGTGCGTTTCGACCGTAGAGCGACCCCGAGCCGCCGCCGCAGGAGCGCGATCTTCAAACCGTACGGCGAATCGCTACGTCGCACGAAAGCCGGCACGCCGGGCTGCGAAGCTCCAGTTTTCTCGATTGTCAGCTGGCCAATATCCGGCTTATTAGATTTTATTCCTAGGTTCTATCCGGCCGCTAGCAAGTCCGCATCGCCCCGTCGCTCCCGGTGATCGCGCCAGCCGCCTGCCGACCTTGGTTTTGATGCAGCAATGCGACCAGAGGGGAAACAATTGTCCCACGCGCTCTGACGGTGCCGGAAGCGCTGACCTTCATGACACCTGTATGTCTCACCGCCGCCCTTGCGGAAAATCGGAGAGATTGCGCTTTGAGAGAAGATCGACGACACGTAATTTACGAAAGAGAATCCGGGAGTCGCCTATGTTGTCGGTCTTCGTTCCCACCGCATCGTCGTTGAAGAAACTCGACAACGTTGAGGCCGACGCGCTGCCGCCGGACGCGATCTGGATCGACATGAAGACGCCGTCACCCGGCGAGGACCGGGCGGTCGAGAAACTGGTCGGAATCGAAATCCCGACCCGCGAGGACATGCAGGAAATCGAGATTTCCAGCCGCCTCTATGTCGAGAACGGCGCGCGCTACATGACCGCAACCCTCATGTGCGCAGCGGATTCACAGGCGCCGCGCACCACGCCGGTGACCTTCATCCTGACCGACCATCGCCTGGTGACGGTCCGCTACGACGAGCCGAGGCCGTTCGCGCTGATCGCCGCGAAGCTGGCGCGATCATGCTCGCCTAACATGACAGGTGACGAACTGCTGCTCGAATTGCTCGACGCCGTGATTGACCGCTGTGCCGATATTCTGGAGCGTGCCGGCGCAGACGTGGACAGCGTGTCGTCGCAGATTTTTGAGCCTTCCGCGGAGCGCGGGCATGCCCGCACCTATTCGCAGATTTTGCTGACGATCGGCAAGAAGGGTGACCTGACCTCGAAGGTGCGGGAAAGTCTTGTGTCGATCGGGCGGCTGATTTCCTTCGTCACGGTCGAAACCGACAATGTGCGCTGGAGCAAGGAACAGAAAGCCCAGTTCAAGACCCTGCAGCGCGACGTCTCCTCGCTGACCGATCACGCCTCGTATCTGTCGAACAAGATCACCTTCGTGCTCGACGCAATGCTGGGCGTCGTCAATCTCGAGCAGAACAACATCATCAAGCTGTTTTCGGTGATGGCGGTGGTTCTGATGCCGCCGACGCTGATCGCGTCGATCTACGGCATGAACTTCAAGATGATGCCCGAACTGGAGCAGCCCTGGGGCTACCCGCTGGCGCTGACCGCAATGCTTATCGCGGCGATAGGGCCGTACATGTTTTTCAAATGGAAGCGGTGGCTATAACTATAGCGACTTGGTGAGCTTCGCGATCGCAGCCTTGATCGGCCGCGCGGCGCTGTCGTAATCGAGCCACGCCTTGGTCTTGGTGAGCAGCGCGGGCACCGTGCGCAGTGTGTATTTCATCGGATCGAGATCGCTGCGCACCTGCGCCCATGTTATGGGCATCGAGACCGGCGCGCTGTCGCGTGCACGCGGAGACAGCGGCGCCACCGCCGTCGACATCCGGTCGTTGCGCAGATAGTCGAGGAAGATTTTGCCCTCGCGCTGCTTTTTCGATATGTTGAGCAGGTAATGTTCGGGACTGTCCGCCGCCATCTGCTGGCACACGGCCTGCGCAAATGCCTTCGCTGTCTTCCAGTCGATCTTGTCTTTCTTCGCATCCTTCAGCGGCGTGACGACATGCAGTCCTTTGCCGCCCGTGGTCTTGCAAAAACTTTCCAGCCCGAGATACGTCAATCGTTCGCGCATCTCGCGCGCGGCGTCGACCACTGCGGAAAATGCGACGTTAGGCGACGGATCGAGATCGAACACCAGCCGTCCCGGTACATCGGGTTCGCCCGGTGCGCAATTCCAGGGATGCAGTTCGAGTCCTCCGATCTGCGCCACCGCGACAAGGCCCTCCACGCGATCGATCTGCACATACGGCTTGCGATCCCCTGAGACTTTCACAAGGTCGATCAATTTCGACATACCGGCCATGGCATGCCGCTGGAAGAACGTCTCGCCGCCGATTCCGTCCGGCGCGCGGATGATCGAACAGGGGCGGCCCTTGATATGTGCGATCAGCCAATCGCCGACCTGCTCCATGTAATGGGCGAGATCGAGCTTGGTGACGGGCTCACCGTCGCCGCCGTCGGGCCACATCGCCTTGTCGGGATTGGAGATCGTGATGCCCATGACGGTGTTGTCGTTGCTACGGGAAGCTGCGCTTCGCATCGTCGGAGCTTTTCCGTTTGTCTTCGGGGACAACGCGGCCACATGGATCTTGGCGGGTTTATCAGCGGTCACGTCGCTCGCCGACTTGTCCTTGCGCAATCCCTTGAACGACGCTTGCCGCACCATGTTGTCACCGGTCCAGCCGGCAAATTCGATTTCTGCGACAAGCTCGGGCTTCAGCCAATGGACGTCCGCGGTTTTTTTCGGCGCGTTCTCGCCGCCGAACGGATTTTTGGCGGCTGCGTTGGCCTTCAACTCAGGCATGATCTGCTTGACCGTCGCCTGTCCATAGCCTGTGCCGACGACGCCGACATAGGCGAGATGGCCGTTGCGCGGCACGCCGACCATCAGCGAGCGGAATTTGCCGCCGTTGCTTTTCCATCCGCCGATCACGACCTCATGTCCGGCGCGCACCTTTGCCTTGGTCCAGCTATCTGAACGTCCTGAGCGATAGGGGGCTGTAATTCTCTTCGACACGATGCCCTCGAGCGACAACGCACGGGCGGATTCCATGATCGCGCTGCCGTTGGACTCGAAATGCTCCACGTAGCGGATGGTTCCTTGGTCGCGCCTTCGCTTGCCGTCGAGCACGATGCGAAGACGTGCCTTGCGCTCGGACAGCGGCAGCGGCCGCAAGTCTTCGCCCTCCGCAAAGAGAAGGTCGAATGCGAAGAAGATTAGATTATCTGTCTTCTCCTCAGAAAGTGCCGCCTGCAGCGAGGCGAAATTCGGATGGCCCTCGTGATCGAGCGCGACGACTTCTCCGTCGATGACGGCGTCGGGAAGTTTCTCTGCCTGCTTTGCAATCGCGGAAAACTTCTCGGTCCAGTCGAGACCTTTGCGGGTTCTCAATGTGACATAGCCGCTTTCGATCCGCATCTGCACGCGATAGCCGTCAAACTTTATCTCGTGCACCCAGTTGCTGCTGGAGGGCGGCTTTTCGACTGACGCACACAACTGCGGTTCGACGTAGTCGGGCAACGTCGCCACATGCTTTGCCGTGGCTTTTGATCTTGCGGTTTGGGCGGCAGGCTTGTTCTTCGCGGTGGTGGGTTTGGAACGCTCTTTCTTGCGCGCCTCCGCCGCAGCGCCCTTGTTTGAATCCCACACAGCATCGGCGCTGGCTCGCGTTGATTTGCGCGTCATAAACGGCGTCGGGCCGCGGCCCTTGCCGGCGGCGATCTCGCTCATCGTGCGGCCGGAAGCGACCGACGTATCGTCGTCGAGAATATTGTTCGCCTTGCCTTCGCGGGCGTATTCGTCGCGGTGCTTGATCAGCAGCCAGTTGGTGCGCTTGCCGCCGTTGCGATCGTGCTTCATGCGCACCAGCACCCATTCGCCATGGAGCTTGCCGCCTTCGAGCGCGAATTTGAGATCGCCTTTCTTGAAGCCACGCTCGGGATCGTCCGATAGCCAGTAGCCACGGTCCCAAAGCTGCACGGTGCCGCCGCCGTACTGGCCCTTGGGAATGGTGCCTTCGAAATCACCGTAGTCGAGCGGATGGTCTTCCACCTCGACGGCGAGACGTTTGTCTTTCGGGTCGAGCGAAGGGCCGCGCGTTACGGCCCATGACTTGAACACGCCGTTGAACTCCAGCCGCAGATCGTAGTGCAGCCGCGTCGCGTCGTGCTTTTGGATGACGAAACGCCGCGCCTTCGCGGGCGCCACAGGGGTGCGGCCGCTTGGTTCGGTTGTCTTGGTGAAATCACGTTTTGTTCGGTAAACCTTAAGTTTCTTTTGGGCCACGGCGCGGCATTCCCAACGGTGCAAAAAACCCGGAACAATTGTACTATGCGCCATCAGACGGGGCTGCAGGAACCAAAACCTGCCACTTCTGTTGAGGCTCCGTCGCAGGTATGCGTTTGAGTTGGAGGTCGCCGATGTTGCCGCGTGCGTACTGGAAGGGTTCGCTGAAGCTGTCGCTGGTCACTTGCCCGGTGGCGCTCTATCCCGCCTCGACTACGGTCGAACGAACCCGCTTTCACATGATCAATACCGAGACCGGAAATCGGCTGAAGCAGCAGATGGTCGATTCCGAGACTGGCGAAGTGGTCGAGAAGGAACAGAAGGGCCGCGGCTACGAAGTCAGCAAGGGCGAGTACGTCCAGATCGAAAAAGAAGAACTGGAAGCAGTTCAGCTCGAAAGCAATCACACCATCGATATCGACAATTTCGTTCCGCGCGACGAGATCGACCGCAGATATCTGGACAGTCCCTATTACATGGTTCCGGATGGCAATGCCGGCATCGATGCCTTTGCAGTGATCCGCGATGCGATGAAGGATCAGGATCGCGTGGCGCTTGCTCGCGTCGTGTTGTCAAATCGCGAACGCATCGTGGCGATCGAACCGCTCGGCAAAGGTTTGATCGCGACCACGCTGCGATACGCCTATGAGGTGCGCAGCGAGGACGATTTCTTCGCTGACATCAAGACGCCGAAAATCTCGAAGGATATGGTCGAGCTCGCCGCGCATATTCTCGATAGCAAGGCGGCGAACTTCGACGCCTCTAAATTCGAGGACGAATACGAGAACGCGCTGAAGGCAATGGTCAAGCAGAAGGCTTCGGGCAAGACGATCAAGTCCATTGAGCGCCCGGCGAAGGCCGACAACGTCATCAGCCTGATGGATGCACTGAAGCAGAGTCTGAAGGGCAAAGCGCCAGCGCAGCGGCCGGCGCGTGCGTCCCGT
This sequence comes from Afipia sp., assembly GCA_030652315.1. Taxonomy (GTDB): domain Bacteria; phylum Pseudomonadota; class Alphaproteobacteria; order Rhizobiales; family Xanthobacteraceae; genus Afipia. The sequence goes on along the minus strand of JAUSAX010000061.1, from coordinate 5,429 downwards.
GCAGCGCCAGCTCCTGCCGCGAAGAAGGCAGGGCGTTCGACAGCGCGGCAGAGGAAGGCCGGTTAGGGCATGATCCCGAAAAGTGGGAACCGGTTTTCGGGATCATGCCCAAATAAGCAGAGAGGCTTACGTAGCCTGCGCGGCGAGAAGCTTTTCACGCAGCGCCTTGATATCGGCAGTCAGCTTCATCACCTCGGGAATGGTGATGTTGGTTGCGCAGCCGATTGCTTGCGGAATCTCGACGGCCTTCTGCTTCAGTTCAGCACCTTTGGGTGTCAACTGAATCCGCACAACCCGTTCGTCGTCCTGATCTCTTGTCCGGCGCACCATGCCGGCTGTCTCCAGCCGCTTGAGTAGCGGGGTGAGCGTGCTCGATTCCAGCAACAGCTTTTCGCCGATCTCGCCGACCGTTCTGCCGTCTTTTTCCCAGAGGACCGCCATCACCAGATACTGAGGATAGGTCAGTCCCAGCGGGTCGAGCAGGGGCTTGTAAAGCCGTGTGAAGGCGTGCCCCGCCGAATAAAGGGCGAAGCAGACGAAATTGTCGATCTTCAGCAGATCGTCCGCAGTCGGTCGGGCGGCCATGACTATCCTCAAGGTTCGATCCGGCGCGCGGATCACTTTCGATATTTAAGGCGCGCACGATTGAATCGCGCAACGCATTTTTGCATGGCTGTCAGTCAAATTAGATATTGCACGATTATATCGTGCACGATATAAATAGCGTATTCCTTCCCGGCCAAGACCGGCCGAAGGCTGCTAGATTTTCAGCCCTCTTAAAGAGGCCCACCAAGGAGAAAGCGCATGCCCACGAAAGTTCTCTATCGCACCCAGGCCACCGCAACCGGCGGCCGCGACGGCAAAGCCTCGACCACGGACGGCACGTTTCAGGTCAGCCTTTCGACCCCGAAGGAACTCGGCGGTGGCGGCGGAGCAGGCAACAACCCCGAACAGCTTTTCGCGGCTGGCTATTCGGCTTGCTTCATCGGCGCCATGAAGGCGGTCTCGGGAACGATCGGCATCAAAGTGCCGGCGGATGCGACTGTGACGGCCGATGTGGGTATCGGCCCGCGCTCGGAAGGCGGTTTCGGTCTGGACGTCGCGCTGGCCGTGGCGCTGCCGGGCCTCGATCGTGCCGACGCGGAGAAGCTGGTCGCCACCGCGCATCAGGTCTGCCCGTATTCCAACGCCACGCGCAACAACCTCGACGTCAAGATCACCGTCGTCTGATTTGCGATCGAGACCGTCATTCCGGGACGGCCCGAAAGGGCCGGACCCGGAATCATGACGCGGCGAGATTCCGGGTTCGCTCGTTGTACTCGCGCCCCGGAATGCGACACTTATACGTGCTGGCCGCCGTTGATGTGAATCTCGGCGCCATTCACGTACGAGCTTGTCTCCGTGCAGAGCACGTAGATGATCTTCGCGACTTCATCCGGTGTGCCGAGGCGATTCATCGGAATCTGCTCATGCACGATCTTGTCGGTGCCCGGTGACAGGATCGACGTATCGATTTCGCCCGGCGCGATTGCGTTGACGCGGACGCCGACGCGGCCGAAGTCGGCGGCCATCTCGCGCGTCAGCGATGCGAGCGCTGCTTTCGAAGTCGCGTAAGCCGCACCCGCGAACGGATGCACGCGCGAGCCGGCGATCGACGTGACGTTCACCACTGATCCCTTGGCCGCTTTCAATTCCTCGATCAGTCCGCGCGCCATCATGATCGGCGCGAAGAAATTCACGCGGAACACATGACTCCAGGCATCGACGTCGGTGTCGATGGAGCCCATGCGCGCGCCATTCTTGCCCTTCGGCGAAATCGCGGCGTTGTTGACCAGCGCGTGGAGCGCGCCGCCGTCGAGCCGCTCGCGAATTTCATCGATAGCGCGTGCGGTGTCGTTGTGATCGGCGAGATCGACCTGGATGTGGTCTTCCGGTCCGGCACCCCATGGGCATTGTTCGGGAAACGGATGCCGCGAGCAGGTGATGACGCGCCAGCCTGCGCTGGAAAACCGGATCACGGTGGCGTGGCCGATGCCGCGGCTTGCACCGGTCAGCAGCAAGGTGCGCTTGGGCGCATTGGAATCGAGGGGAGTTGAAGTCGGCATGAATAAGGGTCTCGCCTTCGGGCGTTGGTGTTCAAAAATTTCGGTTATGGATACAGCCGCGTCTTGCTCCATTCGGCATCGGGAGCCGCGCGGCGGAATTCGATGCGGTCGTGCAGGCGGAACGGGCGGTCGTGCCAGAACTCGAACGCTTGCGGCGCGATGCGCCAGCCGCTCCAGCCGGGGGGGCGGGGGACCTCGCCGAGGGCATACTTCGCGGTATTGAGCGCGATGGCCTTTTCGAACGCCAGGCGGCTTTCCAGCGGCTGCGACTGCTTGCTGGCCCAGGCGCCGATCTGCGCCTGCTTTGGCCTTGTGGCGAAATAGGCGTCGGCCTCGGCGTCGGTGACCGGGGTGACAGTGCCGCGGATCCGGACCTGCCGGCGCAGGGATTTCCAGTGGAACAACAGCCCCGCCTTGGGGGTGGTGGCAAGCTCCCGGCCCTTGGCGCTGTCGATATGGCTGTAAAACACGAAACCGGCGGTATCGAACCCCTTCAGCAGCACCATACGCACGTCAGGCAGCCCGTCCGGGTCCACGGTGGCCAGCGCCATGGCGTTGGGATCGTTCGGCTCGGACTTCACCGCCTCGGCAAACCACACGGCAAAAAGCCCAAAAGGCTCGTCGGCGGCGGTGAAATCACCGGAAATTAACTCGGCTGGGGTTTTGATGGTGTTTGGACTGTTCATGTCTGGAGTATCCGATTGCGTATCCTGGCGCCCCTTCGTGCCAAGCCTGTCATCGAGCGTTCCCTATATAGGGTACGCGAGGGCCGTGGCCTATCGTCGATCGGGCGGTTGATCGCGGCGGCATCGCTGGTGGCCGTGGGTTGTTCGGCCAGCGGTTGCAGCATGGGCACCATGTTCAGCAAGGAGCCTAAGAAGGATGACGCCTCGGACGTCACCGGCTCCATCGGCCCGATCCTGCGGTCTCACGACGACACCAATCTCACCGACGCCGATCTCGCCCTGGCCCGCAACGCCGCCTCCGACGTGCTGACCCGGGGCCAGAAGGACGTCAGCCAGCCTTGGGAAAATCCCGAAACCGGCGCGCGCGGCTCGGTCACGCCGCTGGCCTCGACCTATACCTCCGAGGGCCGGACCTGTCGGGATTTCCTGGCGAGCTACGTGCGCGGCACCAATGAAGGCTGGCTGCAGGGCGAAGCCTGTCAGCAGCCCAAAGGATCTTGGGAAATTCGCAACTTGAAGCCCTGGAAGCGCAGTTAGCAGATTTGAACGCACGGCCAGAACCGCCGCGCCTACCGCAGTTTTCACACCGCAACCGGTGAAACCCGTTGCAGGATTGTCACGAAAACCCCACATCAGGGCAAAGGGCCACTCGGTCCTCACCTGAATTCCTGCAAGGAGACATGACGGATGCGCGACCCCTATGAGGTCCTGGGGGTGCAGCGGGGTGCCAGCGCTGCGGCGATCAAGAGCGCTTATCGCAAGCTCGCCAAGAAGCACCATCCCGATGCCAACAAGGGCGACCCGAAAGCGGCCGACCGTTTTGCCGAATTGAACACTGCGAATGAAATCCTCGGCGACGAGGACAAGCGCAAGCAGTTCGATCGCGGCGAGATCGACGCCGAGGGCAAACCGAAGTTTCAGGGTTTTGAAAGCGGCTTCCCCGGAGGCGGCGGCGGACGCCGCGCGGCGCCGGGCGGCTTCGAATATTCCTTCCGCACCGGTGGCAATCCCGGCGGACCGGGCGCAGGCGGCTATGCCAGCGGTGGTGCATTCGAAGACATTCTCAAGAGCATGTTCGGCGGTCAAGCCGGCGCTGGCATGGGTGCTGGCGGTCCCGGTGGTCCGCGCGGCGGCGCGGGCACGTTCGAATACGACGCGCCGTTCGCGGCCGATCTCGATCTCAACGTCACCATGAGCGTTGCGCTCGAGGAAGCGGTGCAGGGTGCGACGCGGCGCGTGCGGCTGCCGACCGGCAAGGAACTCAACGTCAAGATTCCGGCGGGCGTCACGGCCGGCCAGCAGATCCGTCTCAAGGGGCAGGGCGAGACCGCGCCCGGTCACCGTCCCGGCGATGTGCTGATCACCGTGAACATCGCGCCGCATCCCTACTTCAAGGTCGACGGCAACGATCTGCGGCTCGAACTGCCGATCACACTGTATGAAGCGGTGCTCGGCGCCAAAGTACGCGTGCCGACGCTCGACGGCGCAGTGCAGTTGTCGATCCCGAAGAACACATCATCGGGCCGCACGTTTCGTCTCAAGGGCAAGGGGATGCCGATCAAGGGCGTTTCGGGGGCCGATGGCGCGGGCGACCTGTTCGCGACCACGCGCATCGTCCTGCCGGACGCCAACGACGCGGAGCTTGAAGCGCTGATGGAAAAATGGCGCACCGAGCATCCGACCAATCCGCGCAGCGATTTCGAGTGAGGGGCAAGCGTGATCTCTCTGTTCGTCATGGCCGGGCTTAGCCGTTCGAAGAACGGCGTCGCTTCCGCTCGCCATGACGCGGCCATCCACGTTTTGGAGAGGCATTCATTGTCATTGCGAGGAGCACTCGCGACGAAGTAATCCAGTCTTCGCTTGATGCGGTTCCGGTCTGGATTGCTTCGCTTCGCTCGCAATGACGGAAGTGAAGACGTGGATCACCGGGTCATAGGCGAGCGAAGCGACGCCGTCCTTCAGACGGCTATGCCCGGTGATGACGATTGTGAGTGTTGCAGTATCGCAATCTCTCTCCGGTCGTCCCGGCGAAGGCCGGGACCCATGCTCCCTGAGTTTTCGATTTGAGGGAGATGCTGGAGCGATTTTCTGGCCATTACCATGACGTTCGGTGGTTATGGGTCCCCGCCTGCGCGGGGACGACATTGAATGTGTGGCGTGCGCATCGCTTTTATCTCGTCATGGCCGGGCTTGACCCGGCCATCCATCTTTTTGAGAAGGTGATGGATCACCGGGTCAAGCCCGGTGATGACGACTTCGGAGATTGCGCCAGCGTGCGTCATCTCGACTTTCCAGATTCGATTTTCAAACAGCCACTTCATTCAGCCACGCGTGATTGCTCTCGCGCCACGCGCGAGGTGAGCTTTGAGTTTCGCCTCTCGTAACAACGAGGGGCATGGAGCGCCGCGAGGCGCACCTTGGTATCGTTTCGCTTCCGGCACCGCTTGCGACACGATGAACCTCCGGAAGCGCATCGCCTTGCGGCGCTCCATTGCGGGATTTTGGGCGAGGGGACCGTACTTCCGGGTGAGGACGGACGCTTTCACGTCCTGATCCGGCCGGCTTTCGCCGCCTTCATCCTCGCCGCGTCCAGCCGCGAACGGCAGAGCCACGTAGTTGGCCCGGACGGTGACCCCAG
>JAUSAX010000050.1 GCA_030652315.1 Afipia sp. | reverse complement strand
ATGTCGTTGGCCGATTTCACCATCATCATCTTCAGCGCGTTGTCGACGGTGACCTGGGTGCCCGGCCGGAAGCCCATCTTCGAAGGCTGCTGCGCGGCCGCCGTCGGCGATACCGTGAACAGCGTGTCGAGCGTGATGCGGCCTTCCTTCACCGCCTTCAGCGTGACGTAAGCCGTCATGATCTTGGTGACGGACGCGGGATACCAGGGATAGGTCGCGTTCTCAGCCTGAAGCACCTTGCCGGTGTCGGCTTCGATCACCAGCAGAGCTTCGGCCTGCGCCGTGCGCGGCGCGATCGTTGCCACGATCGCTGCAATGAGCATCGCCGCCACAAGCACAAACGGGCGCAGCGACGCAAGCCGGAACGGGGCAGGAACCAGCATCACTACCGGATTCCGATGGTTGAGAGCACGCCAGCGGCGAATGAAACCATAGTCTCCTCGGCGTGTTGCATGCGGGTTCGAAAAGCAATCCGGATGGTCAAATCAGATGTGTCACCAAGCTCGATACTTATACCGGAGCGAGCGGTTCCGAACAGGGGCTTTGAGGTTCAATCAAGCATGAAATGGGCCAAAATTCGACGATGCCCACACTTCTTGAAGAGTCTGGTTCCTTATCAGGTTATGCCTTTGAGGCCGTGGCCGCCGTCAGCGCGGGCGAATGGGCGCGGGCCTCGTCCTGAACCATGAATTGCGCTTTCGCGAGCTTGGCAAAATAGCCGCCGCTTGCGACGAGTTCATCGAACGTTCCGCTTTCGATCACCTTGCCGTTGCTGAAAACCAGAATCCGCGTCGCGTTGCGGATGGTCGAGAGGCGATGGGCGATCACGAAGGTGGTCCGGCCTTTCATCACAGTATCGAGAGCGGCGTTGACCTTGGCTTCGGTGACCGCATCAAGCGCGCTGGTCGCCTCATCGAGGATCAGGATTGGCGGGTTTTTCAGCAGCGCGCGCGCGATCGACAGGCGCTGGCGCTCGCCGCCGGACAGCATGCGTCCGCGCTCGCCGGCATTGGTGTCGAATTTCAGATCGCTGCGCTCGATGAAGTCAAGCGCCTGTGCGCCCTCGGCGGCCGCGCGCAATTCCTCGTCGGTGGCGTCGGGCTTGCCGACCCGCAGGTTCTCGGCAATGGAGCGGTTGAACAGCAACGCTTCCTGAAACACCACGCCGATGTTCCGGCGCAGCGCCGTCAGCGTCATGCCGCGCACATCCATGCCGTCGATCTTGATGAAGCCGGACTGCGGATCGAACGCGCGATGCAGCAGCGCGATGGCAGTCGATTTGCCCGCACCGGTCTCTCCGACCAGCGCGATGGTCTGTCCCGGCAGCGCGGTGAACGAGACGTCCTCGACGGCGGGCCGCTTGCCGTCATAGGAGAACGAGACGTCCTGAAATTCCACAAGCCCCTGCAGGCGGCCGGGATCGATCGCGTCCGGCCGGTCGCGCACTGCGGGCACCGCATCGAGCACGTCGAAGAACTCCCGCAGCCGCGGCGCTTCCATGAAGACGCTGTTGATGAAGCTCACGACCTGTTCGAGCTTCTGGATCAGCATGGTGGCGAAGGAGACGAACATCACGATCTCGCCGACGCTGGCCTGTCCCTGGCTGTTGAGGATGATGCCGACCACGAAGATCGCCAGAATCGTGATGGTGGTGGAAGCGCGGGTCATGACCGCCACGAGCGCCCACCACGACAGCACCGGCAGCTGCGCCGACAGCAACTTGCCGGCAACGCCGCGCAGCCCCTGCACCTCGGCATCGACGCGGACGAAGCTCTGCACCAGCGCGACGTTGCCGAGCGCGTCGGATGCACGCGCCGCGAGATCGCCGTAGTGCTCCTCGACCTCCATCTGCAGGCCGTAGGTCTTGCGCACCACCAGCGTGGTCAGGACCGTGAAGATAATACACAGGATGAACAGCAGCCCCGCGAGCCGCCAGTTGATGTACAGCGACAGCGGCAGCAGCACGACGAGGGATACGATCGACGCGAAATGTTCGCGGAAGAAACTCAGCCAGACCCGCCACAGTGCATCCGTGCCTTGCAGCATCACCTTCATCAGGCGTCCGGAATGCGTGCCGGTGTGGAAGGTGAGCGGCAACTGCATGATGTGTTCGAAGTAGTCGGTGAGCACGGCCTGACGCTGGCGATGCGCGAGGCGATCCGCATGCAGGGCGACGAAGGCGCCGCAGATGATCGTGAACAGTCCGAATGCGACCCACGCGCCGAGCAGAGCCCACGGCGAGGTGATGGTGCCGAAAATGGTGTCCGTGCTCGGCTTTCCCGACAGCACGTCGATGATGCGGCCGAACAGGACCGGTTCGGCAAACTGCGCCACCGCAAGCAGCAGGTTGGCAACAGCGAGGAACCAGCCGAGCCTGGCTTCCTTGCCGAGCAGTTCAAGAACACGAACATAAAGACGGATCAAAGGGACAGCCTTGCAAGTCTGATTTCAACAAAAGGGCATCCATCTTAGCCGGGGATCGCCAGCGAATACAGAGCGGGAGGGGAACGAGCGGCCGCGTTATGCACTCAATTGATTCTGCGGGCATTTAGCGGCGGCGGGGAAAATTACACCCGCAGCGCCTCGATGCTTTTCAACTTGTGAATCAGATAGCTAAGTTTGGGCAGATCAATTCAGCATCGGTCAATTGATCTAGCAGATTATCGAAGTGGCTTTTTGGTACATCAGGACCATTATGTTTTCGGTCTCCGCGATGCTGTACATTTTCAACCCTGTCTGGGCGACACTTCTCGCCCTGATATGCTTGACGTGTCTGGCTTTGTGGCTGCCGCGGACAGGGCTTTGGGCGCGATACCGATATTGGGTTCTCGCGACGCTTGTTGCTCTTTACGCCATCGATACGGCGGTCGCGCTCCCGCGTATTCTCTTTTCATACAGCCTTTCAAATCAACCAGTCGTTGCGCAGAAAATCCCTCTTCCGCGTCAACTTGTGCTGGTGGACATTCCATGCTCGGCAAAATGCCACGAAATGCTGATCTCGGGAGCGGTGGACGAAGTCATCTTTGTCGGAGCTAGTGGCCTGCGCAGAGAGGAAAGAGTTCATCCGGTACGGTATCGCGTGGGTTGGAGTATTCCGGGTGCATGTCCGTATGAACGTCAGAAAGTGACTGACTATCAAAGCGACTTACTGAAAACAGGCTATTGTCCTCTGGTCGAACCGGCCGATCTTCCTTCGCAAGGAATTTTTCTGATCAGAGAGGCGACGATTGTCGTTGCGTCCGAGCGCGCACGCGCCTTCACACCAACCTATTTAGTGAAGAGGCCACCGGGCCCTGTTATTCAGTTCGCTGGAATCGAAGTGCAAGCCAGAAATGCAGCGGGCGTCACAGTTCTTGCCTCGACGTACGAATATAAGGCCCCCGGCCTGCTTGGCTTGCCGCCAATGATTGGCTGTTGGGAGAGACCGGACAACGTCATCTGGATCATGCCGCCCGGCGATACAGGTTGCGGGTTTTGGCGTTGGTTCACGTGGGGGGGTGACGAAAAAACGCGGGCCTCCAGTTCCAAGTGGTTTTTCGATGACGTGTTCGGGCCACCCGATCGTCCTTACGCGCCTCCCAAAAGGCCGGACTTACCTCCTCCCACACCCGCGCAAGCCCTTGAGATATTGTCGAGCGCGTCGGTCGAATATTACTTGCCCGGTCTACGTGAGGCATTGCTTGCCTCTGCTAACACCGATCAGGCGCTGGCGGACCTGGTTGTTAAGCTCGCCCGGCGCGAGAGCTTGGAGGGCTCCCTGCTTGCCTTGCTGGCGAACAATCGGCCGGGGGCCCTCGTTGGCATTTCTAAACGCCTTAACCCTGTCCCGATTGCTTTCGTGAATTCCGGCGTCGTACTTGACGCGATGGAGAAGGATTCAAGGGTTCGCGATGAACTCGCCGACACGTTGTTTCTGGCATTGGCAGCTGATTGGGGCCGCAAATCCCCGAATGTTGGCCGCTTTCTGAAGCTGATGGAGGGCAGTCACCCAGGCTGGCTTTGCGCACGACTTGATCGTCTCAGCGGCCCGGACGGCATTCTTGCCGCAAGAAAGAGCAGGGCGATGAAAAATTTTCGGGAGTTGGTGCCCCCATTCATCCCGTTGATTGTCGAAAAGACCGCGCAATCCTGTCCAGACCAAACCGCCGGGCTCATGCGCGAGTTTCCTCCATGAGGCGAGTATCGAAAATTTAGCGGCGGTAGGAATGCGCCGTTGAGCAGCGCTCCGTCCATGCAGACGTTGTTGCAAAGGGATAGTGAGTTTTCGCGCCAGACAAAGTAAGACGTTGTCCTGCCGAAGACTCGTATCGGCGTGAATAGTCTTGGATTTGGGAAGCGATGGCTCGGCAGTCGGAACGATCAGCGGCGACAATCGATGGAATCGTGAGCGCGGCCCGAAAGCTCTTTATGGCTCGGGGATTCGAAGCCGTGAGCATCGATGATATCGCCGTTGCAGCCGGTATCGCGAAGGGCGGCGTTTATCACCACTTCTCGTCCAAGCAGTCTATTTTCGAGATGGTGCTCGATCGCGTGCAGGCGGAACTGGCGAGCCAGCTCAATTCACGCCTTGCAGCCAACACAGGCAAGCGCACGCCCGAAACCATCGCGATGAATCTTCTCGGATACCTGAAAGCGGCCAGCGAACCCGGATTGCGCCGGCTGATTCTGATCGATGGGCCGGTTGTGCTGGGCTTGCAGCGGTGGCGGGAGATCGACGATCGTCATTTCTTTGCATCGATCCACAGCGGCCTCGTGGCGATTATGGGGCCGAAAGCGTCCCGCAAGCAGATTGAGTCCGCGGCCCGTCTCGTTGCCGGCGCAGTCATGGAGGCGGCGTTGGCAACCGGCGCTTCCGAAAAACCCGTCGCGGTTGCTCGCGTTTACTGCGCGACCTTGAGGAGCATGCTGTACGGCCTTCAAAAGGACTCGTAAGGAATCCCCGCGCGGCCGTGGACACGAATTTTTCAATCTCTTGACTTACCGACTTCAAGTCGGTAAATGATCCTCCATAATAAAATGCAATGGGAGGATGGAATGTCGAGAGCGCAACTGGCTGAAAAGAGCCCTGATACGCAGGCGTTGTTTGCCCGTTACCATGTCGGGTGGAAGACGCGGAATCCGGATTTGATAGCATCGCTTCACTCTGAAGACAGCATCTTCTGGGTGCACGACGGAGCGGAGCCGATCAACGGGCGCGAGCCGCTTCGGCGATATTGTGTCGAATTATTCGCCAGGGCTCCGTTTGGTTTCGAAGAAGGGCGGATGTTCTTCGGCATTGATTATTGGATCATGGAATGGGCCGCGATCATGGACCTGGTCGATACAGCCGGTAAGCCGTTCACGGCCAGGATCGAGATGCTCGATGTCGTCACTGTGAATCCGGCCGGTGAAGTGACCCGCAAGGATGTCTATGTGAACGGCGCTCAAAGGTTGGATGCCTTCAACCGAGCCGGCCTGAATGCGAGCAGAAATCAGAACTGACTGCTGAACCGGCTCTCATCGGCTTTGCCAACGCGGAGTCGTTGGCTTCCCAAAATCAACCTTGTCCCGCCACGCGCCCGCTCGGGCGCGGGACGAACGGATGCGCCTCGAAGACGGCTGGCTCTTTGAGGCGCGGGGTTCGCGTTCGAACGCGTGGTCGAAAGTGAGCGCGAATCCACCAGTGACTCACAGCGACCATTTGTATCGCGTCCTCCGGAGGAACCAATCGGGCCACCGCAGCTTGTCGGGCATACCCCAAAACCGGAGACTGCCATGAAAATCGACAAAATTATTTTGGCTGGAACTGCGGTCCTCACCATCATCAGCTCGGCGGCTTTGGCCCAACAACCCCTTACGGGAATGATTACCAAGATTGACCGGATCAACGGTACGATCGCGATTCAACAGGAGCAAAGTGGTACCGTCGGAGCGAACACCGGCGGCGCTGCGGAAGAGTTGAAAGCGCCAGACCGCTCGTCGTTAGATAGCGTGCATGTTGGTGACAAGGTCACTTATTCCACCAAGGAAACGGGTGGGATCAAGACAATCACGAAGCTTCAGAAACAGTAAATCTTCGAATCCGAAATGCGACAGTGCGCTTGACGGCGACAAAATGCTGTCTTCGAAAGTAGCGCCCGCGTTCGCGCGGGCGCTACTCCTATGAAGCGCCGCGCCTACCACACCACGCGCACGCCGCCCTTGCCGGCGACGATTGTGCTGTTGTCGTTCTTGCCGGTGACCTCACTGGACGCCAACAGCGCGACGTTGCCGGTCTGCCCGTCGAAACCGGTTCACTATCAATGCGTCAGAATTTGACGCCGAGGCTTGTCCGTGCGCGCCAGTACCGCACATCGCCGGCCAGGCCGCCATACTCACCGCCGAGAGACGCCGTGACGCCCCGGACGGTCTGCCATGACAGGCCTCCGGTCACGCGGGCGGACCATCCATCAGCAAGCGTCGGCACGACGGCGATCGTCGAAACCGTTTCAACGCCAAAGCGATAATCGCCGAACAATCCGAGTGTCGGCGTAACGACCGTGTCGTTCCATAGGATCGGCACGCCTGCTTCGCCGCCGAAGCTGGCGCGGCCCACGGTGAAATCGTAGGTCGGGTGCTGAATGCCGGCGCTGTCGTTAAAGGCGGCCTGTCTTTCGTGCGCCAATGTCACGCGCGCGGATGGCTCAAGATAATAGGTGCCCATGCCATAGCGCCCGGACAGCCGCGCCATGCCGGTGATCCGGTCTGCGCCGAAACCCGCCGTGATCAAATTGTCCTGCGCGCCGTAGTCGATGCGGCCATAGGTGAGCATGCCGTCGAGCCGCAGGCGATCCCAGAACTTCCAGCCGAAATAGCCGCCGCCGTGCCGGCCGCTGCCCTTGAGGAACAGGCTGTCGCCGGACACGTCGTACTTGAAGTCCTCGTAACCCGCGACGAGCCCCGCGACGAACGTGCCGCTGAAGCGATAGCTGAGGCCGCCCGTGAGATGGGTGTGGTGCCCGTCGAAAGACGCTGTGCGGTGATCGCGATCCTGCAATCCCGTGAAACGGCCATCGATCCAGGCATGCCAGAGTGACGGCGCCGGGGCCGCGCCGCGCGGCATGGCCTTGGTCACCATCGCCTTGTCGTAGCCCAGAGCCGCGAACGCGGCGCGCTCATCGTCTTTCTTTGTATCGGATGCTCGCGCGTTGTTCAGCGCGGCAAAGCTGGTCGAAATCCGGTTGCCGCCGAATTGCGTTGTACCGCCGCTACTGAGCGCATCGGTGATCGCCCCGCCAACGCTGTCGCCCATCGCGTTGGATGACGTCTCGGCGGCAAGCCTCGAAAAGGTCCTGCGAATTTGCTCGATCCGGTTGCCCTTCGGCGCCGGCGTGCAACTCCAGACTGCGATCGCCGTATCGGACCCTACCGATAACCGCAAGCCGATGAGGTCGGGAGTATCCTCCGGGACGACATAAGTGAAATTGGCTGCCTGCAACGGCCTAAGCAGTTGGAAGCCAGCCGCGCCCATCCGCACCAACCCGTAGTCCGCAGGGTCCGCATCGCCGGGGTCCTTCGTAAAGGTGAGCTTTATGGTGTCGCCCGCTTCAAAACCGCTCCCGCCGATTTGTCCTACGGTTCCTTGAGCCAGCGATGAAGATCCTTGCAAAGCGGTGCATCCCGGAGAAGCAATCGCTGTCCCGCCGGCGAAAAACACCAACCCCACCAGCGCCACGACCGTGACGCGTCCCAAACTGCGCATTCCGACTTCCCCAAAAATACCCTCAATGCGCATTGGCGCGTCACCACACCACGCGCACGCCACCCTTGCCGGCGACGATTGTGCTGTTGTCGTTCATGCCGGTGACTTCACCTGATGCGAACAGCGCGACGTTGCCGGTCTGCCATGCAAAGCCGCCGCCGGCGTAAAGACCGTAGGCGTCGCGCTCTCCGATCGCGGCGAGGACGTTGCTTCCAATGAAAGCGACATTGACCGTCTGGTCGCCGGCGTACTGACGCGCCAGCACGCCGCCATGGGCGCGGAACGTGATCCGGTTGCCGTTCCAATGCTGCACGCCCGCGAGTGTGACTTCGGCGCGCTCCTCCACGCCACGGAAATTCTGGGCGCCTACGGTGAGATTGACGTTCGATCCGCTCTCCGCATAGCCGTCGAAATGCGCCGCGACATAGCGAACCTTTACGGCCGGCGTCAGCGTGACATTGTAGGGCAGCGCGAAGCGATGGCCGAGCGTAAGCAGCGGGGTGAGGAACCAGCCGTCATAGCGCGCGCTCGCGGTCTGCGGCGTGACGCCGACGATATTGCGCTTTGACTCGTTGTCGAGCGTGCCGCCGATCACCGCCAGATCGAGGAAACCTGAGCCGAAGGTGCTGCGGCTGTAGAGCCCGCCGAACATGGCGTCGATGCCGATGCTGCCGGCATTGAGATCGAACCGCGTGTCGTTGTCGCTGCCGCCGGCAAACGCGCCGAGCCGCGTGTTGGCGGTGATGTCGGCGTCGAAGCCGATGGCGACGCCCGCGCCGGTGGTGATGCCGGCGATGACGCCGTCATCGGCGCCCTGGTTGCGGCGTCCGCCGAAGCCCTTGGCCCAGAACGCGTTGCCATGTGCGTCGTTGACGGTGCCGCCTGTGAACGCTGGCGTCTGCGCATAGGGCAACGCGGAGGGGAAGTTCGCAAAGGCGTTGTCGAAGCGCGGCGCGGGCGCGTCGATGGCGGCATAGGCATTGGCGCCGCTCATGGCGGATGTGTCGAACACCGGACTGTCCGGCAGCACCGACGAGATCCATCCGGTGATGTCCATGATGGCGCGTTTCATCATGCGGAAGCTGGAAGTGTCTGCGACGATGATCTGGTTCGGGGTGATGAAATAGGGCGTGCCCGGCGTCGTGACGGTGGAGAGCGCGGCGTCGTACTGCGCGGTGTCGAGCACCCAGTTGCCCGGACCGAAATTCACCCTGTCGGCGCCGCCGCCGAAATCGACTCGTCCGCCGAAGCGTGCGCCGGGCAGGATGTTGAGGGTGTCGGAGGCGGCGGTGCCATTGGCGTTGAACTGGATCGCCGTGCCGTTGCCGCCGCTGATGAAGCCGGATGTGGTCACGACGCCGGTGCCGTAGGTCCAGATTCCGCTGAGAACGCCCGTGATGGTGCCAGAATTGGCGACGGTGGCGGTGCCGTTGGACGCGACACCGTTCCTGCCTCCCGTGATGGTGCCGGAATTGGTCACGGTGGCGACGCTGCCACCGAAGATGCCTTGCCGGCTTTGTCCGGTGATGGTGCCGGAATTGATCACCGTGGCGATGGCGTCGCTGCCAACGCCACTGGTGGCGCCGCTGATGGTCCCGGAATTGTTGACGGTAGCGGTGCTGCCGCTTGCAACGCCGACGGCGCCGCCTCCCGTGATGATGCCGGTATTGGTCAGGGTGAGATCTGTCAGACTGGTGACCCCCCAGGTGCCGCCGCTGATGCTGCCGGAATTGGTCGCAACCAGGCCGCTGTCACCGGAAACAGCAACGCCGCCGCTGGTGATTACGCCGGAATTGGTTAGGCTGGTGATGCCGCTTGCGTGAATGGCAGTGAAAGTCGTTGCTGTGATGGTACCGGAATTGGTCACGGTAGCATCTCCGCTCCACGCGGTTATGCCGCTAGTGCCGCTGATCGCGCCGGAATTCCACACGGTGGCGCTGCCGTAACTGAAGACGCCTCTAAAATCGGTGCCTGCGATGGTGCCCGTGTTGATGACGTTGGCGGTCGAGAGTGCAAGGACGCCATCAAAGATTCCTGTGATGCTGCCGGAATTGATGACGTTCGCAGTGTCGGCGTAAACCCCTCGTTCGCCACCCGTGATGGTGCCGGAATTGGTGACGAAAGCGGTGTTCGCGGCGTTGACGCCGTTTCCGGTTGTTCCGGTAATGCTTCCGGAATTGGTTACGGTGGCGATAGTGTCGGCGTAAACGCCTTCGCCAGCACCGGTGATGGTGCCGGTATTCGTGACGGTCGCGGCGCCAGTGGTGGCCTCGATGCCGTTTCCGTTGGTGCCGGTAATGGTGCCGGAGTTTGTTACGAAGGCGTTGACGGCAGCCGAGATGGCGTCGAGGTTTCCAGTGATGCTGCCGGAATTGGTCACGTTGGCAATGTTGGCACTGATTCCGAAGTCGCCGCCGGTGATGGTGCCGGCGGCGTGATTGGTCACATTGGCGGTGCCACTGGCAAAGATGCCTCTGCTGCCCGCGATAGCGCCCGAACTGATCACTGTGCCGTCGAGGAAGGCGATGCCGATGATCGTGCCGGTGACGCTGGCGCCGGGCGCGACCGTGACGTGAAGATTGGTCAGTGCCGGGTCGCCGTAGCCGATGCCGGGGTCTGGTCCCTGATTGGTTGTGGTGCCGGTGCAGGTCGCGGTGTCGCCGCTCGCGGGTGGGTTGGGATTGCAGGCGGCGTTCGCAGCGACGGTT
>JAUSAX010000049.1 GCA_030652315.1 Afipia sp. | reverse complement strand
CGAGGTGACATGATCGATCACCGTCGCTGACATCAGCGTGCCATCGACCTTCCCGCCCGCAACGACCCGCGCGCCTTTCCCGACCGCATCCTTGATCAAGCCCTGAATCCGGCTTGCGGCTTCAATGCCGATCAGCGATCCGAGCGGCATATTTCCCGTGCGCGGATCGCCGGCCACGAGCGTCCCTGCCTTGGCGGCGAGCTTTGCGACAAACGCGTCAGCGACTTTCGTATCGATGACAATTCGTTCAGTCGACATGCAGATCTGTCCCTGATTCATGAAGGCACCGAACGCGGCGGCCGCAACGGCCGCGTCGATGTCGGCATCATCCAGCACAAGAAGCGGCGCCTTGCCGCCAAGTTCGAGCAAAACTGGCTTGAGATATTTCGCGGCGGTCTGGGCGATGATGTGCCCTACGCGGGTCGAGCCGGTGAAGTTGATGCGTCGCACGGCCGGATGGGAGATCAGCGCATCAATGAGAGCGGGCGCGTCTTCCGGCGCATTCGTGATAACATTCAGGACACCCGGCGGCAGGCCTGCCTCGCGCAAACATTCGGCAATAAGCCGGTGCGTGCCTGGGCAGATCTCCGACGCCTTGAGAACAACCGTATTTCCACAGGCCAGGGGCAGCGCGACCGCGCGCACGCCGAGGATAACCGGCGCGTTCCAGGGCGCAATGCTGAGCACCACACCGGCAGGCTGGCGGATCGCCATTGCGATGCATCCGGGTTTATCGGAAGGGATCACCTCGCCGGAAATCTGCGTCGTCATCGACGCCGCCTCGCGCAACATGCCTGCGGCAAGATTGACATTGAACCCTGCCCAGCCGGCGGTCGCGCCGGTTTCCGCAGCCATAAGCTCAATGAACTGGGGAGCCTTGCTCGCCAGCACGTCCGCCGCCTTCAGCAGGATCGTGCGGCGCTGGCTTGGTCCAGTTGCTGACCACGACGGAAACGCCGCAGCAGCGGCGTCGGCTGCCCGCCGGACGTCCGCGATCTTCGCCGCGGCAGCGCGCGTGGCCACATCTCCTGTTATCGGATTGAGCCTATCGAAGGTCACACCGTCGACCGCCTGAACATCCCGGTTCTCGAGCAACAGATTAATCTGATTCATCTCAGCTTCCCTCTGTGGTTCCTTGAGGCGTTCCGGGTCATGCCGTGCTGCTTGGAAGACCGCCAAGATAAGCGCGCCGCACCGCTGGATCGGACTTCAGCGCCGACGCCGTGCCGCTGCCGACGATCTTTCCGTTCTCGATGAGATAGCCGCGGTCGGCGAGCGCAAGGCTTTCCTGCGCGTTCTGCTCGACCAGCAGCAGGCCAACACCGGCTTCGCGCACCTGCCTGAGCGAGGCAAACAGTTCACGAACCATCAAAGGCGACAGGCCGAGCGAAGGTTCATCAAGCAGCAGGATGTCCGGGTTCGACATCAGCGCGCGGCCGATCGCGACCATCTGCTGCTCGCCTCCGCTCATGGTGCGAACAGTCTGTGTCAGCCGTTCCCCGAGACGCGGAAACAGCGACAACACCTGCTTGCGGCGCGCCGCCTCGCCATCGCGCGCGCGCTTCGGATTGGCGCCGAGCAGCAGATTTTCAGCGACGGTCAGTTCGCCGAAAATGCCCCGTCCTTCCGGGACCGATGCGAGGCCCGCCTCCACGATCTCGTGTGCGGGAATGCTGGAAAGATCGCGGCTGGAAAGTCTGACGCTCTTGCCGGGAAGGCATGGGATAATACCCGCGATAGCCTTCATCAGCGAGGTCTTGCCGGCGCCGTTCGCACCAAGAATGACGACGATTTCTCCGTCGCCAACATTCAGCGAGGCTTCGGTGAGCGCGCGATGTTGACCATAGGCAACGCTGACATTTGAGACCTCAAGCATCGGCCGCCACCCCGAGATAGGCCTCGATAACAACGGGATCGGTCAGAACCCGACCAGGTTCATCTTCAGCGATCTTGCGGCCGCTGTTCATGACCACGCAGCGATCGCAAAGCGAACGGATCGCGTCCATCACATGTTCAACGAGCAAGATCGAGAGCCCGTCGTCCTTCAGCGAACGGATCAGCTCGATTCCTATCAGCAACTCCGACGGGTTAAGGCCTGCGAGCCACTCATCAAGCAGCAAAAGTTGCGGCTTCAGTGCCAGCGCACGCGCCAGTTCAAGCCGCTTCTGATCGATGTAGGTGAGTTCCGACGCGGGCCGCTCGCCCTGCCCTCCCAGCCCGACGCGTTCCAGAAATTTGGCTGCGGCAGCATTCATTTCGCCGGACGCAAGCGGTGAGCGATGAAATGCCAGCCCTGCCCGGACGTTTTCGGTACAGGTCATGCCGCCGAGCACACGGACAAGCTGAAACGTGCGGGCCAGACCGAGACGCGCGATGCGATACGCCGGCAGCCCTGCAATGTCTGTTCCGGAAAAACGGATCGTCCCCGAATCCGGGCGCAGCAAACCTGACATCAGATTGAGCGCCGTCGTTTTTCCAGAGCCGTTCGGACCGAGCAGTCCGACGATCTCACCGCGTTGCACGGTCAGATCAATCGCATTGACCGCGACCAGACCGCCGAAAGCGCGGGTCAAGGCTGAAACTTCGAGGACGGGCGATTGCGCAGCGGTCTGCATCATGCCTCCGCCTTTTTAGTCAGACGCCACAGCGGACGCGCGGCAACGCGATCCCACAAACCAGCCACCCCGGACGGCAGCGCATACACGATCAGCAGAAAGACGACGCCCATCACGAGAGTTGAGGTGCTCGGAAATCGCGCCGACAAGAACTCGAACAGCAATGTCAGCGGCACTGCGCCGAGGACCGGTCCCCAGAGCCGGTGCGCACCGCCCAGCAACGCCATGATCACGACTTGAAAAGAGATCGTCGCGTTGAAGGCAATCGACGGCTCGATATACGTCCAGCGCGGCGACATGATCGCACCAACCAAGGTCATAACCGTGGCGCTGATCGTGAACAACGCGACCTTGGCGATGGTGACATTGATTCCGCAATGCTGCGCGACGGTTTCGTCCTCACCGATGATGCGAAGAGCGAAGCCGAGCCGCGAGCGCGCTATGATCCAGCCGATGGCGAACACCGCAATCGCAAGGACAAGAAGCTGCCAGTAGATGTCGCTCTGCGTGATATCCACGAAAACATAGCGGCCAAGCACGCGCGTCTTGTTGACCTCGTACCAGACGACGAGCTGGCGCACGAGTTCGGCAAGTCCAAACGTGAAGATTACGAAGTGAACACCGCTGAGCCTCAACGTCGAAAGGCCGACGATCGCCGCCATCAATCCGCCGATCGCAGCCGCGATGCCGAGCACCAGCGGCCAGGCCAGGACTTCCCCCAGCACCGCGACCGTATAGGCGCCAACACCAAAGAAGGCTGCGGTTGCCAGCGAGACGTAGCGCGTGGGGCCAGAGAACATGCCCCACGCCGTTGCAAGAACGGTAAATTGGAGAAGGCTCATCGCCAGCGACAAATAGTAGGCATTCACGAAAAGCGGGAGAAAGGCCAGCACCACAAGACCGCCGATGGCCGCCAAGCCGAGCGCAACCCTCGATGGTCTCATCGCTGCGCCCTCCCGAACAGGCCAGCCGGCTTGATCAGCAGCACGGTAAGGAACAGCGCGAAGTTGACCGCGAGAGTCAGCCCCGGATCGACAAATGTCGCGACAAGCGCCTCGCTGAGACCCAAAAGAAGGCCGGCAACCAGGCACCCCAGCAGATTGCCCACGCCTCCCATCACGACGATGATCAGCGCCTTCATCGTGAACACCACGCCCGAACTGGCGCTGAATGTCAGGAACATGCTGATCAACACGCCGGCGGTGGCCACCAGCGCACCGCCAAGCGCAAAGGCAAGCGCGGATGTTTGCGCGACATTGATCGCGACCAGTTGGGCGGCTGCGGGATCGACCGCGACGGCGCGAATGGACGTCCCGATGCGGGTGCGCGTCAGCGCCAGATACAGCGCAAGACCGATCACCACCGCAAGACCGAACGCCGTCAGCCGATTCAGCGCAAGGCTCTCGCCGAGCAGCTGGACCGGGATCGCGAGAAACGAATAGCTGTAATAGGCGCCTCCGAACATCGCCAGCATGATGCCCTGAACGATGAACATCATTCCGAACGTCGCCAGAATGCTTTCAACCTCAAGCGCATCGCGCGTACGAGCGCGCCGCACCAGTGGTGTGAGCAGCACACGATAAAGTGCGTAGCTCACACCAAAGCTGATGGGGATGACCAGCGTCAGTCCAAGCAACGGACTGAGAGCCCATCCCGTAAACAGCCAATAAGACGCAAAGGCCGCAGCGACGAGAAACTCGCCGTAGGACAGGTTCATGATCCGCGCCACGCCATACTGAAGCGTCAGACCCATGGCGATCAGCGCGTACATACCGCCAAGCATGAGTCCGGTGAGGACCGCGTTTGTCATCTTTGTTCAGACCGGCTGGATCGGATGATTACTGCGCCTTCCAGGCCGGCTTTGGCACGACAGCGCTACGCGCGCCTTCGTTAGCTGCGGGTCCCACGCCGTAGAACTCGCCGCCCTGCCATTGTCCGACCCACCAGTATTTGGTCGGCATATTGTTCTCGAGTTTGATTTTTCCGATCACCGTGTCGAACGTGCCGGTCTGCAAGTCCGTGATGACCGCGGCACGATCAATCTTGCCAACGCGCTCGATGGCCTGTTGCAGCATCTGGAGGCTGGCATAGGTCACCGCGCTGGCCCAGCGATCCGGCTCGGCCCCATTTGCGGATGCAGCTTTGTGTCGCGCGAGATAGTCCTTGATCGCCGGGCTGTCGCCGCTCCAGCCGCCAATGCCCATCACGCCTTCGGCGTTTGCGCCGAACTTCTGCCGGAACAGCGGAAACGCCGTGCCAACGCCAGTGTAGAAGACCTTGGGATTGAAGCCGGCAATGCGCGACTGCTCGGTAATCCCAAGCGTATCCGGTGGATAGCTGAAGGCGATAAAGACATCGGGATTGAGCCCCTTCGCTTCATTGACAATGGGTCCGAGATCCTGCGTGCCGATCGGATAAGTCTTGTCGTAAACGAGCTTGAATTTTGCTGCTGTGAGAGCCGGGCGAGCCGCCGCCGAAAGATCGATGCCGAAACCATCCGCGATGCTTGCCATCGCGACCGTGTCTCCGATCTTGCCTTCGGTTCGCAGCTTGACCAGCAACTCAACCAGAGTCTTGGAGGCATCCGCGCTGGTGCCGAGCAGCCAGAAACTGTTGGGCCAGCGCTTTGCCAGTTCGGGTGCGCGATCGGTCACCGCGGTCGCGGCGAGATGCGGATATCCCGCTTTGTTGAGAATAGGCCCGACCGCGAGATTCAGACCCGTGCCCCAAGGCGGCAGAATGAAGTCCACCTTGTCCTGGCTGATCAACCGTTCCAGTGCGCGCGCCGCTTCCTCCGCACTCGAGCGATCGTCGTATTGCACGATCTCGATGGGGACGCGCTTGTCGCCGAGCTTCAGCCCGCCGGCGGCATTCACTTCCTTCACCCACAGGTCGTAGTTCGGAATCGTGCTGACTGCGGCTCCCCCGGCATTCGGGCCGCTTCGCGAGATCGCGTAGCCGATCTTGACCGACGTTTGCGCCTGAGCGGCATCGTTCGCTCCGAAAACGGCAGCGCCGGCAATCGCAAGCACCCCCGCCGCGAGGCGCGTGACTGGTGACACCATGTTCTCCTCCCAGAGATATTCCGTCCGTCGCCTTGATGGCGTTCGACGGGAGAAGACTAATGAAGCGTTCTCGACATGAAATTAGACGGTTCCGGGGAAAGATTGTACTATTCCGTCACATTTATCGATTTTCAAGCGACGGATTGTCTCAATGCAGCACGGCGCGACGCTTAGTACTCTTGGCCCAGCCGGCTTTGCCGAGGCGGCGAGTCCCGCCCTGCATGCGGAGGGTTTCTCCGGCGGACTGGCGCCACGCGACTGGGTTATTCGCCACGATATCGATCGGCGCGCGCATCTGCTTGTGATCGAGACCAGAGGCGGCACTGCCAGGCTACGCGGAACGGTGATCGCGTTTGAAGCCCCCGCCCTGCTGTGGCTGCCGGGCGGCGTGGACGCCCATCTCCAGGTGCAGGCCGGCACGACCGGCCATCTCGTCACCATCTCCGAGGATTTCCTGACGCGGATCGTCGCAGGCAGCGCGGAAGCTCTTCACCTGCAACGCACGATCGACCGGTTCGTGATGCTCAGAGGATCGCAAATCGAGGGCGCATTCGAAGCCGTCGCGGACTCCTGTGCGACGCTGGTGCGAGAACTCCACGCGCCGGCCCGCGGCAGCATGACCATGGTTTCATCCCACATCCTGCTGCTGTGTCTGCATTTGTGGCGCTCGGCGAGCCCGGAGGAAACCATCGCCGAGGCCGCCCGTCGCGGCGACGGACCGCGTCTTGTTGGCAATTTTCTTCAGATGGTCGAGCTACACTATCGCGACGGCTGGCCGATTGCACGGTATGCCGCAGCACTCGGCGTTACAGACGACAAGCTGCATGCGCATTGCAAACGCGAGAAGGCACGCAGCCCGCGCGCCATCATACACGAACGATTGATTCACGAGGCCTGCACCCGCCTGCATCAGCTCGACCTACCGGTCGAACAGATCGGATACGGCCTCGGCTTTCGCGATCCGGGCTATTTCAGCCGCTTCTTTCGCAAGCATCAGGGCATCTCACCCGGCGCCTACCGGCGTCGCGCTCGAGTTGAGCAGGCGAAACGAGGTCCATTTTATGCGGCATGGCCATAACGCGCTTGCGATGTTCTACGTCCAGCCTGCTGACCTCAAGCCCCCTACGACAGCGAACCGCGACCAACGCTTATTGATCATTGAGCCTTCGCCAGTTTTGCTCCGCCGGGGGCCATCTCTGCTTTCTTTCCGTTGGAGTTGAACTGCTTGAGATAGGCGATGATATCGTCAACCTGCTGTGGATTCTTCAAGCCCGTAAAAATCATCTTGGTCCCGGGTATCTTGGCCTTAGGGTCCTTGATGTACTCGCGGAAGGTTGCTTCATCCCAGGTGATGCCTGAATTCTTGTTCGCAGGTGAATAATTGAACCCTTCGATTGTCCCGGATTTCCGCCCGAACAATCCGTTGAGCACAGGACCGACCGCGTTCTTCGCAGTCTCGCCGACCTGGTGGCACGCCTTGCATTGAGCGAAAACCTTCTCCCCTGCCGCTGCATCCTGAGCAGAGGTAGAAACGGTCGAGAGAAGCACTGCTCCGATGACGAGAATGAAAATGCGCATACGACTACTCCGTGGCTGACAACAGTACGGCTGGGGGAAGCTGAATCCAAAAACAAGCGCGGTTGGCTGGTCAGCCGAGCGACGTGATGATTTCCCGGTAAGCAGCCTCAGGGAACGCCTTCAACGTGCGCGTCCGGATGTTTCCCATCATTCCAAGCTGCAAGTTGAAACGCGCGGCGACTGCATCGTCCGGGGCTTCATAAATCGCGACGATGTCGTAGTCGCCCATGGTCAGGAAAAACAGCTTAAACTCGCCGTCCATATCCTTGAGAGCTTTCTTCGCCGCGTCCAAACGACGTGGCGAGTCCTTCACGCTTTGGACGCCTTTGTCCGTCCAGTTTGCAAGCATGACATAGGTGGTCATGGCAGTCCTCCCTGCGCACGAGGCCCCCGCTTCTACGCTCCTGACTTGAAGAACACGATCCGGGTCAGCAGCGTGTAATCCGACTCAAGCACCATGATGGCCACGAAGACCAACAGCGCCAGTGGCGGAAGCAGGATGGCGTAACTCAATGCCAGCCGCTCCCAGGCCATATGCATAAAGACGGCAACGATCAAACCAGCCTTCGCAACCATGAACAGCAGGATCAGCGACCAGCGCAGATATCCGTGAACGCCGAAGTAATCGACGAGATACGAACAGGCGCTGAGGATAAACAGCCATCCCCAGACGACAAGATACAGCTTGATCGGATGTTGCTGTCCCTCGGCATGCGAGGTTGCCGACGTGGTCGGATGCGCTGCCTGAGATACTCCGTTCATCGTGACTTCGGCCATGCCATCACCTCACCAAAGATAGAAGAAGGCAAAGATAAATACCCAAACCAGATCGACGAAATGCCAGTACAGTCCGGTGATTTCGACGATCTCGTATTGTCCCTTCCGGCTCGTGAAGAAGCCGCGCCGCTCGGTGTCGAAGTCCCCCCGCCAGACCTTTCGCGCGATGATGATCAGGAAGATCACGCCGATGGTCACATGGGTGCCGTGGAAACCCGTGATCATGAAGAAGCTCGCGCCGAATTGCGCCGCGCCCCACGGGTTTTCCCACGGCCGGGCGCCTTCTGTGATCAGCTTGGTCCACTCGAAAGCTTGCATGCCGACGAACATTGCACCAAACGCAGCGGTCAGCAGCATCAGTATCGCGGTTTTGCGGCGATCCCGGCGATAGCCGTAGTTGACCGCCATCGCCATGGTTCCGCTGCTGCTGATCAGCACAAAGGTCATGATCGCAATCAGGATCAGCGGCATGTGATGTCCCGCGATCTCCAGGGCGAACACTTCACTTGGGTTCGGCCAAGGCACCGTCGTCGATATGCGCGCCGTCATATACGACAGCAGGAAGCAGCCGAAAATAAAGGTGTCGCTGAGGAGAAAGATCCACATCATGGCCTTGCCCCACGAGACGTCCTTGAACGCGCGCTGATCCGAAGACCAGTCGGCGACAATGCCTCGCAGCCCAGCAGGCCGCGCTCGGGTTTGTTGTCCGGCGTTTGTCAGCGCAGTTTCAGCCATTGCGCTCACCTCTCCCTATGTCAACAGCTGGCGGCAAATGGCGGCAAAATCGTCCGCCCAGCCCGTCAGCAACGCAAGCAGGATCAGCCAAACCAGCAGCAGAAAGTGCCAGTACATGGTGCACAGTTCAACGCTCAGGCGCAGCCGCGAAACTTCGACACCACGCCATGCCTTCGCGGTGGTTCTGCCCAGCACCGCGAGGCCGCCGAGTACATGCAGCCCATGAACGGCGGTGATGAGATAGAAGAATGCGTTGGCCGGATTGGCCGCCGGAAGATATCCGGCGGCGTTGAGCTGCTGCCAGGCCAGCAGCTGACCAATCACGAACACGACAGCCGAGATGCCTCCCGCAAGCAAGCCGATCAGCACATTGTCGCTGTCATCCCGTCGAGCTGCCGCCTGAGCCCATTGCAACGCCGCGCTGCTGACGATCAGAACACCGGTGTTGAACCACAACAGCCGGGGCACGGGCAGCGAGCGCCAGTCGGTCAGCTCCATACGCATGGAGTACGCACTGATGAAGAGCGCGAACAGCGAGCCGACGACTGCGAGAAACACACCCAAGCCGATTTTTGCCGGCGGCAGCAACGAAGCGCCTCCACCAGGAAAATCGCCAAGCGATCCTTCCTCGAGCCAGGGTTTCGCTGTCAGCCGTTGCTGCGAGAGCCACCATCCCGCAATGGCCGCCAGTCCAGCCATGAACAGGATGATCGCGGTCAT
Organism: Afipia sp.; assembly: GCA_030652315.1. Taxonomy (GTDB): domain Bacteria; phylum Pseudomonadota; class Alphaproteobacteria; order Rhizobiales; family Xanthobacteraceae; genus Afipia. Next base: position 15,776 of record JAUSAX010000049.1, on the reverse strand, counting down.
GAATGAACTCCCTGCCCAGTCAATGCGGACGGCGGTTCATTCTGCGGTATGAAATCCCGGGCGGCTCCGGGCACGCTGTAATCATAAGCCCAGCGATAGACGACGGGGAGTTCCTTGCCCCAATTGCCATGTGCCGGCGGAGTTTCCGGTGTTTGCCACTCCAGCGTGGTGGCGTTCCACGGGTTGCCGCCCGCCTCTTTTCCTTTGCGCAGGCTCCAGAACAGGTTGAACACGAACACAAGTTGAGCGAAGCCGACGATCAAGGCCGCCACGCTCATGAACGCATTTAGATCATGGGCCGATGCCGGTACGAAGGCCGTCTCGCCGATGTCATGATAGCGACGCGGCACACCCAGCAGGCCGAGATAGTGCATAGGGAAGAAAATTGCATAGGCTCCCAGGAACGTGACCCAGAAGTGGAACTTGCCCATCCAATCGTTGAGCATCCGTCCAGTGACTTTCGGATACCAATGATAGATCGCACCAAACACAACCATGATCGGCGCAACGCCCATCACCATATGAAAATGGGCGACGACGAACATTGTGTCGGATAGCGGAACATCCACGACGACGTTGCCAAGGAACAGGCCAGTCAGCCCGCCGTTGACGAACGTGACGATAAAGCCGAGCGCGAACAGCATCGGCACCGTCAGATGGATATCGCCGCGCCACAGAGTCAGAACCCAGTTATAGACCTTGATGGCTGTCGGGATGGCGATGATCAGCGTCGTCGTTGCAAAGAAGAACCCGAATTTCGGATTCATGCCGCTGACATACATATGGTGCGCCCAGACCACAAAGCTCAGCGCGCCGATTCCGACGATCGCCCACACCATCATGCGATAACCGAAGATATTCTTTCTCGCATGCGTACTGATCAGGTCGGAGACAATGCCGAACGCTGGCAGCGCAACGATATAGACCTCGGGATGACCGAAGAACCAGAACAGATGCTGGAATAACAGCGGGCTGCCGCCGCCGTACTTCATCTGCTGGCCCATTTCCACAAGCGTGGGCATGAAGAAACTGGTGCCGAGAAGCCGGTCCAAGAGCATCATCACTGACGCGACGAACAAGGCAGGAAAGGCGAGCAGCGCCATGACTGTCGCCGTGAAAATCCCCCACACCGTCAGCGGCATCCGCATCAGCGTCATTCCGCGCGTGCGGGCCTGCAGCACGGTCACCACATAATTCAAGCCGCCCATGGTGAAGCCAATAATGAACAGGATCAGCGACAACAGCATCATGATGATGCCCGCTTCCTGCCCCGGCGTGCCGGAGAGAACCGCCTGCGGCGGATACAACGTCCATCCGGCGCCGGTCGGACCACCAGGCACGAAGAAGGTCGCAACCAGTACCAGAACCGCAAGGAGATAGATCCAGTAGCTCAGCATGTTCGCATACGGGAACACCATGTCGCGCGCGCCGACCATCAGCGGGATGAGGTAGTTTCCGAAGCCGCCCAAAAACACCGCGGTGAGCAGGTAGATCACCATGATCATGCCGTGCATGGTGATGAACTGGAGATACTGGCTTGGATCGATGAACGAGAACGTGCCGGGGAATCCGAGTTGCAGCCGCATCAGCCACGAGAGCACCAGCGCGACCATTCCGATCGCCATCGCGGTGAGCGAATACTGTATGGCGATGACTTTGGCATCCTGAGAGAAGACGTACTTCGTCCACCAGCTATGCGGATGGTAGAGGTCGACCTCTCCCACTTCAGCCGGCGGGATACCTGCAATGACGTCAGACGGGACATCAACCATCGAAATGTCTCCTTGGTCTTCCTCTCGTCAGAGAAGAGTTCGCCTCACGATCTGCGGCATCTCTTCGTCGATATTCTCATTCGCTGCCTGTCTTGTAAGTCGCCTTCATGATGTTGCGCTGACCGGACAGTTCCGCAAACGTCTGCTGCTGCTCCAGCCACGCGCGATAGTCCTTCTCTTCCTGAACGATGACCTTGCCGCGCATCTGCGAGTGCGCAAGGCCACAAAGCTCCGCGCAGAGAACCTCGAAGGTTCCAGTGCGCGTCGGCGTGAACCAGAAATAGGTGACGGAGCCTGGAACCATATCCATCTTGGCGCGGAACTCGGGTACATAGAAATTGTGCAGGACATCGATCGATCGCAGCAGCACCTTGACCGGCTTGCCGATCGGCAGGTGCAGATCACCATTTTCGATCACGATGTCGTCCTGCCCGGCGGAATCCTTGGGATTCAAACCCAGAGGATTTTCAGCACTGACGTTACTGGCGTCGGACGTCCCCATACGGCCGTCCTTGCCTGGAAGCCGGTAGCTCCAGCGCCACTGCTGACCCATGACCTCGATCTCGGTCGCATCCGCAGGGACTGTCACGAACTGATGCCAGACGACAAGACCGGGCGCCAACATCGCTCCGACGCCAACCGCGGTTCCAATGGTAAGCCACCATTCGAGTTTTTTGTTTTCCGGCTCGTAGGCTGCCTTCCTGCCTTCCTTGTGATGGAAGCGATAAACGCAGTAGGCCATGAAGGCGACGACCGCGAAGAAGACGGCGCCCGTAATCCAGAATGTCATGGTGATCGTGTCGTCGATGTAGCTCCAGTTTGAAGCAATCGGCGTCCACCACCATGGACTCCAGAGGTGGAACGCCACCGAGGCGACCGCGACCAAAAGAAATATGAGCGCTACAGCCATCCCTTGTTCATCCTTGCCTCTAGAGGCTACGGACTTTAAGGGGCATGGTTCATGTCGACATTGGATGGCATGCCCGAAGCAAGCCACTGCAATGCTGGCCGCCTTGCCCCCTTAACCGGTCGCAACATTGAACTCGACATAGTGGTTCAAGTCGGTCGGGCTCAATTCAGCGAGATGTTGCGATCGCTGGTGTCATTGAACTACGGGCATTACCACTACAGGATGTTCCTCGGCGGGCTTGGTTGTCAATAGACCGGCTTAGGCAAGCCGATGCCGTGAGCGACTTGTTGGGACATTCATGTGTCGTCGAGCGCGATACCGCATCGCAATCTAAGTGACTACGCAGCGTCAGACTCAGACAAAGGAACCCAAGGCTGCTGGGAAGACGTTTTGCAGATACACAATCGATCTAACGGCGCGTGCTATTCCTCCCGGATTGCGTTATACTCGCTCTATAGGTCGCGACCTGTTTTTTCGGCAAAGCTCTTTTCGTGAACTTGGCCGCCTGAACAGATCCTATCGCGACTTCTGCGCACGAAGGCGATTGAACGCCGCTCGAAAAGTGACGCCCAATCTCGCCGGTGCGAACGCATGGGAGATTGTGACCATGGCCACACCGTATTCCGACAACATCCCGCAGGTTGTATCTGATATTGTCGCCACCCCTGTTGTTCGCAACATCGGTTTCTCCGATTTGCGTGAAGCATTGCGACTGGGCTGGGAGGACTTCAAGGCGATTCCAAGCCACGCGATCATCCTGTGCATCATCTATCCCGTACTGGGGCTTGTGATAGCCAGAACGGTGCTAGGCTATTCGGTGTTGCCGCTCCTGTTTCCGCTGGCGGCAGGCTTCGCATTGATTGGCCCCTTTGCGGCTCTTGGCCTTTATGAACTCAGCCGCCGCCGCGAACGCGGTGAAGAGCCCTCCGCCTGGCATGCGTTCGGCGTGCTGCGCTCGCCGTCGTTCGGGGCCATGCTCGGACTTGGTGTGATCCTGCTCATCCTGTTCGTGGTTTGGGTCGCCACCGCGGACTCCATTTATGTTGCCCTCTTCGGCAATACGCCCGCGGCAAGCATTCCCGATTTCGCTTCACGGATCTTTACGACCAGTGAAGGACTGAAGCTGATGATCCTGGGATGTAGCGTCGGCTTTCTGTTCGCTGTTATCGCCTTGTGTATCAGCGTTGTGGCGTTTCCACTGATGCTCGACCGGCACGCGAATACGACCGATGCAATCCGAACCTCGCTGCAGGTTGTGATGAAGAATCCGGTTGCCATGGCAACATGGGGACTGATCGTTGCCGCGTTATTGGTGATCGGATCGATCCCGTTGTTCCTCGGTCTCGCCGTCGTCCTGCCGGTGCTCGGTCATGCCACTTGGCATCTTTACCGGAAGGTGCTCGAGCCAGACCCACATCCTTGGCAGGAACCCCCGCACCCGCCCAAAGGACGGCGCTATGCGGCGGACTTTCCGGCCTCTCTTCTCCCGTGGGGGCGAGACAAGCCGTAGGACGAAGCGTACTGGGACAGAAACGAGCGCGCGCATGTGTGAACGCTTGCGAAGGATGCCTTGCGCGTAGAGCCCGTCGCGCAATGCGCGACCACCAGATCGTGGCAGCAACTTCCTGACTACGCGTCGGGCAATTTGACGCCCGCATTTACCAGCAAAAGCCGAACCACATCCTGCGCCGCTCTGGCAACCGAGCGATCGCGCCGGACGAGGTTCTGCGCAATCGCGCCATCGACAAGAACAGCTAACTGCGTCGCCAAAAGCTCGGGGTTCTTCACCCCAAGTTTAGTGACCTGATCGCAGAACCACTGGCGGCGACTTTCCTTGAAAGCCTTGGAGATCTTCCTCACCTGCGGATCGGTCGCGCCGACCTCGGTCACGGCGTTGACGAAGGGGCAGCCGCGCGCGTCCTTGCTGGCGAATCCGCGCTCAAGCCTCTCGAACGAACGCAGGATCTGTTCGGCAGGCGGTCTGTCCGACTGCGGAATTGTGGAGAACCGGCCCTTGAGATAGGCGGCAACAAGCTGATCCTTGGACGGAAAATGATTATAGAGGGTACGTTTACTGATCCCGATTTCGGCCGCGATGGTATCGACCCCTACTGCCCGAATCCCCTGTAGATGAAACAACCGGTCGGCGGTTTCGAGAATCCGCTGCTTCATCGGCTGTTTCTCGGGCTGTTTCTGAGATGACGGCATAAGGCATAGACCGGGTTTTATCGCTGCTTGACAGCGTAAAATTTCGGCCTCAATCTAGTTACACAGATCGGTGTAATCAACCCAGCTTGCCGCGTAAAATATAAAACAAGAAAAAGGACGCGACTTATGAATGCGCTGCAAGCACTTCGTCCCGCTTTCCCTATCCTGCTCGGCGCATCGTTGATGCTCACCCTGAGCATGGGTATCAGGCAGAGCCTCGGTATTTTCATGCAACCGCTGACGTTGGATGTTGGCATCTCGATCTCCGAGTTCACACTGGCCATCGCAATCCAGAACCTGGCGTGGGGCTTCACGCAGCCGGTTGCAGGTGCCTATGCAGTGCGCTTCGGATTTCGGCCCATCATGCTGATCGGCGCAGGACTTTACATTGCCGGCCTCATCCTTTTGGTGAGCGCTCAGAGCTTTCTCAGCATCATGATCGGCGCCGGCATCCTGATCGGCACATCGCTGTCCTGTATCGCTTCGTCGGTGAGCATGGCGGTGGCGGCACGTGCCGTTCCGGCTCCATCACGCAGTCTGGTCCTCGGCATCGTATCGGCCGCAGGATCGCTGGGTGCGTTGATCGCGGCGCCGCTTGGTCAGGCACTGAGTCAGGAATATGGCTGGCGTTTTGGCGTTGCCGGTTTCGTGGTCCTGTCGCTGGCGCTGCTTCCCGCAGCGTGGTTTGCCGGAAAGGTCGACAAGGTCCCGCTTCCCGCGACGACATCAACGGACATCGACAATATCTCCGCGAAGGCCGCCGTCGGCCGTGCGCTTGGTAACGCTTCCTTCATCGTGATGACGGGGGCCTATTTCGTCTGCGGAATGCAACTGGTCTTTCTCACGACTCATCTTCCGACCTATCTCGCGATCTGCGGCATGGACCCGATGCTGAGCGCCCAGACACTTGGCGTAATCGGCGGCTTCAATGTGCTCGGCAGTCTGTTCTTCGGCTGGGCCGGCGGCAAATGGAACAAGCTCGCCCTGCTGGGAGGGATCTATATTTCCCGCTCTCTCGTTCTGGCCTGGTACTTTACGCTGGTGCCAACGCCCGCAACGACGCTGATATTCGGGGCGTTGATGGGATTCCTGTGGCTCGGGGTCGGCCCACTGGTTGCCGGCGCGGTCGTGGAAATGTTCGGATTGAAATGGCAAGCCATGGTCAGCGGCCTCGCCTTTATGAGCCACCAACTCGGCAGCTTCTTGGGCGCCTTGGGCGGCGGCCTGATCTATGACTCGCTCGGCTCTTATACCCTTGCGTGGCAGATCGGCGTTGCCATCGGACTGACGGCAGGCATCATCCAGGTTGCGTTTGCGCTGATACGGCCATCCGAACCGCCGCTGGCTCTACGGACGACATAGTCCGGAGCCGATAAACGACTCCGGATAAGTTCAGCTACGCAGGCCAGGAGCCTCGTGGCCCGTGCGCGCCACATACTCCGTATAGCCGCCGCCATACTGGTGAATGCCATCGGGCGTTAATTCCAGCACACGGTTCGACAACGCGGCCAGGAAATGCCGGTCATGCGAAACGAACAGCATGGTGCCCTCATACTGCGACAGCGCCGTGATGAGCATTTCCTTCGTCGCCATGTCGAGATGGTTGGTGGGCTCGTCCAGCACCAGGAAGTTCGGCGGGTCGAACAGCATCTTCGCCATGACAAGCCGCGCCTTCTCACCGCCGGAAAGCACACGGCATCTCTTCTCGACATCGTCGCCCGAGAATCCGAAGCAGCCAGCCAGCGCGCGTAGCGAACCCTGACCCGCCTGCGGAAATGAATACTCCAGCTCTTCAAACACCGTGCGTTCGCCGTCGAGCAAATCCATCGCGTGCTGGGCGAAGTAGCCCAGCTTCACGCTACCTCCCACGGCCACCGTTCCGTCATCCGGCTCGGTCGAGCCAGTCACAAGCTTCAGCAGTGTGGATTTTCCAGCGCCATTGATCCCCATCACGCACCAGCGCTCTCTGCGCCGGATCTGGAAATCCAGCCCTTCGTAGATGCTCCGGCTGCCATAGCCTTTGTGGACGTTCTTCAGGCTGACGACATCTTCGCCCGACCGCGGCGCCGGCAAGAAGTCAAAGGCAACGGTCTGGCGGCGCTTGGGCGGCTCGACCCGCTCGATCTTGTCCAGCTTCTTCACGCGGCTCTGGACCTGCGCGGCGTGCGACGCACGCGCCTTGAACCTCTCGATGAACTTGATTTCCTTGGCGAGCATCGCCTGCTGGCGCTCGAACTGGGCCTGCTGCTGCTTTTCGCTCAGCGCACGCTGCTGCTCGTAGAATTCGTAGTTGCCGGAGTAGGACGTCAAGCCACCGCCGTCGATCTCCACCACCTTGGTCACGATGCGGTTCATGAACTCGCGGTCGTGCGAGGTCATCAGCAGCACGCCTTCGTAGCCTTTCAGGAATTCCTCCAGCCAGATCAGGCTTTCCAGATCCAGATGGTTGCTCGGTTCGTCGAGCAGCATCGCGTCGGGACGCATCAGGAGAATGCGGGCCAGCGCCACGCGCATCTTCCAGCCGCCCGACAATGCGCCGACGTCGCCGTCCATCATCTCCTGGCTGAAACTCAGGCCTGAGAGAACTTCGCGCGCCCGGCCCTCGAGCGCATAGCCATCCAGTTCCTCGAACCGGTGCTGCACCTCACCGTAGCGCTCGATGATGGCTTCCATCTCATCTGCCCGGTCCGGATCCGCCATGGCGGCTTCCAGCTCTTTCAGCTCAGTGGCGACAGCACTCACCGGGCCGGCCCCGTCCATCACCTCGGACACGGCGCTACGGCCTGACATCTCGCCGACATCCTGGCTGAAGTAGCCGATGGTCACCCCGCGATCGACGGCGACCTGGCCCTCATCGGGCAACTCACGGCCGGTAATCATCCGGAACAGCGTGGTCTTGCCTGCTCCATTAGGACCTACCAATCCGACCTTCTCTCCCCTCTGGAGCGCTGCGGAAGCCTCAATGAAGAGAATCTGGTGGCCATTTTGCTTACTGATATTGTCGAGACGAATCATATGCGCACGGGACCCGGAACAAGAAGTTTCGGCCGTGCTTTAAGCCATGTGGCGCGTCAACGGAAGAGTGTTCCGGACCGTCCCGTACCTTCAAATACCCGTCTAAACCAGATGGAAATCGCTCTGATACTTATGAGGTTCCGCCGATGAGCTGAGCCGGGCGGTCCCCTGTTCGTCGTGCGTGCTGAAAAAATCAAAGCTCGTCATCACGTGAACGAGAGCAGCCACATCAGGCCCGTCCCCGGACCAAGATCTTCCGGTTTGTATCAGATCGGGGGCTGAGCGGGCATCGTGATCCGCGTCGCGGCCAAAATTCGATCTGAAAACGAAATGGTCCCCGCTCCAAGTATCGCGCTGTTCTCCGGAACTGCTATTCCATGAGAACGCCACGTTGTGACTGGTCACAAAAGAACTATGACTATGTGACGAAATCGACTGGCTTGAATACTCGGTGACGGTGCGGGACCAGCCCGTGTCTGTGAAGCCAGAACGATCAGAGTCAAAATCCGTCGGAGCAGGTACGTTGGTTGATCCGTGTGCCGGCGCATCGTTCGGGCTGCTGTCGTGGCTGGTATTCGACGAGACCTCATATGAAGTGCGCTCGCCGGAAGATGACGCAACTTCTCTTGACGACATCGACCTTTCATCGCTCTCCCGCGCGGATTCATGAGAGCACTTTTGACCGCAATCGGCGGAATCGGATTTCCTTACTTCGGAATTGTGACGGCCCTGGCCCTCGTCGTTAGCAGCGGTGTCGCCGGCTCCTGCCGCCGGATCGCGGCTGAGATCAGAGTCATTTGAAGCGACCGCGACATTCACATCGCCACCGAGATGATGATCATCATGGTGGTGATGGTGGTGGTGATGACTGTCTGCAATGACAAGATCGAACTGATCGACGGCCGTGGCCTCGTGCTCATCGCTTGCGACGACCTTGATATGAAGAACACATTCTTCGCCCTTGGGCGGCGTTCCCGAAAACGTCATCGTTACCGGATCAAACGTGAGCCAGTTCGGCAAGGGCTCACCATTCGCCAGCATCGCACGGTAGCTCAACGTATCGTTGGCATCGAGATCGGCAAACACACAGGCCGGGATGACATACTCGAATCTGCAGCCTTCCCGTACGCGTTGGTCCGGAATCGCGTGCTCGACAGTTGGCCGGTCGTTCAGCCCGTTGATGGTGAGAGTCAGTGTTTCAGGAACAACAGATGATCCAGGCTGGCTATCAAAGCCGATCGTATAGATCGCTGATTCCCCGACGCCCAGAAATGCGAATCGGCTCGCGTCATACGTCACGACGCCGGTTGTGGGATCGATCCGCACCAACTCGTCGAGATTGACTCCTTGAGGTGGCGGCACCGTGCTTTCCACACCGGCAACAGTGCCCGTACCCGATACATAACGTCCGGTTGGTTCTCCGATAACCTGACCATCGACTGTGACCGTGACTTGATCGCTAATGGCAAAGTTTCGTTCGACAGGCCCCTGCGACGCCTGGACATCAACCACGTTTGCCACTGCGATAGCGCGCACCTCTGGAGGTTCGGGAGCCTCCGGAAAAACCAGAAACTCCTGTAGCGCCGCGGTGGCCGGTATGACTGCAACTCCATTTGCAAGGGCGATTAGCGCGGGCACACCGGACTCGCTGCCCAGCGCGGCAAAGCCCCTGGTGGGATTTGCAAGCGGGTTCACACTGGAACCGGTCCGGTCGTTTCCGGGGCCGTCCGGATTGTAATTGGGATAGTAAATCTGAAAAACCTGCTGAATCAGGCTCTTCTCGCTTTGAATATCGGCGAGCGTTTTCAGCTGATCAACGGCGGATACCGGTTGGCCCGCACCCAGCGGCGAAACAACCGTCACGAGCCCAGATTGAGACACCACCCGGATCAGATCGCCGGTTTCCTTGTCGTACAGATGAAACGATCCGATCTTTCCGTCTGGCTCCTTGAGCACGGAGAATTTGCTCGGTCCATGGTCCGCGGCGATCTCGACCATAACAGCGGTGCCTCGGATGCCCATCGTGGCAACCGGCGTTTCAACGCGCATGTTTCCGAATTTGGCCGTGTGGCCGGCAACGAGGGTAATGGCTCCCTGCACCAGGCTTAAAAGCGACGAGTTGGATGATCCATTCGGATCATACGTCATCTCATCCAGAACAATGCGTGCATTGGACGCAAGACCCAGGGCCGTACCATCGACGAAACTGATTCCAATCGTGGTATCGGGCCCGGTCTGGATGACGTCCCCTTTGAGAAGTCTGTCCCCTTGTTTCAGCTCAACGGGAACACCATTCCGGGTAATCACTGCGCTGCCGCTCATCTTCACGACATTGCCAACGGCGGGCACCGCACTCGCGATCTGGTCCGCCTGGGCGTACTGGACTCTTGCCGTCATCGCCTCAACGACTCGTCCCGACAGGCTTGCTCCTTCCGGCGACATCAATGTCGGGCGATCCTCGCCTTTGAAGTATTCCGGGACAGTGACGCTTCCAGCTTCATTGGAAATAACCAGATCGACGCCTGCCCGGTTGTAGCTTCCTGAGAACAGCAATTCGGTGCCAACAAAGGCTGTCGCGTGGCTTACCGCGGGGGCTTCATCGTTCGTCGCGAATACAAAGCCATCTACGACTGACAGCCCGGCGAAATCTTGCGTGATGGCGTTGCTCATACGGGTTCTGGTGCCTCGGCTCCACGTTTTCCGTAGCTACAGTGACGCTGCTTCGCCCTGGGCCATTGTGCGATCAACGACACGCCTTGTTTTCAACTCGCTGCCGTTCTTCTTGCTCACGTTTGCCGCTCGTCCGAGAGCGGACGCCAATGCTTCATTGACCTCCGTCATCCGGCCGAGTTTGATCAGCGCCTCTGCGAGGCTCTTGAAGGTTTCTGGCATATCCGGCTTCAGCCGGATGATCTCCCGGTAAGCGTTTGCCGCATCCAGATGCTGTCCCAGCGCCTCGCATGATTTCGCCAGACAAAGCCACGACTTGTAAGCATCCGGCCTGACCGCGGTGAGGGTCTTGAAGAACCGTTTTGCAGCGATATGATCGCCCTTGTTGGCAAAGAGCTGCCCAAGGCGATGAATGGCATCGGCATTCTTCGCTTCGACATTAAGTACTTCCCGGTATGCTCGCTCAGCTTCCACTAACTTTCCGGCCTGGTGAAGATCGGTCGCTTGCTGCAGGACGTCAGGAACAGTACGCGGATCAATCTTCCCGCCGAGATTCAAGCCGTTCTTTGTTCCGACCACCGTGCAACGAATGTGGCGCTCCTTTACCCCGAAGGAATATTTGTATGGTTCGTTGCCACGGAGAAAGTCGTACTCCGTAAAGCCATTCGCGATCGCATGTCGAATGCTATGTGCGTGCAGGATGACTCCCGGCGGCGGCCCCTCAAAGGTCTCATCGCGCCCGGTCATGTAGAACAGGAACGCGTGCTTTCGCGTATCCATCAGTGTCGCGAGGGCAACCAGCGGACGGTCCTCTTTCCATAGCGTCGGCAAGTACAGAAGGCCTGCCTGATAGCTCCGCGTCAGCATCGCCCGATTCGAGCGCACCAGCGTCTGAGTGAGATCGCCTTTTCGCGGTTTCCACTTCGTCTCCCAGAATTGAAGGAGCGTGGCGAGATCCCGCTCGAATGTCTCAGGGGTGGCGACGGTGATGCGGTATTCTCCAGTCGCATCCACCATCCTGAGCAACCGCCTTATCTTCTGCCGGGTGTTCGTGCTCAACGTCTCGAGATAGGAGTCCCAGCTCGATGGCAGCACCGCGAACGGACAGAGGCTGTTGTCAATCCCATCGACTTTTCCGACGCGATTTGTCTCGCTGGTCTGAAAGTTCGCTTTCGGAAAATGCGCCAATAGAAGACGCATCCGAGGCTCCGAAACGCGAAAATTGTCGAAGTTCAGACGCGACCAGTTCAACTGCTTCACGTGTCGGGCGAATGCCGGGATTGCGACATGTTCCGCGCCCGGCGCACACAGCAGCCCCGTATAGTCCGCTGAGAAATTCCCGGCCATATTCAGCTCATTGTGAATACGTCCATTTTCCGTCTTGGTCTGAATTCGCATCGGAAGAAAGGCAACATACGGCCCGTCCGCCTTGCTATCGGCCTTCGCCGCAAGAACGAACCATGGGCTTGCGATCTGCCTGAGCCAGCACGAAAGCCATTTCCAGGACATGAAAAGCTGTGCATCCGGATCCGCGTCATAGATCGCGTTCCAGTTGTCCTCGAGCTTAGCGAAATCCGCCAATGTATCTATCACTTCGATGCGCATCGCATGACCTCGGCTGTAGATTCAATGTCTCGGCTAAAGCTCTAGTCGCTCCTTACAAGATACTCTTCCCAATCCCACGGCCTTTCATCGCTCCCTGAAGGCTCGCAACATGCTGTCGTGTATCGGCTTGACGATGTACTGAAAGAACGTTCGCTCGGATGTCTTAATGTAGACTTCCGCCGGCATGCCGGGCGTCGGGCTGAAACCGTGAATGGTGGCCGCCTCTGCGACATTCAGCTTGACGCGAACGATGTAAATGTCCGTCGGCCCCATTTGCTGTGATTTGCGCTCGTCAGCCAGCGTATCGGCCGAAAGATAGATGACCTCTCCCGAGATCATCGGCGTGATGCGCTGGTTCAGCGCCGTCAAACGTACCGTCGCATGTTGCCCTTGCTTCACGCTGTCTATGTCTTGCGGACGCACGCGCGCCTCAATGATGAGCTCATCCTTGAGCGGCAAAATCTCCATGATGCTCTTTCCAGCCTCGATCACACCTCCTTGCGTGTGATACCTGAGCTTGACGACGACGCCACTAACGGGGGCTGTGATACGAATGCGGTCGAGGACGCCCTTCGCGGTAAGCATTCGTTCGCGCACATCGACCAGTTCTCCGCGAATCTCATGCATCTGCTCGACAGCCGTCTTGATCCCGGTCTTCTTGACTCCATTGATCTGTTCGACAGCCTTGGCAATTCGCTCCTTTGCATCACCGATATCACCCATGATCCGGCCAACCTCTCCCTCGAGGTTTGCTTGTGTACGCTGCAGAACCAGAAGCTCCGGTTTCCGCACCAGCCCGGTCTGAAGGAGATATTGCTTTGTCTCGACTTCTTCCTGAATGAACTTGATCTGGCGATGCACACTCTCCAACTGCACCTTCGATCCCTGAATTCTCTCATTCAGAGCGTTGATGCCCTCGTTGATGCCGGCGATATCACTGTTCATGTTGTTCCGGCGAGCCGTGAAAGTCAGTCTCTGGCTTTCAAGTATTTCCTTCAACTCCGGAGTATCAACATCTTTCAAGAGATCCTCGGGAAACGTGACCTCGGGCAGCTCGCGCATTTCGGCCTGCAGTCGCGCGTCGATCGCGGTCAATCGGGTACGGCGCAGAAACAGCCGGCGGAGCTCGGCGCTCGACGCAGTCTTGTCCAGTTCGACCAGGATCTGTCCCTGCTCCACCGCATCGCCCTCGCGGACAAAGATTTCACGGATAACACCTCCTTCAAGGTGTTGAATCATCTTGTTCTGTCCGGTTGCAACGAATACGCCAGATGCAACAACGGCACCGGCTATTGGCGCCGTATTACCCCAGACGCCAAATCCCATCACCATGCTGGCCATCACAATGACTCCGGCCATCGTCGGCACACGTGTCGATCGCGGGAGCGAGTCGTACCAAGGCACTTCCGTGACCGGTACACGCGCGGCAAGTTCCTTGCCCGACATCTCAGCACCTCAATGTTCAGCTCGCTGACTTCAAATGCATCGTCATTCCTGGGCGACGTTCTCTGCTAGGAATTCAGTGTTGGCGGCGGTCCGGTACCGGGACCGCCGGCTCCATTCGGCTTCCGTCCGGTAATCATCGGAATGATGTCGTCACGGGTGCCGAACGCCTGAACCGACCCGTTGTTGAGAATCATGATCTTGTCGACACTCATCAACAGCGCCGCGCGCTGCGTAATGGTCACGACCGTAATCCGTTTCTCCTTTGCGCGGAGAAGCGCCTTGGCGAGCGCCCGCTCTCCGTTCGCGTCAAGATTTGAGTTCGGTTCATCGAGGACCATAAGGCGCGGGTTACCGTAGAACGCACGCGCCAGCCCGATCCGCTGCCTCTGTCCGCCCGATAATGGGCTTCCATCCATACCGACGACGGTCTCATATCCTTGAGCGAAGCTCGATATCATCTCATGAATGTCGGCGGTCTCGGCAGCGTCGAATATGTCCTCGTCGAGAGCATCCGAGCGCATGCGTGCGATGTTCGCCTTGATCGAAGCCGGAAAGAGCTGGACATCCTGAGGCAGGTAACCAACGCTTTCTCCGAACTGGCGTGCATCCCAGTTGCGGAGATCCATCATGTCGAGGCGGACATTTCCCGCGGTCGGAATGATGGAGCCCACAAGCATGCGAGCAAGCATGGTCTTTCCTGTTCCGGAATCGCCCACGATTGCCAACGACTCTCCAGGCTCTAGTTGAAAACTGATGCCGTTCAGAATGACTTTTTTGGTTGGTGGCGGGACGTAAAGAATACGTTCCACACTGAGATAACCTTGGGGACGCGGCAAGCGGAGACGGTCGAAGTTCAACGGCGAATTCTGCAGGAGCGTCTTTACGCGCCCATAGGCCGAGCGAGCCTGCACAAAACCGCGCCAACCCTCGATGGTGCCTTCCAGAGGGGCCAGCGCCCTGCTTGCCACGATCGAAGCCGCGATAATCATGCCGCTCGTCAATTGGCTTTCGAGCGCAAGCCATGCGCCCCAGCCCAGGATCGCAATCTGGGTGCAGAGGCGCAGGAATTTCGAAACCCCGGTCATCATGATATTCAGATCTTGGCCGGCGACCTGAGCCTTCAGGGACTCGACGGTTTCCTGTCCCCAGACCTGAACGCCTTCCGGGATCATCCCCATCGCGTTGATGACCTGCGCGTTGCGCGCCATCGCCTCGGCCTGAAGATTGGCGCGCGTTCCGAACGCGTTCGCCCGCGTAAATGGAGTGGCGGTAATTCTTTGATTGAGTAAGGCAACGCCCATGAGCGCCACCCCGGCCGACAGAACAATCAGACCGAGCTGGGGATGGATGAGGAACACCACGGCGAAGTACACGGGGGCTACCGGCGCATCGAACATTGTGAGCAGGACAGGACCGGTAATGAACGAACGCAAATGCTGAAGGTCAGCCAATGTCTGAAATTCGCGACTTGAACCGCCCTGCGCAGCCTTCGCTGCGGCGCTCAAGACGGGGCCGCCGAGCCGCGCCTCCGTCTCAACCGCAACGCGCATCAGAATGATACGCCGCATCATGTCCATCAGAACGTGTGCGGCAATCGCGATGACTACAATCATCGTCAGCATGACGAGCGTATCGGTGCTTCGGCTCGTCATCACGCGATCCGACATGTTGAAGAGGTAGACCGGAATCGCGAGAACCAGAAGATTGACTGCGATGGAAAAGATTCCAACGATCACAAGATTACGTCGCGCATTGGCAAGGCCTTTACCAAGGACATCGCGGAATTCGTTGTCGCTCGAGCGCTTATGCAGGGGCTGAGGGCCACCGCCGCCTCCGCCTCCGCCTCCGCTGCCGTTGGGCGGGCTCCCGCCTCCGCCGCCAGTCGTAACGGCAGGAACAGACACGCCATTTCCGGCCGTACCGCCGCTTGCCGGTGCTCGCCCCTCAATCTGGGGATGCGGTGAATCCTTGGCTGTTTCCGGCGCTGGAGAAATGTCCGATCGTTTGGCGGTGCTATCTGCAACCGACAAAACTTGTTGAATTGCAGTGGCTGTTACGGCTTGGCTCCTCACCGGCTCCGCGATTTCAGGAGGGCTTGCGGTCGATAAATGATGGTCCGAGATATCGTCGTGCCGAAGCGGAAACGGAAC
>JAUSAX010000042.1 GCA_030652315.1 Afipia sp. | reverse complement strand
AGGGGACCGTACTTCCGGGTGAGGACGGACGCTTTCACGTCCTGATCCGGCCGGCTTTCGCCGCCTTCATCCTCGCCGCGTCCAGCCGCGAACGGCAGAGCCACGTAGTTGGCCCGGACGGTGACCCCAGCCTCCCGGACGACGTGTGTGCGAGACACGCGCGCAGGCGCCGCATCCTGCTCCGCTTCAAAGCGCCCTCGAGAAGCGCCCCTCGCGAACAGGACGATAGGAATATAGTCTCAATCAATCAAATTGTCAAATCTGCCGTGTCGGAAGCGGAAAAGTTCCGCTGTGGAACGATATTTTACAAGCGGTGGCAATCCGGGGTCGGAATACCCATATGTTGAGAATGACCAGCAAATCGCAGACCAAGCCGCAAACTCCCGAACAATTGGCACGCCTCGAAAAGCAGCGTCTGGCCAAGGTTGAGGGCGCACAGGCTCTCGCCCAGGTCGACAAGGAGTATGTCGATGTCCGCAGGAACATGGAGCGCCTGAAGGCGCTGCGACTGGCGAAAGAGGCGCACGACGCCGCCAATCCGCCACCGGTGGAGCCGAAAAAGAAAAAGGCCGCACCGAAGAAGCTGACGGTCGTCAAGACACCCGAGCCGGAAACAGTCAGCAGCGAGTAAGGCGCATGGCAACGGCGGGTCGGGCCATCGAATTCCATGGGTAGTTCCCATGGTCATTCACGATGGATCGGCGTCGCTTGTCTCGGGATCACAGCATTCGGTTGGGGCCTGAACTGGCCCTTCATGAAACTGTTGCTTCGCGAATTGCCACCGCTGTCCGCTCGCGGACTGGCGGGTGTCACTGCGTCTCTCATTCTGGCAATTGTCGCGCTGAGCCGTCATGAACGATTGAGCGTTCCGCGCGAGGTCGTGCCGCGGCTGCTGCTGGCGACGTTCACCAATGTTATTGCGTGGATGGGCTTTGGCACCGTCGCCATGAAATGGGTGAGCGTGAGCGAAGGCGCGCTGCTGGCTTACACGATGCCGATCTGGGCGACGCTGTTTGCATGGCCGCTGCTGGGCATGCGGCCGACGCTTCGCAATGTTGTCTCCCTGTGTCTCGGAATCGTCGGGATCGTGATCCTGTTCGGCGGGGAAGGTTTCACTTTCACGTACGAGAAGCTGGCCGGCGCATCGCTGGCGCTCTCGGCTGCAATCCTCTTTGCACTCGGCAACGTTCTCAATCGCGCACCGATACCGGTGCCGCCGGTTGCGCTTGTGGCGTGGCAGGTCGGCTTGGGCTGCCTTGCGATGCTCGTGTTCGGCCTGTTGTTCGAGAAGCCGGATTTTGGCGCGGTGTCGTCCACCGGCTGGGCGCTGATCGGCTACATGACGATCATTCCGATGGGCGTGTGTTACCTCACCTGGTTTGAAACCTTGCGCCGTCTGCCGCCGGCGACCGCGTCCACCGGCATGTTGCTGGTTCCCGTCATCGGCGTGGTGGCCGCCGCTCTGGTGGTGGGCGAACCGCTCGGTATCAGGGAAGTGCTGGCGATGGCGTTCACGCTGGGCGGTGTCACACTGGCGCTGCAGAGGTCTTGATCGCGGCTGACATGCAAAATGATCGCGCATGTCTCATGGTCCTGCGGCAAATGCGATACTGCAGGTGACCCGTCGGCGTGCTATCTATCGGCGTTAAAGCGTTTCACCGCAAAGGAACAACTTGTTACTCGAACTTGGAATTGTCGCCGTTCTCATCGTCATCAACGGCCTGCTCGCGATGTCGGAGCTTGCCATTGTCTCATCCCGCCCGGCGCGGTTGTTGGGTCTGGTTGAAAAGGGCGTGAGCGGTTCGCGACGCGCGCTCGCGCTGGCCTCCAATCCCGGAAAGTTTCTCTCCACCGTTCAGATCGGCATCACGCTTGTTGGCGTGCTCTCGGGTGCATTCTCCGGCGCAACGCTCGGCCCGCGCCTGTCCGCGTCGCTCGTCAGCATCGGATTGTCGCAAGGCGTCGCCGACGCAATTGGCGTCGGCGTGGTCGTCACGCTGATCACCTATGCCTCTCTCATTGTCGGTGAACTGGTGCCGAAGCAGATCGCGCTGCGCGATCCCGAGGCGGTCGCGGTGAAGGTCGCGCCGGCCATGGTGGTGCTTGCGAAGATATCGCTGCCGCTGGTGTGGGTTCTGGATCGCTCGGGCAAGGCCTTGCTCTGGGCGCTCGGTCATCGCGGCGATGCCGAAGAGAAGGTCAGCGAGGAGGAGATCCGCACGCTCGTGGTCGAGGCGGAGAACGCCGGCGTGCTCGAGCCCGGCGAGAAGGAGATGATTGCGGGCGTGATGCGGCTCGGCGATCTTTCCGTCGGCGCGGTGATGACGCCGCGCCACGAAGTCAGCATGATCAACCTGTCGGAGCCGCCGGAAGCCATCCGATTTGCATTCAAGGAAAGCTCACACTCCCGCCTGCCGGTGTTCGACGGCGAGGAAACGCTCGGCATCGTGCAGGCCAAGGATATGCTGGATGCGTATTTGTCGGGCAAGGTGCCCGACATTCGCGACCTGATCCGCGAAGCGCCGGTGATTCCGGAAACCGTCGACGCGCGGGACGTGGTCGCTATTCTGCGCGACTCGCCGGTTCATATGGGACTGGTGCACGACGAGTACGGCACGTTTCAGGGCGTCGTCACCAGCGCCGACATTCTCGAATCCATCGTCGGCAGCTTCCACACCGAGGAGGGCCCCGCCGAACCGGCTTTCGTCAAGCGCGACGACGGATCGCTTCTCATCGCGGGATGGATGCCCGCGCTCGAGTTTGCGCACCTGCTCGACATTCCATTGCCTGCATCGCGCCCCTACCAGACGTTCGCGGGCTTCCTGCTCGAAAAATTCGGCGCGATTCCGTCGGTGGGGCAAAGCATCAGCGCGGATGGCTGGCGGTTCGAGGTGGTCGATCTCGACGGTCGCCGTATCGACAAGGTGCTGGCGACAAGAAGTGAGTAGGCGGGTTTACAGCCCCGCCTTCTCGTACTGGTCGTAGACCATCTGCGCGACCTGCGTGAGGCGGTCGCGGTCGGTGGTTCCGCTGACGACATAACCGACGCCGCCGTCGGCCCAGAACAACGCGCCGTTGCCGCCGTTGCTGGCGTAGCGCATCTGCGTCGTCTCGGTTTTGGCGCGCGACGCGTAGATGGTGAAGCGTTCGCCCGACGCCGTCTCATACATCAGGAATGCGGCAGGACCGGTCGGGCCGGGCAACAGCCGTCCGCCGACCAGCTTCAGTCCGGTCGCATCGAGTTCAGGCGCACGAACCTCGTAACCGCAGCGCTTGGTCAGCCACTGTTGCAGATGCGCGCGTTCGCTGCCCGCTACTTCCACCGGATGGCGCACCTCGACCACATAGAGCTTGTGTGCATCGAGCGCGTCGCCGGTGAAGTTCGCGAATATCGAGGTCGTTGTGTCGGTGCCACGGGCAGCCCAGCCGACGCCGCCGCCGACCGCGAACGCCAGCAGGGACGCTGCGATGGCGCCCATCATCCAGCGGCGCGGCGGCCGCGACAGTTGATCGACCGAGAGGCGAGGCGGGACCGGCTCGTCCGCAACCGCATCGTATTTCGCATGCAGCGCGTCGCTCATCGTGCGCCATGACGTCACGCGTGCCGCGTCGTCGGGATGCGCGGCGAGCCAGGCCTCGACCGCCGCGCGCCGCTCCGCAGGGAGTTCGTTGTCCACATAGGCGTGGAGTTCGTCCTCGGTGACGGGAATGTTGTGGTCGTCGGTCATCGGCGGTGTCTCTCGTCTTCAATATCTTGCAGCAGCAAGGGCGTTATCGTCGTGAAAAAGTGGGGTGGAGGTTACGCAAGATACAGAGTCTACCTCCACCCCGCGCGCCGATCGCATGGCGTTCAGCGCGCCACCCTCTCCACACGGGAGAGGGAGAAGAAAGCGGGTCTCCCCATTCATCGCGCATCAAGTCCATCTCGCTCGTCCCCTGTCGTGTCTCACTTCACGCGCCGCAGCGCCGGGCGTTCGCCCTCGATGACGGCCCTCACATGTGCCCGCGCACGGGCCAGCCGCGACATCACCGTGCCGATCGGCACACCCTGAATGTCGGCAACGTCGCGGTAACTCAGACCTTCCAGCACCACCAGCAGCAGCACCGCGCGCTGGTCTTCCGCCAGCGTGGCGAGCGCGCGGGAAATATCGCGGCCTTCGGCCTCGGTGCCGGAGGCGTCGGCGGCGGTGTCGTGTAATTCCATCATCGTCGGCTGCCGCGCCAGCGAGCGGCGGCGGTTGCGATTGAGGTTGGTCAAAATCGTGTAGAGCCAGGCGCGCAGGTCGCCGCCCAGAAACAGCTTCTCCGAGCGCAGCGCCCGCACCAGCGTGTCCTGCACCAGATCGTCGGCGATGTCCTTGTCCCGCGCCAGCGCGCGCGCGTAGCGCCGCAGGGCCGGGATCATGGTCTCGACGCTATGGCGGAAATCGTTGCTCATCCAAGGCCCGTACGGTGCGGCGGCGCATTTGCCGTTCTACCCTGAAAAACACCGCGAACAGGGGAGTATTCCGGCGGTTTTGCCCGTTATGGTTAGGCTGCGCCGTTGGTCCGGCTTGAACGGCCATGGCGCCTATGTCATGAGGGGCCTCCCTTCACGCGACAATCTGGACTTGGTTTGATGGCTGAAAATATGGGCCTGATGCGCGGCAAGCGCGGCGTTATCCTCGGTGTGGCGAACAACCGCTCGATTGCTTATGGGATCGCGAAATCCTGCCGCGACCAGGGCGCGGAACTGGCGCTGACCTGGCAGGGCGATGCGCTGAAAAAACGTGTCGAGCCGCTGGCGAAGGAACTCGGCGCGATCACGCTCGGCCATTGCGACGTCACCGATCCCGCGACCATCGACGCGGTGTTTGCTGAAGTGAAGAAGCAGTGGGGCAAGATCGACTTCGTCGTCCACGCCATCGCGTTCGCGGACAAGGATCAGCTCGACGGCCGCTATCTCGAAACCACGCAGGAGAACTTCACCAACTCCATGCTGATCTCGTGCTACTCGCTGACCGCGATCACCCAGCGCGCCGAACATCTGATGACCGACGGCGGCTCGATCCTGACGCTGTCCTATTACGGCGCGGAAAAGTGGATGCCGCATTACAACGTGATGGGCGTCGCCAAGGCCGCGCTCGAGGCCAGCGTGCGTTATCTCGCAGCTGATCTGGGCGAGAAGAACATCCGCGTCAACGCCATCTCGGCGGGACCGATCAAGACGCTGGCCGCATCGGGCATCGGCGATTTCCGCTACATCCTGAAGTGGAACGAAGCCAACGCGCCGCTGCGCCGCAACGTCACGCAGGAAGAAGTCGGCGACAGCGCGATGTATCTGCTGTCCGATCTGTCGCGCGGCGTCACCGGCGAAGTGCATCACGTCGATTCCGGCTATCACATCACGGGCATGAAGCGCCCCGAGGCGCCGGATATCTCGCTGGGCGGTAAAGAATAAGCAACATCCAAAGTTGTCATGCGCGGACTTGATCCGCGCATCCATCTTCTTTCAACGAGATGTTGAGATGGATTGCCGGGTCAAGCCCGGCAATGACGAACGAGAATTCGGAATATTCCAATGCTATCTCCCACCGTTTACTTCGTCCGTCACGGTCAGACCGAATGGAATGCCGCGGGCCGCTTTCAGGGCACGCAGGACATCCCACTGAACGATCTCGGCAAGAGCCAGGCGATCCGCTCCGGCGAATTGCTGGTCGATATCCTCGCGCGCGATTCCCACATCCCGGCAAAGATGCCGTTCGTGTCGTCGCCGCTGGGACGCGCCCGCAACACGATGGAGCTGCTGCGCGGTGCGCTCGGCGTGGCGCCGCATGACTACGAGTTGGACGATCGTCTGCGCGAGATCGGCTACGGCCACTGGGAAGGCTCGACCTTGCCGCAGATGGAGCAGTCGCATCCGGAGGTCTTTGCGGAACGCCAGATCGACAAGTGGGGCGTGCCGCCGCCGGGCGGCGAGAGCTATGCCTCGGTGACGATCCGCATGCGCGACTGGTACGACTCGCTCATTCAGGACACGGTGGCGGTGTCGCATGGCGGCTCGATGCGGGCGCTGCTGGTGGCGCTCGATGTCGAGACGCCGGTCGGAGCGTCGGACCTCATGGTGGAGCAGGGCGTGGTCTATGTTTTCGCCGGCGGGCAGGTCACGAAGCATAGTTAATGCTTCCTTAACGTGACACTTTAAGCGCCTCGCATTTGACCCTAAGGGTGCTGCGCGTTACGACTTTACGTCAATTTTCGCGAATAGGGGCTCTGCGGCCCGTCGGGTAATTTCCTATGTCCTTCAACACCTTCGGCCATATGTTTCGCGTCACGACCTTCGGCGAAAGCCACGGGCCGGCGCTCGGCTGCGTGGTCGACGGCTGCCCGCCAAACATCCCGCTGACGGTGGAGGAGATCCAGCTCGATCTCGACCGCCGCCGTCCCGGCCAGTCGCGGTTCACCACCCAGCGGCAGGAAGCCGACCAGGTCAAAATCCTCTCCGGCGTGATGGACACGGACAAGGGCCAGGTCACCACCGGCACGCCGATCGCGCTGATGATCGAGAACACCGACCAGCGCTCGAAGGACTATTCCGAGATCAAGGACAAGTTTCGTCCGGGTCACGCCGACTTCACCTATGAGGCCAAATATGGTCTGCGCGACTATCGCGGCGGCGGGCGCTCCAGCGCGCGCGAGACCGCAGCGCGGGTCGCGGCCGGCGCCGTCGCGCGCAAGATCATGCCGGACGTGAAGGTGCGCGGTGCGCTGGTGCAGATGGGTCCGCACAAGATCGACCGTGCGGCGTGGGACTGGGATGAGGTCGGCCGCAATCCGTTCTTCTGTCCGGACAAGGCGAAGGCCGAGTTCTTTGCGGAATATCTCGACGACATCCGCAAGCGCGGGTCGTCCATCGGCGCCGTGGTCGAAGTCGTCGCGGAAGGCGTGCCTGCGGGGCTCGGCGCGCCGATCTACGGCAAGCTCGACAGCGATCTCGCGCTGGCGCTGATGAGCATCAACGCGGTGAAGGGCGTCGAGATCGGCGCGGGCTTTGGCGCGGCTGAACTGCACGGCGAGGAAAACGCCGATGAGATGCGCATGGGCAATAACGGCCCGGTGTTTCTCTCCAACCATGCCGGCGGCATCCTCGGCGGCATCTCGACCGGGCAGCCTGTCGTCGCGCGCTTCGCGGTGAAGCCGACGTCGTCGATCCTGACGCCACGGCGTACCATCGACAAATCCGGCGCGGACACCGACATCATGACCAAGGGCCGCCACGATCCCTGCGTCGGCATTCGCGCGGTGCCGGTCGGCGAGGCGATGATGGCCTGCGTGATCGCCGATCACCTGCTGCGCCATCGCGGCCAGGTCGGCTCCTGAAGACAGGACATCGATGAGTTCGCGGCCCGGTCCGGATGCCTTGCATCCGGCATCCGGGGTGAGCGCGGGCGATCGCCGGCCTTGACCAGGCCCGGTCCGCCGTCGCAAAACGGGCTCATGCAGGCTGTAAACCTTCAGGGCGTCACGGACTGGCTGATCAACGGAGCGCAGTCGGCAAGACGCGTCGATGAGTTCGTGATCGAGACGTGCGAACGCATGATCGATGGCGGACTGCCGTTGTCACGCGTCGGCGTGTTCGTCACCACGCTTCATCCCAACATGGTCGGCCGCAACTTCATCTGGCGTCGCGATTCCGGCGTGACCATGGGCAGCATGGCCTATGGGTCCGAGGAGTCCGACGACTATCTCTCGAGCCCGCTTGCCACCGTGTTCGAGCAGGGACTGGAAGTGCGGCGGCGGTTGCTGGACGAGAAGGTCGGCAACTCGCCGTTTCTCGCAGAGATGCGCGCCAGCGGTGCGACGGATTACATCGCGCTTCCACTTCATATGTCGGATGGCGCGGTTCATGCCTCGAGCTGGATGACGCAACACGCCGATGGCTTCAGCGATGCCCAGCTCGACGGCCTGCGGTCGCTGATGCCGTCGCTGACGCGTATGATCGAAATCTGGCTGCTGCGGCGGACCGCGGCCGGCCTGCTCGACAACTATGTCGGCGCCCGCGCCGGCGCGCGCATTCTCGCCGGGCAGATCCGGCGGGGCCATACCGAATCCATGCATGCTGCGATCTGGCTGTCGGACTTGCGCGGCTTCACGCCGCTGTCGGACCGGCTGTCGTCCGAAGCCGTGGTCGATGTGCTCAACGCCTATTTCGACTGTCAGGTGCCGGCGATCCTGGACAATGGCGGGGAAGTCCTGAAGTTCATGGGCGACGGCCTGCTCGCGGTGTTTCCCATCACCGACAAGGAAGGCGATACCGAAACCGTCTGCCGGCGCGTGCTGGAGGCCGCGCGCGCGTGCCGCGCCAGTGTGGCGGCGATGAGTTATGCCTATGAGCGCGAAACGCTCGACAACTTCCGGTTCGGGCTGGCGCTGCACATCGGCAAGGTCCTGTACGGCAATATCGGCGGCGGCGACCGGCTCGATTTCACCTGCATCGGTCCGGCGGTGAATCTGGCCGCCCGCATCGAGAAGATCACCGGACGCCTCAACCGCACCGTGCTGGCCTCCACCGAATTCGCCAGCCATGTCGATGCGGGATGGACCGACCTCGGCCTGTTCTCGGTAGCGGGATTTTCTGCCGCCGAGCGTGTGTACGGCCTGGCGGACGAGACGCCCGCCACGAACGGCGCGCGGCAGCCGCAGTCGCCGGCCAGCGCGAGCTAGCGCCAACGGTTTGCCAAACCGTCGCCATTGTCCCCAAAAGAAAACGGCGGCTGTGAAGCCGCCGTTTTTGTTATGTGATGGGTACGCGCTTTAAGCAGCGCGCACGTTGGTGAGGAATTTCTCGACTTCGATCTTGAGGCGGTTGCTGTCGGTGGACAGCATCTGCGCTGCGGAGAGAACCTGGCCGGAGGCGGCCCCGGTTTCGCCTGCACCCCGGCTCACGTCAGTGATGCTGTTGGCGACCTCGCCGCTCAGCGATGCAGCCTGCTGCACGTTGCGCGAGATTTCCTGCGTCGCCGCGCCCTGTTCCTCAACCGCAGCAGCAATCGTCGACGAGATTTCCGAGATCAGCGTGATGGTCTTGCCGATCTCCTTGATGGTCGAGACCGATTCCTGCGTCGCGGTCTGCATGCCCGCGACCTGGGCGCTGATCTCATCCGTGGCCTTGGCGGTCTGGGCCGCCAGTGCCTTGACCTCGGAAGCAACCACCGCGAAGCCACGTCCGGCATCGCCTGCGCGTGCCGCTTCGATGGTGGCGTTGAGCGCGAGCAGGTTGGTCTGCTCGGCAACCGCCGTGATCAGTTTCACCACGTCGCCGATGCGGGCGGCAGCCTGCGACAGTTCGGTGATGCTGGCGTCGGTCTTCTGGGCCTGACGCACGGCCTCGGAGGCGATGCGGCTGGATTCCTGGACCTGACGGCCGATCTCGCCGACCGAGGAGGTGATCTCTTCAGTCGCGACAGCGACCGACTGGACGTTGCTGGAGACTTCCTGCGACGCCGCGGCGGCTTCGCCCGAGGTCTTGCCGGTGGATTCCGCCGTCATGGTCAGCGTATTCGCGGCGGCCTCGAGTTCGGTCGAGGACGACGACAGCGAGCCGACCAGTTCGCCGATCAGCTTTTCGAAATCGCGGGTGATGCCGTCGACGCGCTGGCCGCGTGCGATCTTGGCGTCGGCGTCGGCTGCGGCGGCCTCATCGGCGGCCTTCTTGGCGATCAGGGCTTCCTTGAAGACCTGAAGCGTGTCGGCCATGGTCCCGATTTCGGTCTTTTCGCCCTGATGCGTCACGGTGGCGGAGAGATCGCCTTCGCCGAGCGCCTTCATCGGCGTGACAATCGAGGCAATGCCCTTCGACACATCGCGCACGAGGTAGAAGCCTGCGGCAATGCCGCCGAGCGCTGCGATTGCAAGCAGGACAAGCACGGCGCGGAAGGACATCGCGTAGCCGTCGTTGGCCGCCTGGCCAGCTGAAGCACCGCCGGCGTTGTTGAGGTCGACGAGCTTGTTCAGCGTGGCTTCGAGAGCCCGGCCGAACGGGACAGTCCGCTGTTCCAGCAACTGGCGCGCCTTTTCGGCCTCGCCATTGCGCGATGCGGCCACGACCTCTTCGGCGGCCGTAATATAATTTTTGCCTTCAGCGCGGGCCTGATCGAACAGCTTCTGCTCTTCCGGCGAAGTGATCAGGGGTTCGTACTGCTTGACGGCGTTGGCGTAATCCTGAACGCGGGCTGCCAGCGAGTTCTCAGCAGCGTCTCGGCCCTTGGCGTCGGTGGCGAGGAGGTGATCGCGGAGGTTGGTGCGATGCCGGGCAACTTGTGTCCGCAACTCGCCCAGCCATCGAACGCTCGGGAGCCAGCTCGTTTGAATGTCCTGCGCGGAGGCATTGATCGCGCGCATCTGGAATACGGCGAAGACGCCGGTCACCAGCAGTGCGAGGAGCAGAAAGGAAATAACGGAGATAATTTTGGTGCGAATGGAAAGCCTGGAGAGCATTTGAACGATCCTTGGGTTTTTCTAACCCGTTGGCCGAACAGGACGCTGATGACGACCGTGTCCGGATGCAGCGCTGTCGGCGCGACGAAGTGCGGAGGGGCATTACCAGTCGAACGCCGCAGCCTTCAGGCCTGGATTCGCAATTGAATCATGAACAGATCAGGTGAAATCTTAGTAAAGGTATCTCTTCACCAGGCGCGTATCTGTGTTGCGCGCGCTGGTTGTAAGGACGGCTGTTTTCGCAGCATGCAAAAAAAAACGGCGGCCGTGATGGCCGCCGATGTTGAAGTGTTTGTTTTGTGAGCGCTTAAGCAGCGCGCACGTTGGTGAGGAATTTCTCGACTTCGATCTTGAGGCGGTTGCTGTCGGTGGACAGCATCTGCGCTGCCGACAGAACCTGGCCGGAGGCAGCGCCGGTTTCACCCGCGCCGCGGCTCACATCGGTGATGCTGGTGGCGACCTCGCCGCTCAGCGATGCCGCCTGCTGCACGTTGCGCGAGATTTCCTGCGTCGCCGCGCCCTGTTCCTCAACCGCAGCAGCAATCGTCGATGAGATTTCAGAGATCAGCGTGATGGTCTTGCCGATCTCCTTGATGCTGGAGACGGACTCCTGCGTCGCGGTCTGCATGCCCGCGACCTGGGCGCTGATCTCATCCGTGGCCTTGGCGGTCTGCGCGGCGAGCGCTTTGACCTCGGAAGCAACCACCGCGAAGCCGCGGCCGGCGTCGCCGGCGCGTGCGGCTTCGATGGTGGCGTTGAGCGCGAGCAGGTTGGTCTGCTCGGCAACCGCCGTGATCAGTTTCACCACGTCGCCGATGCGGGCCGCAGCCTGCGAGAGTTCGGTGATGCTGGTGTCGGTCTTCTGGGCCTGACGCACGGCTTCGCTCGCGATGCGGCTGGATTCCTGAACCTGACGGCCGATCTCGCCGACGGAGGAGGTGATCTCTTCAGTCGCGACAGCGACCGACTGGACGTTGCTGGAGACTTCCTGCGATGCGTTCGCCGCCTCGCCGGAAATCCGGCCGGTCGATTCCGCCGTTGTGGTCAGAGTGTTGGCGGCGGCTTCCAGTTCGGTCGACGACGACGACAGCGAGCCGACCAGTTCGCCGATCAGCTTTTCGAAGTCGCGGGTAATGCCATCGACGCGCTTGCCGCGTGCGATTTTGGCATCGGCGTCGGCTGCGGCTGCCTCATCCGCGGCCTTCTTGGCGATCAGCGCTTCCTTGAACACCTGAAGTGTGTCGGCCATGGTCCCGATTTCGGTCTTTTCGCCCTGATGCGGCACGTTGGCGGTGAGGTCACCTTCGCCCAGCGCCTTCATCGGTGTTACGATCGAGGCGATGCCCTTTGTCACGTCGCGGATCAGATAGAATCCAGCGATAAAGCCGAGAACGATGGCAAGGCCGAGTGCAATCAGGACCATCTTGAAGGCGGCATGATAGCCATCGTTGGCGTTCTGGCCGGCGGTATCGGCGCCCTTGTTGTTGAGGTCGATGTCCTTCTTCAGGATGCCGTCGGCCTTGATCCCGATCAGGTTGACGGTCATCGTATTCAGGTCATGCGCTTCGCGGGGATATGAGCCGGCGGCCTTGCGCGACAGGGCCATCACGTCCAGCGTGCCCTTCCGGTAGCTGTCCCACACCTGAACCCATTCGTTGTACAGTGCGCGTTCCTCCGGCGATGTGATCATCGTCTCGTAGGCCTGACGGAGCTTGGTGTTGCTTTCGACAACCAGTTCCAGCGTCTTTTCCTGCGCCTGCTTTTCCTCGATCAGCTCCGACAGCATGTGTTCGCGGATCACGTTGCGATAGGTGATGACACCGGCCCGCAGTTCGCCGAGCACGCGAACGCTGGGCAGCCAGCTGTTCTGGATTTCGGAGGCGCTGGTGTAGATTCCCTGCATCTGCCGGACGGCGAGCAGTCCCATGACCGTCATGGCCACGAGCAGGAATGCGATAACGGCAGTGAGCTTGGCGCGAATGGACATCCTGGAGAGCATGGCGGGATCCTGAGTCTTTCTGACCAGTTTGATCGATGGACGGGTCGGCAGAGTGGGCGATGTGCCGGAGCGGTGATGGCTGATCGAACGCCGGCCCGCTTCAGCGGTTCGGATTCGCTCATTCTCAATCTCGTTGCGCGAGGTGAAATGTTCGTAAAGGTTGTCCGCATCCGGTGGCGAAAAACGCGTTTCGCTTGCGGCGTTTGCGCCGATGCCAGTTGCGCGGTGCGCATGCATCGCTGTGCGGATGCTCCCAAGCAAAAAGCCGGCGGTGCTTTCGCGCCGCCGGCTTCAGAGGTGTTCGCCAGGCGAATCGCGTCAGGCGGCGCGGATGGTCGAGAGGAAGTTGCGCACTTCCATCTGCAGGTGATTGCTTTCCTTCGACAGCGACTGTGCGGCGGAGAGCACCTGCGCCGAAGCCGCGCCGGTCTCGCCGTTGCTGCGGTCCACGTCGGTGATGTTGGTCGCGACGCGAATGCTGAGTTCGGCGGCCTGCTGAACATTGCGCGCGATTTCCTGCGTCGCGGCGCCCTGTTCTTCGACCGCAGCCGCGATCGTCGACGAAATTTCCGACATCAGGTTGATGGTGCTGCTGATCTCCTTGATCGTGACCACGGAATCGCCGGTGGCGATCTGCATGTCGGAAATCTGCGCGGTGATCTCGTCGGTCGCCTTCGCGGTCTGAGCGGCGAGCGCCTTGACCTCGGATGCGACCACGGCGAAGCCACGGCCGGCTTCGCCGGCGCGTGCCGCCTCGATGGTGGCATTGAGCGCGAGCAGGTTGGTCTGGTCGGCGATGGCGGTGATGAGCTTCACCACGTCGCCGATGCGGTTGGCGGCCTGCGACAGCGCCGCGATGCTGGTGTCGGTCTTCTCGGCCTGCTGGACGGCGACCTGGGCGACGCGGCTGGATTCGAGCACCTGACGGCCGATTTCCTTGACCGAGGAGGTGATTTCCTCGGTGGCTGTGGCGGTGGACTGGATGCTTTCCGACACGTCATGCGATGCGTTCGCCGCCGCGCTTGAGAGCTGCCGGGTGTTGTCGGCGGCGTTGGTCAGCGTGCTGGCGGTGGCTTCCATTTCGGTGGAGGCCGACGACAGTGAACTGATCAGTTCGCCGATCATGCCCTCGAAGCTGCCGGTTGCCTTGTCCAGCATTTCGGCGCGGCGCATCTTGACGGCGGCTTCGGCCGCGGCGGCCTCGTCGGCAGCCTTCTTGGCGATCATGGCGTCCTTGAACACCTGGACAGTGTCGGCGATCTGGCCGATCTCGGTGCTCTCACCCTGATGGGGAACCTGCGTGGTGAGATCGCCGGTAGCCAACGCGCGCATCGGAGTCAGGACCGAGCCGATCCCGCGGGCGACATCGCGCACGATCAGGACAGCGGCGCAAAGCCCGGCCAAGACCATCGCGACCAGAGCCGCCAGCACAATGCGGAACGCCATGTCATAGTCGTTCTCGGCCTTCAGGCCGGACGCTGCGGCGCCATTGTCGTTCAGTTCGACGAGCTTCGTCAGCACTGCGTCCATGCTGCGGCCGGCGACGGTCGCACGCTGCGCATTGACCGCCCGTGCCTGCGCGGTTTCGCGCTTGCGGGCATGGGCGATGACTTCGTCGGCGGCTTCGCGGAAGGTCTTCCACGTGGCCGACAGCTCCTTGTACAGGGCGGCTTCCTGCGGCGAGGAAATCATCGGCTCATAGGCCTTGTTCGCGGTGTCGTAATCCTTGGCGCGGGCATCGAGATTGCGCTGGATCTCCGCCATGAACTTCTCGTCCGGCTCGGTCAGGTAGTCGCGCAGCACCGCCCGGTAGCGCGCCGACTGGGTGCGCAATTCGCCGACCAGGCGAACGCTCGGCAGCCAGCTATTTTTGATGACCTGCGCTGAGGCGTTGATGGCCCGCATTTCCACGATGGCGAAAAGGCCCATGGCGGTGAGGGCAACGAGCAGGATGGAAACGAGGGCGATAAGCTTGGTTCTAATGGAGAGCCGGGAAAGCATGAAACGGTCCTTTTAAGGTCATTCTGACCCGTTCAAAAAACACGGGGCGAATCCAAGCGCTGCCGCTTGGCCGTCGAAATGATTTCGACGCCTGGGAAGGCTTGGCGGTGTTGGCAATTTCCAGTCGGCGCCCCGTCTTCAATGAGGGGCCATCCGCGATCCGAAACGTAAACAAATTCCGTGAAATGTTGGTAAATGCCTCCGGATCGGGCAGCCGTCCCCGAAAAAGGCCGCGAATGGGGTTGCTGTGTACAGCAGGGGCGTGGTTCCGGGTTCCAGCTTTCCGGTTCGGGCGGACCGTGCCACCATTGCGATCTGAACGACGGGAGGTTCGCCATGCGCTGGTGTGTCTCGATCGGAGCGGTGCTTGTCGCGGGCGCGATCGCCAGCGGTGATGTTCCCGGGCTGGCTGCACCGGCCGCGCCGCTCTCGTCCACGCAGGCTGCCGATGAAGCCAAGCGGGTCGATGTCGAACTGATCCTCGCGGTCGACGTCTCCTATTCCATGGACATGGACGAACTGGCGCTTCAGCGCGAAGGCTACGCGCTCGCGATTACCTCGAAAGAGTTTTTGCAGGCGTTAAAAACTGGACCGACCGGCAAGGTCGCGGTGACCTATTTCGAGTGGGCGGCGGCGAGCGATCAGAAGATCGTCGTGCCGTGGCGCGTGATCGACGGTCCGGAATCGGCCGGGGCGCTGGCCGAGGAAATCCTGAAAGCGCCGCTGCGCCGCGCCTCGCGCACCTCGATCTCGGGCGCGATCAATTTCGCAATGCCGCTGTTCGAAGCCAACGAATATCAGGGGCTGCGCCGGGTGATCGATATTTCGGGCGACGGGCCGAACAACAATGGCGAGCCGGTGACGGTGGCGCGCGACGCCGCGCTGGCCAAGGGCGTGACCATCAACGGCCTGCCGATCATGTCCAAGGAAACCAACTACGCGACGATGGATATCGAGAACCTCGACATCTACTACGAGGATTGCGTGATCGGCGGGGCGGGATCGTTCGTGGTGCCGATCAAGACCAAGGAGAAGTTCAAGGAGGCGATCCGCACCAAGCTGGTGATGGAGGTCGCGCATCGCGTGCCCGAGCCGCGCGTCGTGCCCGCCGCGACCCGCGAGCCGCGCGTCTCATGCCTGGTCGGCGAGAAGATCTGGCAGGAGCGGTGGGGAAGGTAGAGTCTCTTGCTATAGCTATTGAGCAAGGCGCTGGAAAATAAACACGATGTCGTCCCCTAGCGGGGACCCATAACCACCGAATTCCCGTTGAGGGTAAATGTTCGACATCCTGTCTCAGAAACGACGACAGGGAGTATGGGTCCCCGCTTTCGCGGGGACGACATTGTGGGTGATGCATTCGCGCACTCAAGGAGCGTTTACCGCCTGAACCGCGCCACCAGTTCCACATGCGGCGTGTGACGAAACTGATCGACCGGCGTGACGCTGTCGATCTTGAATCCGCCGTCGATCAGAATACGCGCGTCGCGCGCGAACGTCGCCGGATTGCAGGACACTGCGACCGCGAGCGCGATCCTGCTAGCGGCCAGTTGCTGAGCCTGCGCCTGCGCGCCCTGACGCGGCGGATCGAACACCACGCAATCATAGTCGCGCAGCTCCTGCGGCATCAGCGGACGGCGAAACAGGTCGCGCGCCTCGGCCTTGATCGGCTTGAGGCCTTGCGTCAGCTTTACGGCGTTCTGCAGCGCCGTCACCGCGACCGCATCGCTGTCGAACGCCGATACCTTGAATTTTTCCGCGAGGCGAAATGCGAACGGACCGAACCCGCAGAACAGATCGGCGATATGTTTTGCGCCCTTTGCTCGGGCGAAGGCCAGTTCAGCAAGAGTTGCTTCGCCAGCCGCCGTCGGCTGCATGAACGAGCCCGGCGGCAGGGTAACCTGCGCCTTGCCGACGCGCACCACCGGCGGCTTGCGCATGATGACCAGCTCGCCGTGGCGCGTCAGCCGCGCGAGATTGTGCTTCTCGGCAAGCTTCGACAGGGATGTCAGTAGCGACGTGCCGAGCGGACCGGAGCCGCGCACATCGACATCGAGGCCGTTGTCCGCCGCGGTGACCTGAATATCCAGCGGCTTGCTCACCGGCCTGAGCAACTCCGCGATCTCGTTCGCGGCTTCGATCGCGCCGTGCATCGCCGGATCGAGGATCGGGCAGTGATCGATGGCGATAATCTCGTGGCGTCCGGCGGCGGCGAAGCCGACGCGCAGGATGCCCTGCTGGCTCTGCCGCGCATGCAGCGTCATGCGGCGGCGGCCGGTGCCGTGCGCGTCGATCAGTTCACTGACCTCGCAGTCGATGCCGGCATGATGCAGCGTGTCGATCACAAGCTGCCGCTTCCAGGTCCGATACGCATCAGGCTGCCAGTGCTGGATCGCGCAGCCGCCGCAGGTGCCGAAATGCGGGCAGAACGGATCGATGCGCTCCGGGCTTGCGGTCACCACATGCGCGAGCGCGCGGCGGTCCGGATGTCCGGGCGAGGGCAGCACATCGACGGTTTCGCCGCCGAGCGCATAGGGCACATAGATGTTTGCGCCGTCAGCAGGCGCAACGCCGTCGCCGAAGTGGCCGACATGATCGATGGTGAGGCGTTCGGTCATATGGCGTCACTGTTCAACAATTGGAGATGAGGCAGGCCGTCATTGCGAGGAGCACTTGCGACGAAGCAATCCAGCTCTTTTCGAAGTAAGTCTGGATTGCTTCGCTTGCGCTCGCAATGACGTTGAGGGAGCTGCAATGTGATTTATCCGGTCTAGCCGCGCCGCGCGCCGATGAAGAACTCGACATTGCCGTCGCCGCCCGTAATCGAGGATGGGAAAACCTTGATGTCGGTGCAGCCCAGCGATTCCGCGAAGGTGGCGATATCGTCGCACACCGCGCGATGCACCGCCTCATCGCGGATGATGCCCTTCTTGGAATGTTTCCGCTCGGCCTCGAACTGCGGCTTGATCAGCGCGAGCAGATAGGTCGGCGCGGCCGCGATCGGCAACACCGCAGGCAGGACCAGCTTCAGTGAAATGAAGCTGACATCGATCACCACGACATCGGGCCGGATTTCGAGGCGTCGGCCGGCAAGCGAGCGGATATCGGTTTCTTCCATCGAAACAATTTTTGGATTTCCTTGCAAACTCGGATGTAGTTGTCCGCGACCGACATCGATGGCGTAGACCAGACTCGCGCCGTTGGCGAGCAGCACCTCGGTGAAGCCTCCGGTCGATGCACCGACATCGACGCAGACGTGGTCTTCAAGGTCGATCGGGTATTGTTCCAGCGCGCCGCTGAGCTTGACGCCGCCGCGCGACACCCACGGATGAGCGGGTTCGGCCGTAATCTCGGCGTCCGTTGCGATGGTTTCCGACGGTTTCTGAACCGGCTTGCCGTTGGCGATGACGCGGCCCGCCTCGATGGCAGCCTGAGCGCGTGCGCGGCTTTCAAACAAGCCGCGCTCAACCAGCAGAAGGTCCGCGCGCTTGCGTTCGGCCATGGCCATCCCATTGTTACAGCACCGCGACAATCGCGCGGGGACTCGTCATCCTGAGGTGCGAGTTCTTGCGAGCCTCGAAGGATGACTGTTGTTTGGTCTCGGCCGTCGCCCTTCGAGGCTCGCCGCTATGCGGCTCGCGCCTCAGGGTGACGGCGCGCAGAGCAAGACTCTCTAGGCCAGCTTCACCGTTTCGGACTTCAAATCCTTGCCAAGCGCCTCGAACACCTTGGCGACGATGCCCTTGGCGTCGAGACCGGCCTGCGCATACATCGCCGCCGGCGAGTCATGATCGATGAACGTATCCGGCAGGACGAGATTGCGCACACGCAAGCCGCGATCCAGGACGCCGTGATCGGCCAGCGTCTGCAACACATGGGTTCCGAAGCCGCCGATCGAGCCTTCCTCGATGGTGATGAGCACGTCGTGCTCGCGCGCGAGCTTCAGGATCATGTCGAGATCGAGCGGCTTCATGAAGCGTGCGTCGGCGACGGTGGTGGACAAGCCGAGCGTGTCGAGTTCGTCAGCGGCCTTGAGACATTCGCCGAGCCGCGCGCCGAACGACAGCAGCGCGACCTTCGAGCCCTTTTTATCTCCCTGGCGCATGATGCGGCCCTTGCCAATCGGCAGCGGCACGCCGACCTCCGGCATATCGACGCCGCGGCCTTCGCCGCGCGGATAGCGCAAGGCGCTCGGTGCGTCATCGATCGCAACCTGTGTCGCGACCATGTGCACGAGATCGGCTTCATCCGCCGCCGCCATGATGACGAAGCCGGGGAGGCAGCCGAGATAGGCATTGTCGAACGAACCGGCATGGGTCGGGCCGTCGGCGCCGACGAGGCCGGCGCGGTCGATGGCGAAACGCACCGGGAGGTGCTGGATCGCCACGTCATGCACGACCTGATCGTAGCCGCGCTGCAGGAACGTCGAATAGATCGCGCAGAACGGCTTGAAGCCCTCGGTGGCGAGGCCTGCCGCGAACGTCACCGCATGCTGCTCGGCGATTCCGACATCGAAGGTGCGCTCGGGGAAAACCTTGGCGAACATATCGACGCCGGTGCCGCCCGGCATCGCCGCGGTGATGGCGACGATCTTGTCGTCTTTCTGCGCTTCCTTGATCAGGCTCTGGCCGAACACGTTGGTGTAGGCCGGTGCATTGGACTTCGCCTTGGCCTGCGCGCCGGTGGCGACGTCGAACTTCGCGACGGCATGATACTTGTCGGCGGCGGCTTCAGCGGGACCGTAGCCCTTGCCCTTTTGCGTGACGACATGAACGAGGATCGGCCCGGTTTCGGCATCGCGCACATTCTGCAGCACAGGAAGAAGATGATCGAGGTTGTGGCCGTCGATCGGGCCGACATAGAAGAAGCCGAGTTCTTCGAACAGCGTGCCGCCCGTCACCATGCCGCGCGCGTATTCTTCGGCGCGCAACGCGCGATCCTCGAAGAACTTCGGCAGCTTGTGGGCCAGATTCTTTAGCGCCTCGCGGGCGGAGGCGTAAGTCTTTCCCGACAGCAGCCGCGCCAGATAAGCCGACATCGCGCCGACCGGCGGCGCGATCGACATGTCGTTGTCGTTGAGGATGACGATCAGGCGCGAATGCATCGCGCCGGCATTGTTCATCGCTTCATAGGCCATGCCGGCGGACATCGATCCGTCGCCGATCACGGCAATCACGTTGTTCTTGCCACCGGTGAGGTCGCGCGCCACGGCCATGCCGAGGCCGGCCGAAATCGAGGTCGAGGAATGCGCTGCGCCGAACGGATCGTATTCGCTCTCGGCGCGCTTGGTGAAGCCGGACAGGCCGCCTCCGGTGCGCAGCGTGCGGATGCGGTCGCGGCGGCCGGTGAGAATCTTGTGCGGATAGGCCTGATGGCCAACGTCCCAGATGATGCGGTCGGCCGGGGTGTTGAACACGTAGTGAAGCGCGGTGGTCAGTTCGACCACGCCGAGGCCCGCGCCGAAATGACCGCCGGTGACGGAGACGGCGTCGATAGTCTCCAGCCGCAATTCGTCGGCGAACTGGCGCAGTTGCTCAGGCTTCAGCTTGCGCAGCAGGTCAGGCGTCGGCGCAGCGTCGAGGAGAGGAGTCTTGCTCGAATTTGACACTTCAATTTATCCGCAATGATTTTGGGGCGCCCGGCCTGGCTATACAATGTCCAAAAAGGCCCGAAACGGACCCGTGACTTATACCAATTCCAAAATAATGCCAATCCGTTAGGCGGTCGCGAAAAGTCCCACTTTTCGGGCATCAGGGACCGGGAAATGACTGTTTAGAGCTCGAAATTGAGCTGCCGATGGTCCCGCGTTCGCGGAGTCGTCCCTGTGCGAGCGGTGATTCATGGCCACCGCGCGGCCTGCGAAACAGGTGCCAATATCGTCAGCAAAAACCAGGAACAGAAGTTATGGGTCCCCGCCGGAGCCTGTCATCGGGCCGGCGAAGCCGGACTCGTTGGCGGGGACGGCCGCAGAGAGATCGCGCCACAACTACAATGGTTCCGCGTGTACTTACTGAACGTCGAGCGGCTCGGTGCCCACAGCCTGACCTGACGCGTCGGTGGTGATCTTGTCGACGCGCGCTTCGGCCTGGCGCAACAGTTCTTCGCAGCGGCGCTTGAGGCTTTCGCCGCGCTCATAGATCGCAACCGATTCCTCGAGAGGCACCTTGCCGTCCTCGAGGCGCTTCACGATCGTTTCCAGTTCCTCGATTGCGCGCTCGAAGCTGAGCTTCTTGACGTCCGCATGGGGCGTGTCGGTCATGATGCGAGTCCTGAATCGGTGATAGCGCAGCGGAATCTAGAAACGATTTGCGGGCGCAATGTGGCGGCAATGTAGCGCGATTTGCGGCGGTGGGGGAAGAGGTTCGCGCAGCGTCATCCTGAGGTGCGAGCCGCACTTGCGGCGAGCCTCGAAGGATGCGCGTTGCTGGTTTTCTTCATGAAGGCCGTCGCTCTTCGAGGCGCGCAAGAGCGCGCACCTCAGGGTAACGGCGTTCTCAGTTGTTCATCAGCGCGGCAACGTGCACGGCGACCGAATCCCGCAAGCCCTGCAGGTCGTAGCCGCCTTCCAGCACGGAGACGATCCGTCCTTCGGCCGACTTGTCGGCGATCTCCATCAGCTTGCGCGTGACCCAGGCGAAATCTTCCTCGCGCAATTCGAGACTGCCGAGCGGGTCGCGCCAGTGCGCATCGAAGCCTGCCGAAATCACGATCAGTTCGGGCGCGAACGTTTCCAGCCGCGGCAGGATCGCGACGTCGAACGCTTCGCGGAATTCGCGGCTGCCGTTGCCGGCGCGCAGCGGTACATTGACGACGGTGTCCTGATCGCCGCGCTCCTGGGTGGCGCCGGTGCCGGGAAACAGCGGCATCTGATGGGTGGAGGCGTACATCACTGTCGGATCGGCCCAGAAGATTTCCTGGCTGCCATTGCCATGATGGACATCGAAATCCACCACGCAGGCGCGCGTGATGCCGTACTTGCGCTGCGCATAGCGCGCGGCAATCGCAGCGCTGTCGAAGAAGCAGAAGCCCATCGGCCGCGATGTTTCGGCATGATGTCCCGGCGGACGGGTGCCGACAAAGGCATTGGTCCGTTTATTCTTCATTACCGCATCGACGGCCGCGACGGCGCCGCCGGTGGCGCGCAATGCCGCTTCCAGCGTGCCCGGCGACATCGAGGTGTCGCCGTCGAGATAGATCATTCCTTCCTTCGGGGAAACGTGCCGCAGTTCGTCGATGTATTCATTGCTGTGGCACAGCGCGACCACGTCGAGATCCGCTTCCGGCGCGTCTACGCGGACCAGTGTCTTGAAGTGATCCGCCGACAAGCCTTCCTCAATGGCACGCAGTCGATCCGGCCTTTCGGGGTGGCCTGGCGCGGTCACATGGTTCAGGCCTGCTTTGTGGTGATAGTACAGTGTCGGCATGGAACGCTGTTCTTTCGCTGTGAAGCGTCTGGCGGCTTCGATCGAAGCAGTTCCGCTCCCGGTGAACCATCGGACATCCATGGATAAAAGACGTGGATGCCCGGCACAAGGCCTGTACTCGGGCTGGCAGTAGGCCAGACCCGGGTGCCGGGCATGACGGTCAATCCGGATTTCGAGCGTCAATTATACGCGAAAATGCGCGCTCAGGCCTTCTTCTTGCGCGCGAAAAAGGCGCTGAAAGCGTTGCGCGCCTCGTCGGATTTCAGCCGCTCGCCGAAATGATGCGATTCCTCGTCCATCCTGCGCTGCACGTCTTCCCGCGCCGGCTTGAGCAGCTTGCGGGTCAGCGCCACGGCGTCCTTCGGCAGTGCGCCGATTTCGCGCGCGACCTTGCGCGCCTCGGCTTCGGTATGCCCGGGCGCGACCACCGCGTTGACGAACCCGGCCTCGCGGGCTTCCTCTGCCGTGACGGTGCGGCCCATCACCAGCATGGAGAAGGCGCGCTGATGTCCCATCATGCGCGGCGCGAGCAGGCTGGAGGCGGCTTCGGGAACCAGACCGAGGTGGATGAACGGCGTCGAGAATGTCGCGGTGGAGCCGGCGACAACATAGTCGCAGTGAAACAGCATGGTGGTGCCGACGCCGACGGCGATGCCGTCGACCGCGCCGATCAGCGGCTTCTCGTTATCGGCGAGCGCCCTGAGAAACAGGGTCGCCGCCATCGGCCGCGAACTGTCGTCGTTCGACGTATTGGCTCTGGCGAAATCCTCAAGGTCGTTGCCCGCGGTGAACACGCCGGGGCCGCCGGAGATCACAATGCTGCGGATGTCCGGATCGGACTGCGCCGAATTGATCGCGTCGGCCATCGCGGTGTACATGCCCTGCGTCAGCGCGTTCTTCTTGTCGGGCCGCCGCATGGTGATGATGCGCGCGCTGTCCTCGTCGGTGACAATTACGTGGTCGGTCATGGTCGTTCCCCGGAAATTGTGAAGGGCGCTGCAGCATGGAGACGGCTGGCGCTGCCCGATTGTTCATCCTACATCATGGCCAGAACGGCAATCTTGGCCAGCCGATTTCCGGCCCAATTCCATAAAGGGACGCTGCCATGCAACTGACCGGCATCCATCACCTGACGGCGATTTCGGCGCACGCCAAGGGCAATGTGGCGTTTTATACCGGCGTGCTGGGCATGCGGCTGGTCAAAAAGACCGTCAATCAGGACGATGTCAGCGCCTACCATCTGTTTTATGCGGACGGGAAGGCCAACCCGGGCACTGACCTGACCTTCTTCGACTGGCCGGCAGCGCGGGAACATCGCGGCACCCGCAGCGTGTCGCGTACCGGTTTGCGGGTCAACGGCGAAAAGACGCTGGGCTTCTGGCAGGATCGGTTGATCAAGCTCGGCGCGCATGTCGGCAAGGTCACCGAGGTCGATGGCCGCCTGACGCTGCCGTTCGAAGATCCCGAGGGCCAGCGGCTGGTGCTGGTCGATGACGGCGGACGCGGCGAGGCGCATCCGTGGGAGAAAAGTCCGGTTCCGGCGGAGCATCAGATCCGCGGCCTCGGGCCGATCGTGCTGAACGTGCCGGATCTCGCGCGCACAGCGCGCGTGCTGAGCGACGTCATGAACATGAAACGCGTGCGCGATTACGCCTCGCCCGACGGCGAGCATCGCATCGAGGTGTTTTCGATGGGCGAGGGCGGGCCGGCGGCGGAGCTGCATGTGCTTGAGCAGAAGGATCTGCCGGCGTCGCGTCAGGGCGCGGGCGGCGTGCATCACGTCGCATTCCGCACGCCGGATGAGACGCAGTATCACGCCTGGACGGCGCGACTTTCCGAGTTCGGCATTCATTCCAGCGGCGAGATCGACCGCTTCTATTTCCGCAGCCTGTATTTCCGCGAGCCGAACGGCATCCTGTTCGAGATCGCGACCGACGGGCCGGGCTTCGCCACCGACGAGTCGATGGAGACGCTCGGCGAGAAACTGGCGCTGCCGCCGTTCCTCGAACATCGCCGCAGGGAAATCGAGGCGGGGTTGAAGCCGCTGGCGTAACATGACGGCGTGCCGGCTTCATCGAACGATGAGTGCTGGATTTTTGGGGGAGCGATGGATCCGCGTGTTGCCGAAGTAAACGCTGCGATGTCGAACTATTTCGACGGTCTTTATCGGAGCGACGTCTCATTGCTTGGAAAAGTCTTTCATCCCCAATCGCTCTATGCCTGTGCGACGGAAGGCACGCTGACGCACCTTAATATGGCGCAGTATTTCCCGATTGTGGACAAACGGCCCTCGCCTGCGAGCCGCAACGAGCCGCGCGCGGACAAGATCGTATCGATCGAGTTTGCGGGGCCGGTCACGGCGTTTTTTCACACCGAATGCGCCATCGGGCAGAAGCACTTCACGGATTTTCTGACATTCGTTCATCTCGATGCGCGCTGGCAGATCATCTCGAAGGTTTTTCATTTCGATCTTCGCAATTCATAAATTGCAGCACCCAAGTGGTGCGGCAGTATCACGACCATGGCGAGGGGGCGAGACATGGCGATCGAGACGGAACTGACGAAGAAGCTGGGAATCTCCGCGCCGGTGCTGCTGGCGCCGATGGCGGGCGTGAGCGGCGGCAAACTCGCCGCTGCTGTGACCAACGCCGGGGGACTCGGCTTCATCGGCGGCGGCTATTGCGATCCCGACTGGATCGCGAAGGAGATGAAGGAGGCCGGCAATACGCGGGTCGGCGTCGGATTCATCACCTGGGCGCTGGAGCGAAATGCGGACGTTCTGAACAGGGTGATCGATCAGCAGCCTAAGGCGATCTTTCTGTCATTCGGCGAGATCGGAGGTTTCGCCGCGCCGGTGAAGCGCGCCAATCTGCTGCTGATCGCGCAGGTGCAGTCGGTCGAGCAGGCGCGCCGCGCCGCCGGTGAGGGCGCCGATGTGATCGTTGCGCAGGGAACGGAGGCCGGCGGCCACGGCAGCATGCGCGCGACCATGCCGCTGGTCCCGGCAGTGGTCGATGCGGTCGGTGATATTCCTGTCGTTGCGGCTGGCGGGATCGCCGACGGTCGAGGTCTTGCGGCAGCGTTGATGCTGGGTGCGTCGGGCGTGCTTTGCGGTACGGCTTTTGTGGTCGCCGATGAATCGCTGGCTCATCCCAACATCAAGAAGGACGCCGTCGTGGGCATCGGCGACGCCACCGTTCGAGGCTCGCTGTTCGATGTCGCGCGCGGGATCGATTGGCCCGAGCAATGGACGATCCGCACGCTGACCAACGATTTCACGCGGCGTTGGGCCGACGATCTCGATGGGCTTGGCCGCAACCTGGCGCAGGAACAGGAGCGTTACGCCAAGGCGCGCGACGCTGGCGATACCAGTATTTCCGCAGTCATCGTCGGCGAAGGTATCGATCTGGTGCGGGCGCAACAGCCTGCCGACGCAATCATGAATGCGATGATTGCGCAGGCAGAAGACTTGTTGCGGCGCGGCCCTGCTTTGCTGACCTGATGCGCGGCGAAGCCGGGCTGAAGGTGCCGATGAACCCTCCGTGTCGTCCCCGCGAAAGCGGGGACCCATACTTCTGTCGCTGCGTTTAAGCGCGATTTTGAAAATCCTTTTTTGAACTGGTGGCTATGGGTCCCCGCTTTCGCGGGGACGACATTGTGGATGATGCCCGTTTTTCCCCGCAAGGGAAAAGGATCACGCCACCAGCACGGCATCCGCGCCGGTGATCGCGCCGGCGCTGTCCATCACTGTGCGTTCCAGCGCACCGGACTGCACGGTGACATTCTCCGCGAAGAACCGAGCCAGCGTGACGTAACGCTGCGCATCGTTCTGCAGCGCTTCGTCGGTGCGCGCCGCTAGCGCTTCGTTCGCCAGCATGCAGCCGCCAAGCGTGGTCGAGAACATCCGCAGGTAAGGCGTCGCACCCGCCAGCGCTTCCGCAGGCGAGCTTGCGATCTTTTCCAGCAGCCATTTGCTGGTGCGCTCCACCGAGGCAACCGCGTCACGCAACTTTTCGCCGGTGGTGCCGAAGGCCGGATCGTTCGAGGCTTCGACCTTTTTGACGATCGCAGTCAGTTCGCCAAGCAGATCCCACACCGCCTCGCCGCCGGACATGGCGAGCTTGCGCATCAGGAGGTCGTTGGCCTGCACGCCGTTGGTGCCTTCATAGATCGTGAGGATGCGCGCGTCGCGAACGTATTGCGCGGCGCCGGTTTCTTCCATGAATCCCATGCCGCC
This sequence comes from Afipia sp., assembly GCA_030652315.1. GTDB lineage: Bacteria > Pseudomonadota > Alphaproteobacteria > Rhizobiales > Xanthobacteraceae > Afipia. The sequence goes on along the minus strand of JAUSAX010000042.1, from coordinate 13,028 downwards.
GTGCACCTGCACGCCGATGGCAGCAACCTCGTTGCCGATGTCGGTGGAGAACGCTTTCGCCATCGGCGTCAGCAATGCGCCGCGCGCCGCGGCCTTCGCCTTCACCTTCGGATCGGTGGCGCGGTGCGACACGTCGATGGCCACTGCAGTCGCGTAGCAGATAGTGCGCGCTGCCGCCGTCATGCCGCGCATCAGCATCAGGTTACGCTTCACGTCCGGGTACATGATGATCGGATCCGAGCCGTCGCCCTTGCTGCCCGGCGCCTTGCCCTGCTTGCGTTCCTGCGCATAGGCCAGCGCACGCTGATAGGCGCGGTCGGCGAGACCGACGCCCTGCAGGCCGACGCCGAGTCGCGCCTGATTCATCATGGTGAACATTGCGGCCATGCCGCCGTTTTCCTTGCCGACGAGGTAGGCAATGGTGCCGCCCTTGTCGCCCATGGTCATGGTGCAGGTCGGCGAGGCATGGATGCCGAGCTTGTGCTCGATGCCGCTGGCGTAAATGTCGTTGCGCGCGCCGAGAGAGCCATCGGCATTGACGAGATATTTCGGCGCCAGGAACAGCGTGATGCCCTTCGAGCCGGGAGGCGAGCCGGGCAGGCGCGCGAGAATGAAATGAACGATGTTGTCGCTCATGTCGTGGTCGCCGTAGGTGATGAAGATCTTGGTGCCGAACAGGCGATAGCTGCCGTCGTCCTGTTTTTCCGCGCGCGTGCGCAGCGCGCCGACATCGGTGCCGGCCTGCGGCTCGGTGAGCTGCATGGTGCCGGGCCATTCGCCGGAGATGAGTTTATCGAGATAGATCTTCTTCAGCTCGTCGCTGCCGTGGGCATCGAGCGCATCGATCGCGCTCAGCGTCAGCAACGGGCACAGGCCGAACGCGAGGTTCGAGGCGCTCCAGATTTCATTGACCGCAGAATGCACGGCGAGCGGCAGGCCCTGTCCGCCGAATTCCTCCGAGCCGGACACCGCGTTCCAGCCGCCCTCGCACCAGCGCTTGTAGGCATCGGGCCAGCCGGTCGCGGTGACGACGCCCTTGTCGGTGAGCTTGATGCCCTCGCGATCGCCGGTCTGATTCAGCGGATCGAGTACATCGGTAGCAAACTTGCCGGCTTCCTCGATCACTGCGGCCGAGAACTCCGGATCGTAGCCATTATAATGTCCCGCTTCCACGGCGGCCAAAAGGCCGGCGCCGTGATTGAGGGAGAGGAGCATGTCGTTGATCGGCGCGCGGTAGGTCATGGCATGATCTCGCTGTTCGGGCAGGGCCTCGGGCGGCGCTCGTTCCGCGCTACGGCCATTGGCCGGAGAACGCCTGCAACTCGTTGTTCGGTGGTCAGTTTTCCTCGCGCCGGCAGGTCTTGTTCGGTCCGCCTTGCGCCCCCTGTCTTCCCATGAAAACGGCCGGCTCTCAACTGCGGCACAAACCGATTTTCGCGGCACATGGCGGCTTTTCGCCTGGGGGACTATCGCCCAGGCGGACCAGCGGTCGGAGGCTTTACTGTTCGGGCTCGGGGATGGCTACCAGCGGTGCGGCGGCCGGTTGTGGCGAAAAATGGTTGTGTTTGGTTGCATTTTGCCCCCGAAAACCGGGTTTCCACTTTGACGGAAAATGCTCTAAGACCTGCGCTGCCACGGTGAATCGGTGCGGCGCATGACTTCCGTAAAGGACATCCGCTCGCCACCTTCCGACACGAACGGCGCGAAATGGCTCAGGCCGGCCTCGCCGTAAACCGTTCAGCGCTATTGGGGCGTCGCCAAGTGGTAAGGCAGGGGATTTTGATTCCCCCATGCGGAGGTTCGAATCCTCCCGCCCCAGCCAGCCAGTTCAGTCTCTCGGATAGAAACTGGCTCTGCCTAAGAGCGCTTTATTTTTCAGCGGGTTAGCGGGCATCGGACCGGTCTCTGCGACGGATTCGGCCGCGTCGGTCTCCCATTGGAGGCTGTTTGACACATAAATCTCTGGCGTCGATTTTTGATATCCGAATTTCGACGTCTTGGACCGCTGAGACTGGTTCGTTTTCGCGTGAGACCGGGTTTGAAATAGCGATTTGAGCGCGAAGGCGGCACTCAAAGTGCTGAGTGAGCAATTGCAGGGGTGATTGGCCCGCGCACCAGCTGGAAGTGAGCCCAGCTTCCAGTTCGGCTCGACGGTCATGACCGCAGGCACACTGGTGAACGTCACTAAATGTGTTGTGTCGGCGATTTTTACATCAACGTTTTGAACTGACCTTTAGCAGGTGGTGTTGTTGGCGCCAGGAATGCACGGACGATTTTGCCAGTTCGGTGATTGTGAGGTTGGCAGGCGCCGTCCCTTCGATGATTGATTGCACGATGGATGGCGCGACAAACGCAAGCGGCGCAAGCAGGCGGATGTGACGTTCAACCTTTTTCTCTTTTGTGGCGATGTCTGCGAATGATTTCACACGTCCCGACGTCATGTCGCCGACCCATTGCCGCGCCTTGGCAATCGCGTTCAGGAGCGCGTCACGCGTGTCCGGGGTCAATGTAGGACCGGTCGGATCCGGTGCGTAAGCGATTCCTTTCACCGCGGAGAATACTTTGGCGGTCCAGGGGATTGAGATCGTATTTGAGCTTGCTGATGGCGAGTCCTTTGTTTTGCGAATTCCTGGAATGGTGTTCCTTAATGCGGATTCGGTCTCAAGAAGTTTGATCTCAAGGACCTCCCGTCTCACGACTATTTTTTCAATATGCGCAATGATAGCTTCCTGATCCGAGGGAGCGTCCGGATTGCAGCTGGATAAATTCTGCCGAACCGCCTGCAGGACGAGGTTTTCTATCTCGGTTGCAGGAACGCGATTGACGGAGCCTGCATCACGTTTGCGTCCCTGGATTAATGCGTGTGAGACATAATACCGGTATCGCACGCCGCGTTTGTTTGAATGGCTCGGCGTCATCCGATTGCCGATGTCATCAAAAATACGCCCCATCAGGAGCGCAGGTGAACCTTTGAGGCGCATTGCACGATCGACCGTGTTCTTCGTCAGCTTTTCCTGAACGTTGTCGAAAAGCGCATGGTCGAGAATGGCCTCGTGCTCTCCAGCGTGGATCTCACCACGATAATCGATCTCGCCGGTGTAAAATCGATTACGCAGCAAATGGGCGAGGGCACCGACGCCGAATGGAATCCCGCCCCGGCTTTCTCCATTCGACAGAGGCCTGATTTTTGTCCGGATTCCCTTGCGCTCCAGGACTTCAGCAAGAGCTGCGATTGAATCGGCTTCAAGATACAATGCAAAAATCAGACGTACGATTTTCGCTTCCGCCGGAACGACAACAAGCTTCTTGTTCTCAGTGGCATAGCCGAGCGGCACGGGTCCGCCCACCCACAACCCCTTCCGCTTGGACGCCGCGATCTTGTCCCGAACCCGCTCGCCAATGACCTCTCGTTCGAACTGGGCAAACGACAGCAGCACGTTAAGGGTCAGGCGGCCCATGCTGCTTGTGGTGTTGAACGACTGGGTAATCGAGACAAAGGAAACGCCGTGCTGATCGAACAGTTCGACCAGCTTGGCGAAGTCGGCAAGCGAGCGTGTCAGTCGATCGACCTTATAGACCAAGATGATGTCGATCTTGCCATCGCGCACGTCGTCGAGCAATCGTTGCAGCGACGGTCGGTTGAGGGACGCGCCCGAGAGTCCGCCATCGTCAAAATGATCGGGAATGAGTCGCCAGCCTTCATGGGCCTGGCTCTTGATATAGGCCTCGCAGGCTTCCCGCTGCGCATCGAGTGAGTTGAACTCAAGGTCGAGGTTATGTTCGGTGGATTTTCGGGTGTAGATCGCGCAGCGCTGCCGTTTTGGCGATTGAGGCGTCATCGGGCGCTCCCCCTGCCGCGACGAGGAGAACTCCGCGCTGCCTTCTCTGTTTTGTCCACTTCGCTGATGCCCAATCTCAGGCCAAAGAATTTTGGACCGTTCCAGTTGGTGCCGGTGATCAGGCGCGCGATGATCGAGAGACTGGCATAGGTTTCCTCCCTCCAGACGAATCCGTCCGATGCCACGACCACTGAATGCCGCTCGCCTTGGTATTCTCGAACCAGAACGGTGCCGGGCTTCAAGCGTCGTTGCGCTGTTTCGACCGCGGATTTACCCCGTCCGATGTCGTTCAAAATTCGCTGCGACGCCCGGCTTAAACTGCCGAGCGCCTTCTCTTGCATGTGGAAGCAGATCATGCGCCCCAACATGTCCTTGCCGAACGCGGACGGTGGGGACGATTTAAACGTCTGCCGCCAAATTATCCGAAGCTGATCGACCGGCAGAGATCGGATCTGTTCGATCTCTGCCTCAAGCGCCGCTTCGCTCTTACTCGATATGTCGCTCATACCTTCTGGGATGGCCTGTGGTCGGCGATCCGGTACGATCGTTCGCTGCCGGATTTATCTGACACCAGATTCAAACTCAGTCGTTTGCGGACGACCCCAGCAAAGAAGCCGCGCACCGAATGCTGCTGCCAGCCGGTCGCCTTCATAATGTCGGCAATGGTCGTGCCGCCCGGCGCACGAAGCATCGCGAGCACCATGGTCAGCTTGGAGGATTCTCGGATCGGCTGCGGGACTGCGGCTTGGGGTGAGGAGCGCTTCGATGGTGTCGAGTGCGCGATAGCTTCGCGGCTGCGCAATGCTGCTGCGTTGCTCGCGCGCGGGTGTTTTGCCTTCGGCGAATGAGCTGCTTTTGCAACCTTCGATGACCGACGTGCGGCTACGGTTGGTTTGCGTTTTTCGTCGGCCTTGGTGTCCTTAGGCTTCTGGATGCTCATGGGGGCTCCTTCGGGATGCGTGCAACATCAGCGTTGCACTGACCCAACCCGCCGACCGCTACGCGGGGCGGGCAGGAGCTGATCAGATAGGTCAGAACTAGATGGTCTCGGCAAGCAGGCTACGCTTGATCGCAAGAGCCGCCCTGAACAGGTCCTGTGCCTCGTGCGCTAAGCCCTCGAAGTCCATCAGGATCTGGACTGAGCGGATTACGTTGCCATCACGGGCGCATATCTCGGCAGCTCGCGCGATGCTATGGGCTTCTTCCAGCTTGGCCCGGACTTCCGATACGAGCGCTGCGACGACGTGATATTCTGGGTTATCGATCATGGGTGCTCCTTCCGCGGACCACCACACATGCTTCCTGTGCTGCTGAAGTCGAGCGGATTGTGAGCAATCTTATGGCTCTTTTCTAGCCTGTCTGATCATTTTCGGATCGTTACCAGTATTGGATATCCAACCAGGTGCTCTATGCCTTCGGGTCAGCGGCGCCGTCCCGATTCGTGATTTTTGCTAGTGCCGACAAACGAAAACGGCGGCCGATCGGCCGCCGTTTTGTCGGGTGTAAGGAAATGAAATCAGATCAGCTTGCGCAGATACTGAAGTTCGATGTCGAGGACATCCTGCTCCCACTTGTTCTTCCGTGCGAGCGTCGTAAGGGCCCGCATGAACTTGCGCGCTTCGGTTTGGCTGAGCTCGCTTTCGCGGATAAGGATCATCTCCTTGCCAAATAGGGAACGGTTGGCCTTAAGCACGCCTGCAAAATTTGCGAGCACGAGACTGCGCTCGTCAATCAGAACGGTCGGCATCCAATAGCCAGGAGTCTGAAGCTGCTGCCGTTGGGCGTGCGTGTAACGCTGCGCAGCCTTGGGGAATTTAAGTGTGCTGCTGAAGCAGACGAGCTTCGTCGTAGATGCTGGCAATGAGGGTTTGTGGATTTTAGATGGCACGGCTGAGACTCCTATTGGCCATAAGTGATCATTCGCCCGTTTCCGGGCGTTGGGGGAGATCACGACCAATTTGGACGTTCAGCTGATCAGCTAGGCAGGGTCCATGTGCGTCGGCATCGGCTCGAGGGTCGTGAGGCTCCAGGAGACGAGCGGCCGATGCACGACCAGAGCCACAGGTGCTGGCAGGCGTACGACAAACCGAATTGCAGATATTGCTGCAATAAACAGCATGTAGCTTCCTTTAGAGCAAAATCAAGAACTGCACCTTCAGGCGTGCTTTGGTCTTGCTGTTGTGATTATTTGCGTTGATCCAGTCCGAGACCTATATGCTTCAACTGCGTTTGTATGCGGATCGTTCGGCTCACACCAAACGCTCCGGACTCGGGACCGAAGTGATAATCACCTAATACGGATTTATTGAGGTCAGCATGACCTCGATCGCGGGGATCACGCCTGGCGGGCAGATGGGCGTGGATCGCTGGGTGCTGACCGGTCCCGTTCCCGTAAATTGCTCGTCGGACGTGCCGCGATTGAGGTCGAATAATGGACCTCAACATGAAAAATTCTCTGCAAATTCAATATCTCTCAATGGCGGCGGTGATGCCTTCGCCCCATTCTGCTCGCCAACACAGCGCCGGTCAGCGCCGCAAACTCAAAAACCTCCTTCAAAAGTTCGGCCAGGTCGCGCCGATCATCATCGACGTTAATAACGAGATCGTGGACGGTCACGCGGTCCATGAGACGCTCCGTGACCTCGGTCATGACGAAATCGCTGTCGTGATCGTTGAAAACCGTTCGGAGGCGGAAATCCGCGCTCTGCGCCTTGCCCTGAACCGGGTCGCCCAGGACGCGGTCTGGGACGATGCGAAGCTGCGCGGCGAGTTCGACTACCTGATCAGCGTCGGCTTCGATCTCGATCTGAGCGGCTTTGAGACGGTCGAGATCGACATGGTTTTGTCGATCGACACGCCGACCGCCAATACTGTTGAGGAGGAAACGTTCGATGAACTTGCGCCGGCGGCTGGTCCGTCGGCCGCAAAGCCTGGCGACGTCTTCCGCTTCGGCCATCACCTGATCGGTTGTGGCGATGCCCGCGATGCAGCCTTCATCCGTGACCTTGTAGGCACCAATACAGTCGCCTGCGTGTTCACCGATCCGCCCTACAACGTGAAAATCGACGGCTTTGTGTCTGGTCTCGGCAAGACGCGACATCGCGAATTTCCCATGGGTGCTGGCGAGATGTCGCGTGACCAGTTCGTCGCGTTCCTGAGCGAAACAGTGGGTGCGCTCAAGCCGGTCCTCGCCGACGGTGCTATTCTTTATCTCTGCATGGATTGGCGCCATGGCAGCGAACTGTGCGAGGCCGCCGCCCAGAATGGTCTTGAGCAGAAGAATCTTTGTGTTTGGACGAAAAGCAATGCTAGCTTAGGAAGTTTTTATCGCAGTCAGCATGAGTTAATTTACGTGTTCAAACATGGCGAGGGACCGCATCGGAATAATTTCGGTCTTGGCGCCGGCGGACGCACCCGCTCGAACGTTTGGCAGTATCGCGGCGTCAACGCGTTCGGCAAAGATCGCATGGATCTTCTTGGCATCCATCCGACAGTGAAACCCGTGGCAATGATCGCGGACGCGCTGCGGGACGTCACCCGTCGCGGTGATGTCGTCCTCGATGTCTTCCTTGGCTCGGGGTCGACGCTGATCGCGGCGGAAGAAACCGGTCGCGTCTGCGTCGGTGTTGAGCTCGATCCGATGTATGTCGACGCGGCGATCCGCCGTTGGCAGAAGAGCACCGGCAAAGACGCCATCCATGCCGTCACCGGTGAGACCTTTGACGAGATCTATCAGCGCGCTGTTTCAACTGTCACCGAGGATCCGACATCGACAGGTGCCGACGTCACAGAGGCGCCGGCGGATGTCTCCGCTGGGGACAATGTCGCTGGTGCGAATCCGCCCGCCGCTGTCGCTGACATGACGGAGGTGGGCAATGTCTGAGCGGAAAGAAGCGAAGGTCGGCTACCGTAAGCCGCCCGCCGAAACCCGGTTCAAGCCGGGGCAGTCCGGCAATCCGAACGGGCGCCCGAAGGGCAGCGTCAATCTGAAGACGGATCTGCGCAGCGAGCTTTCGGAAAAGATCCGGATCCGGGAGGGCGAGCGTAGCCTCAAGGTCTCCAAGCAGCGCGCCATGCTGAAGGCGCTTGTTGCCAAAGCGCTTAAGGGCGATGCGCGTGCTGCCAATGTCGTCCTGACGTTGGTCGGCCGTCTGTTCGAGCCTGAAGCGGTGGCAGAAGAAGTGCCCGCGCTGACATCCGATGACGAAGCGATTCTCGCGCGCTTTCTCGCACGCCGTCTGGCCGAGTAGCAGACGCGGACTATCCGGCCGGTGCCGATCGGCACTGGCTCCATTTTTTAAGAGCAATATCCATGCCTTCTGATCTTCAAATCTACCGCGCTGTGATGCGGAACGACCTTCAGGCGTTTTTAGAGGGGTCGTTTCCTGTCGTCGATAATCGCTGGGGCCTCGAAGTTGCGCCCTATCTGGAATACCTGATCAGCGAACTGATGGGCGTCGTCGAGGGCCGGGAAACCCGTCTCATCATCAACCTGCCGCCGCGTCACCTGAAGTCAGTTCTGACGTCAATCGTATTCGTCGCATGGCTTCTGGGCCGTGATCCGAAACAGCGCATCGCCGTGATCTCGCATAGTCAGGCCCTGGCTTCAGATCTGGCTTCGAAAACGCTGCAGCTGATCAACTCGGAATTTTACCAGCGTGCCTTTCCAAGCTTGCGACTGCGCGACAACGGCCGCAAGGCCATGGACTTCGTCACGACGGACGGCGGCGGCCGCTATGCTGCCTCATTCGAGACCGGCATCACCGGCCGCGGCTTCGACGTCATCATCATCGATGATCCCATTTCGGCCCACCACGTCAAATCAGAAAAGGAACGGGCAAACGTCAACGAGAACTTCGACAACATGATCGCGTCACGTCTTGACGATCAGATCAATGGGGTCATGATCGTGGTTGGTCAACGCATGCATGAGGACGACCTGTCCGGTAATCTGCTGCAGAATGGTGGCTGGAAGCACGTCTGTCTGCCCCTGGTGGCTGAGGAAGCGGCGTCCTATCCTCTCAGTAATTCAACCTGGCACCGAAAGGCCGGTGAACCGCTACTGGTCAATCGGTGGCCGGAAGCAATCATCAATCGGAAGCGGGAAGAGGTTGGTGAATCGATCTTTGCCGCTCAGTATCAGCAGAATCCGTCAGCGGCGTTGGGTGAGCTGATCCGGCCGGGCCAGATCAAGCATTTTGATGACTTGCCGCCGGACGCACGGCAGATCACCCTCAGTTGGGATACGGCGGTTAAGACAGGCTCTGGCAATAGCTACACTGTCTGCTTGGTGATCGCTCGCGACGCCCGGCGCCACTACGTCATCGACGTATTGCGCGCCCGACTTGAACCGGTTGAGATGCGTGACGCTGCTCTCGGCCTGATCACAGCCTATAAATCGTCAAAAATCCTGATCGAAGACGCTAGTTCTGGAACGGGCCTGGCAAGCATGCTGTCCGAACGCGGCCATCAGGTTGAACTGCGGCCGACCGGCGGGCGTGGTAAAGAGGAGCGGCTTGAAAGCCAGCTGCATATGTTCGCTCAACATCGAGTCCTGATCAAAAAGAATCAACCCTGGACTGTCGGGTTCGAAAGTGAGCTGATGCGGTTCCCGTTTGCCAAGCACAACGATCAGGTCGATGCGTTGACGCAGTATCTGGCCTGGATCGCTGAAAGTCCCATGGTCAATCCCGTGGTGATGGGTGCGGGCGGAAGGGAGGCCCGGATCGAGCGGGTGCTTTCCCGGCGACCCTGGCCTGTTGCAAAGGGCGACAATCCGTTGCGCCCGCGCGGTAAACCCATGCGCCGATGGTAGTAAGTGCTGGAGCGGCTTTGCCAGAAATAGAACCCATTGATCACGTGGGCCGGGTGACCATGTGGATGATTGGCCCCAAGACAATCATCCAAGATGGTCGCTCAGGTTGTGAGCCCTCCTGATCGTGGTCAGAACGGCAACATCGGTGCTTCAAGATAGATTTGGGATTTTTGGGCGTCAGCCCAGGACATGTTGAAGTACACCGGCCCCCGTCCGCGGTTCGTGAAGACGTCCGCGACGCAAACCCGGTGGCGGACTTTATCGTTTTCGTCGAGCAAGTCTTTCCCGACAACTCCGATGTCGCCGATTTTAAGCAGTTTTAGTCCCAGAGTGGCCTGTGGAGAATCCTTGAACGCATCCTGCAGCATGTCGCGGGTGGTGTTGCTGTTACATTCGGGAATGCTGGTGGGGCCACCATATCCGCCTGTCGCTAGTCGCAGCGTAACGATGACGACTCCGAACAGGGTAGCGAAGGCTATACCGGTCATAAGATTCGATTTTGAAAACAACGCTGCCATGAGTGGCTTCCTTTGTGAAAGTTTCGAAATGATCAGGTGATGGGCATAGGGGATTGTTCGCCGCCGCCGTTGAAAGGCGTGCGTCGGGGTTTGTCGCGCTGGCGGTTATTTCTTGAGGGCGATGTAAGCCGAGGACAGAGAAGCGGCACTGAGGAATGCCGTCAGCCTCTGACTCTGTTCCTGCTCATCAAGGAATGTGATCTCGAAAGCAGTCACGAAATCGCTGTCAAACATCGGATCGTAGCGATCGATCACAGCGGCATGTCGCATATCCAGCCGGTCGAGCGAAAATGTGGTCGGTGTCGTCGATAGGGGCTGTTCGGAGGCAGAGCCAGGCTCGTTAGCGATGGTCGGATTTGGCGTTGTAAATTTTGAGGTCAGGCCGATCGTCCTGACCGTGATGGTGTGGATGGGCGCATCTGTGCCATTGCACAGATAGACCGGCACGGTCTTCCGGCTTCGGAAGTCCGGAAAATACAGGGTGAGGTCCGGCGGCGCTTTCTCAGGTGCCAGGGTGACATAGCCGCGCTCGCGTGATGCCTCCGGCGCGAACGCTACCGGAATGCTCGAAATTCGCGGAGAAAACTCTGTCCCGCTGCCGATCGCTTCTGTCCGCGCGATCAGCAGCGTGGCGCCGGACTGTTTGCAGTCCTCCATGGCTTGCCGCAATTGCGGGCGCGAGAAGCCGTCAGTTTCAGGCTCGACGTATTCGGTCTGGACAGCCGCCCTATGGCCTTCGATCCAAGTTTTGACGGCTTCACGTTGTTCTTGCAGTGCAATATCAGAATCCGCGGGCTCGTTCGGGCGGACGCGGTAATAGGCGATAACCTTCATGCAGAATCCCAGATTAACGGCACGGACAGCCGGTGCCCCCTAGATTCAAATGGGGCCCCGAGGAATTGCGGGGTTTTGCAAAGAAAGGTCGAGTGTCTCCCGAAAGCCGCATTTCAGGGCACGAGCACCGCGACGTCAGAAAAAATCGCGCGTTGAGCGGGTGTTGCCGATAGCCCTGATTTTGAGGGAGGGCTGATGATCCCGCAGACGTTTCGCATCGCGGTCCCAGCGTCCGTCACGCTGGTCGCCGTCGAACCCGAACACAATGAGCCGCGGATCAAGATCCGCGACGAAGGCTTCGTGCGCAACAAAGCCGTCTACATCGCACTGGGCGTCCTGCCCGACGGAACCAAGGATATTCTGGGCCTGTGGATCGAGCAGACCGAAGGCACCAAGTTCTGGTTACGCGTCATGAACGACCTCAAGGGCCGCGGCGTCACTGACATCCTGATTGCCGTTGTCGATGGGCGGAAGGGCTTTCCAGAGGCCATCAACGCCGTTTTCCCGCAGACGGTGGTGCAAACTTGCATCGTCCATCTGATCCGCCATTCGATGGATTACGCCGCCTGGAAGGACCGCAAAGGCGTCGCTCAGGCGCTCAAGACTGTCTACCGCGCGTTCGACGCCAATGCCGGCCAGGCGGCGCTAGACGACTTCGCAGAAGGACCCTGGGGCGCAAAATATCCCGCCATCGCCCAGAGCTGGCGCCGCAACTGGAATCTCGTCATCCCGTTTTTTGCGTTACCGGAGGCGGTCCGGCGGATCATCTACACCATAAATGCCATCGAAGCGTTGAGCTCGAAATTGCGTCGGGCCGTTCGGACCAGAGGCCACTTCCCAACCGATGACGCCGCGACAAAATTGCTGTATCTAGTACCCGGAATCATAAGTCACTAAGACGGCGTCCTTTGACGCGGCGCTGGTGGACTTTGGATTTTGTCCAGACGAACGGCTCCGCATCTTTGTTGTAGGCTTTGATGAACGCATTAATGTGCTGCTTGAGTTGTTCGACTGAGGTGAACGATGCGCCGGTCAGCGACTGGCCCTGCAAGATGGAGAACCAGCCCTCGACCTGATTGAGCCACGAGGCGCGTGTCGGCGTAAAGTGGAAAGTTACGAGCGGGTGGCGTTTCAGCCATTCGTCGTTCTTCTGGTGCGTATTCAGATTGTCGAGGATGACCTTGAGCCGCGCCGTTGGATAGGCGGCGACGACGTCATCCATGAAGTCGAGAAACTCCTTGCGGCGACGGCGTTTCTTGTGTGCGGCCCGGACCTTGCCGGTGGCAACCTCAAAGGCGGCAAAGAGGGTTGTCGTGCCATGCCGCTTGTAGTCGTGGCTTTGCCCGGTCAGGGCGCGTCCGTTCGGCAGTTTTAGGTAACCCTGCGCCCGTTCAAGTGCCTGGATCGACGGTTTCTCATCGACGCACAGGACAATCGCGTTCTTCGGTGGCGCCAGATAGAGGCCGACCACGTCGGCGGCCTTTGCCGCAAAATCCGGGTCGTTGCTCTCGCACCAGCTCTTGCGTCCGGCCAGATCGATCTTCTGCTTGCGCAGCGATCGCCAAACATACTGTACATCGACGTCGCCCAACGACCGCGCGATCAATGGCCCGTTCCAGCGTGCAAAACCCTTGGGTGGCGGCTGGTCGAGAACCTTGCGAATGCGCTGGTCGGTCGCCTCGCCGTAGATCGGCGGGGTGCCAGGCCGCAGCCGATCTTCCAGCCCATCAAGGCCTTCGTGCGCGTAACGGATACGCCACAAGCTGACCGTGGTTGGCGTCGTCTCCAACTCGCGGGCGATCTCCCGTGTCGCGTGCCCGTCGGCCGCCTCCAACACGATCCGTATCCGTAACAGCTGCCGCTGCTCGGTGCTGCCGGCGCGCAACCGCGCCTCAAGAATCGCTCGATCTCCCGGCCGCAGCCGGACTTTCATGGCATCGCTTATCATGCCATCTTGAATCATGCGGCAACGCCGCATGATAGTGCAAATATGACTCAGTCACTTCGGATAGTAGGTACTAG